>JAFZME010000119.1 GCA_017553405.1 Bacteroidales bacterium
CGTCCTTCTTGCCGTCGGGCAGCTTCGCAAGGCTCTCAGCCGAGGCGTTGATGCTGGACAGCTTCGGATGGCGGGCCGTCACGATGATTTCGCCCGGCTCAGCCTCGAGGTAGACACTCTTGTCCCAGTCCACCGCGACATCCTTGATGAACTGGAATGCATCCGGGAATTTGGCATAGTGCTGAGGCACGTCCGCGGCCATCTGAAGCGGGGAATAGAACGTTACGTAAATTCCCAGCTGGTTGCAAATGGTCACGCGCAGGCGGGAGTTGTCGCCCGGCCTGAGCACGGAAAGGTCCTGCTCGAAGATGCCGGGGGTGTAGTCCATAGGACCGCCCTGGAGGCGGGTGAACGGAAGAATCGCCGAATGGCCCGGAGGAATGGCGGCGCGGAACTCAGTGCCCATCGCGGATTCATTGCCTATCATATTGGGCCAGGTGCGGCAGAGGCCGGTCGGGCGGACCGCCTCGTGGGCGTTGACCATAATATGGTGGTCCGCAGCCTTCTTTATGGCCGTAAGATAGTGATTGATAAGCGGCTGCGAATAATGGTGCTCTCCGTAAGGGATGATGTCGCCCACATAGCCGCTCTTGACGGCGTCGTAGCCGTAGCGGTTCATAAGGTCGTATGCCTTATCCATCCAGCGCTCATAATTGACCGTGGATGAAGAAGTCTCGTGGTGCATAATTATACGCACCCCCTTCGAATGGGCATAGGCATTGAGCGCTGCGATGTCGAAATCGGGATATGGGGTGATGAAGTCGAAGACGAAATCCTTCTGGTGGCCGAACCAGTCCTCCCAACCCTCGTTCCAGCCTTCGACGAGGATGGCGTCGAAGCCGTTCTCAGAGGCGAAATCGATGTAGCGGCGGACATTTTCGTTGTTGGCGCTATGGCGGCCGTTGGGAGTGGCCTTGGTGTAGTCGGTCTCACCAAGACGGACGGAGGGGAATTCATCCGTGTAGCTCCAGCTGCCGGAACCGGATATCATCTCCCACCAGACGCCCATATACTTGACAGGGTGGATCCAGCTGACATCTTCGATGGCGCAGGGGTCGTTGAGGTTGAGAATCAGCCTCGAGGCGAGCACCTTGCGGGCATCGTCCACGACCATAACAGTGCGCCAGGGGCTCCTGCAGGGGGCCTGGAGACGCCCCTTGACGCCCAGGGCGTCGGGAGTGAGCCAGGTCGTGAACGTCCTGTCGGCCGGGTTGTAATCAAGATTGGTCGTGGGGTAATCCACCACCGCCGCCTCGTGGATATTGATATAGAGGCCGTCGGCAGTCTTCATCTGAAGAGCCGTCTGGACGCCGGTGCGGGAGAATCCCGTCTGCGAGGCGTTGCCCATACGGGCTCCATCGGAGAGCAGCGCTATCTCGGAGAGATGGCTCTTTGTATATGAATACTCCTGAGTGTCGTAGTCGCCGGAAATCCACCAGGCGATGTGGTCGCCAGTCATCGCGAACTGCGTCATCTCCTCCTTGACGTCGAAATAGACCAGGGCGTTGTCGGCCGGGAATTCATAACGGAAGGCCAGGCCGTCGTCGTAGAGACGGAAGCGGATGTCCATCCTGACTCCGTCTTCGCGCGAGAGCTTGACAAGGAGGCTGTTGTAGTGGTTGCGGATCTCCGATTCCTCGCCCCAGACGGGGGTCCAGGCCTCGTCGAAGGAGTCGCGCTCCACGCCGTCGAGGGCGAAGCCCTTGGTAAGGTCGCGGCCGTCGGTCAGGACGTAGCCGAGTCCGCTCCGGGCGATGACCTCGGCTCCGTCGCGGCTCAGCGAGTAGAACGGAGTGCCGTCGGAGGAGAGTTCGAAAGCGGCGGTCAGAAGGCCGTCCGGCGAAGCCAGATCCTCCCTGGAAAGGACTTCTAAGCGGGGACCGCACGAAACAAAAAGTACAAGGGCGGCCACAAGACCGCCTCTCAATGCATTTAATCCACGTGTCATTGGAGATCTAAATAAACTTGTAGTTGAGCACGAGGCGGACGCCGCCGCCCTCTTCATAAACGGCCATCACCTTGAAAACGCCCCAAGGCGTCATCGCTCCCGTCTCGAGGTCCTTCCGGCCGACGAGGAAAACGTCGTCGACCTTGAGAGCGGAAAGGGAGATTGTCTTGTTGAGGGCATTGAATGTGTTCTCTACGCTCTTCCTGGTCGCTTCGGGGTAGTTGAACGAGGGAACCAGTGAGAATACAACGTCCGTCGCCGTGGAGACGGAGCCGTCGTCGGCGAGGAGAATGTCCTTCTCAGAATCGTCGGCGGTGAGGCTGGAGATAATCTGCCTGGTCTTCAGGCAGAAGCCGTCGTCAGAGCCGTAGGAGGCGGAATGGACCGTAAGACCTGAATGGTCTTCCAGAGGACGGTCCTTTGAGATGACGACCAGACGGGCCTCTTCGGTGACGCTGTGGCCAAGGTTGTCGTCAACTATGAATTTGATGCGGACCTTTGCCGTGTCGGCGGCAAGGGAGGGGGCTTCATAATAGAAATGGTCCTGCCAGGAAGCCGCGTCGGGCTCGATGAAACCGAGATCGGTGAAGCCAAAAGTCTCGTCAAAGGAGGCGAAACTTACTTTGGTGATTTTCTCGTGGATGGTAAACGCCTGGACGAGAAAATCCACCTTGGCGCCGACGTTGACAGTGTCGGCGGACTGGGTAAAGAATACGACAATGTCGGAAGCATCGCGCTCAGAACAAGATACGAGCGCGATGCTTGCGACAATTGCGAGTAGAAACCTCTTCATCAAAGGATTATTTCACCCTCTTGTAGGCCTTGACCGTGGCCTTCATCTCCACCTCGGAGCCGAGGAAGAGGAGGGTACGGGTGGAGGTCTGCCTGGAGACTATGAAATAGTCGGCCTGGGGGAAAGCCTCATACACGACCGAAGCGGCGCGATAGAGGTGAGGGCTGAGGTTGGGGATGTATGAATACACTCGGACGGATCTGTCGAAATCTTCGCCGTTGATGGTCCTGATTTTCTTGAAAATACCGAGATATTTGTCAAATGTGACAGTGATTTCCTGTTCGCCGAGGTATTGAAGCTGGTTGAGATCGATGTTGAGACGCGCCGACGGGCTGGGGCCGGGGGTGTTGGTCTTCATAACGCCGCAAGAGGTGAGACCTATCGCGACTGCTGCTATAGCAACGATGTACTTTAATGCTTTCATACCTTCAACCAGTTATTATTTGAAGTAGTAGGAAATGGTGAAGCGGAGCTGGTTGCCCATATAGCCTTCGCCAACGTGGAGCTTCTCGAAAGGATCGGTTACGCTCGACGGAATAGGATTGCCGGTGTCGGGGTCGTACATCAACATATTATTGGTGTACCAGACTTTCTTGCTGTTTTCGTCGGTGCGGACGTGCTTGGTCTTGAGACCGAAAGCGTAGGCGCCGTAGAGGCCATATTCAACACCGATGGCAAGAGGGAGGTTGCCGACAAAGGCCTGGAGGCCGATGAAGGCGCCAAGACCGATATTGAAGGCGCAGGATGAAGACTTCACAATGACTGACGGATCGCCGGAAACACTCTTGCTGCTGGCGGAGGTAAGACCGAGGGGAAGTTCGGCGCCGCAGTAGACATCAAGGATGTTGTGCTTGGTGAAGTGGTAGGCGATACCGGGCCAGAGCATTGCGTTGCCGCTGCCTTCATTGTTGACAAACTTGGCCGATTCGGCATCATCTGCCGGAGGCACGGTTACCGCCTTGTATTTCTTGCCGCTGAGATTGACATCGTGACGATAGATGTCGAGACCGATACGGCCTTCGAGTTTGTCGGTGAAGAAATACTTGATGTTGACAAGAGGGAGGACATAGTCGTCACTTCCGTCGTTGTTGATGAATGAACCGAAGTCCATACCGCTTCCCATAAAGATACCGAAGGTACCTTTATCGGGACGGTTGCCGGTCTTGATCTTTACAGCCGACGGCTCGCCGGTCGAGATCTGAGCCATTGCGAGCACTCCGCTGACAAGCAGAAGAGCCGCAGAGATAAACAGTCTTTTTTTCATTTGTTTTGAATAGTTAATAATGGTTTAATATGCAAAATTATGTAATATTTTAGAATTCTGCAACTAAGATGGATTTCGCGGGGACTGAGACAGAGTCGGAAAGGACGATTTCCTCGCCCGTGACGACATCCCTCGCAGAGACTTCCGAAGGGCAGATTTCGCCGTAGCGGTGCCACGGCAGGGGTTTGTCATCGAGAGTGTTGTTGACGAAGACATAGACGGTGTCCTTGTCGTCGTAGCGGAAATAGCCGTAGGTGTTCTCAGTGATATTGCGCTGTCCCCGGTTCTCCCTGGAGAGGAAGTGGAGGGTCTTGCCGTGGTGGATGACATCCTTATCCTTGCGCCAGCGGAGGAGGGTCTTCGTGAAATCGTGGAGCTCCTTGTAGCTGCCGGCGGCTTCGGCACGGCCTTCCTCCGTGAAGAGATTGACGGGATCGCCCTCCCAGCCGCCCGGGAAGTCGATGCGCTTCGAGCCGTCGTTGCCGAAGCCCGGGCGCTCGAGGAACATCATCTCGTCGCCGTAGTAGAGCTGCGGGATGCCGCGAAGTGTCGCGAGCATACCGATTGCGAGCTTCATCTTCGCCGGGTCGGCCCGGAAGATGTCGCCGGTGCGCGGATGGTCGTGGTTGGCGAAGAATATCATCATATTGTCCAGGTCCTTATATGCAAAGTCCTGGGCTATAATGTTATAGACACGCGTCATACCCTCGTTCCACCAGACGGTGTCCTCGCAGAGGGCCGCGATCATAGCATCCCTGAGGGGGAAGTCCATTATCGACGGCAGGTTGGAGTCGAAGCCGTCCTTGTTGGGGTTGTCGTCCTGCCAGTAGGCGAGCTGGGGGATGGAGGTGTCCCAGCATTCGCCGACGATGTTGATCCAGGGATATTCCTTGCGCACGGCCTCGCACCAGCGGCTCATCGGCTCCGGCTCGTTGTAGGGGTAGGTGTCGACGCGGAGGCCGTCGAGGCCGGCATATTCCACCCACCAGACAGCCCACTGCTGGAAATATTTGAGGACATAGGGATTGTCGAGGTTCATATCCGGCATCGAGGGGACGAACCAGCCGCTCTCCTGACGCTCGCGGTCGGGCTTAGACGCGTGAGTGTCCATATACACGGAGAACTGGGCGTTCATCTGGGTGTAGTTGTCGAAATGGTGGACCCAGTCGGGGCAGGGGGCGCTCTGCATCCACCAGTGGTCGGTGCCGCAATGGTTGGTCACTATGTCCATTATGACCTTTATACCCTTCTCGTGGGCCTTTGCGACCATCTCCTTATAGAGGGCATTGTCGCCGAAACGGGGATCGATGTGGTAGTAGTCGCCGCAGGCATAGCCGTGATAGGACTCGAAATCCTGGTTGTCGAG
>JAFZME010000120.1 GCA_017553405.1 Bacteroidales bacterium
CTCCCAGACATATGTGCTGGTGATGAATCCGGGTTTTTTCTTTTATTTCCGACAGCAATAATATAGGATTTTCCCCGATTCGAGTATAAAAAACAAAAATTGTTTTTTGGGGTACCCGGATTTTTTTCTTGGGGTAGATAAAATTTATAAATCTTTCATTCCCCTGAAAGGAGATACTCTCGCGTTCGCTCGGAATAACAGACGCTACCGCTTCAGGATGCTCTTGCTCAGCCAGGGGGACTTGAGCATAAGGCGGAAGAGGAAGGGCTGGAGGGTGTAGGTGAGGAGGATGGTGGTGACCATTCCGATGAGGGTGCAGACGCCGATGGAGTGAACGGCGGGGTGGCGGGCGAAAAGCATAGACACGACCACGACTATCAGTACGAAGGCAGAGAAGAAGATGGCTCCCTTGTGGTAATCCAGAAGTGTCTTGTCATCCCCTCTCGCGTCGGCGAGGAGACCGTTCATTACGAATATGCTGTAGTCGACTCCGATACCGAAAATAAAGGTTGAGATGACGATATTTATCAGGTTGAACTGCAGGCCAAAGAGTGCCATAAGGCCCTGGACTACATACCAGCTGAGGAACATCGGGAGGAACGACAGAAGCGATATCCAGATATTGCGGAACGCGAGCAGGAGGACGATGAACACGAAGATCGACGAAATGAGAAGAGTCGTGTTGAAATCCTGGTGGACGAGTTCGATCATATTGCCGGTGTAGAACAGCGGATCCACGACGACCGGGCCGCCGGAGGCGTCCACTGCGGCATCTACCTTGTCCTTATTCTCCGGAAGGAGCTCCACGGAATTGAATATCAGGAACTTCCCGCCGCTTTCCTCGATGAAATTGCACAGCAGGCCTTCAGGGACGACGCCGCTGGCGTAGAGGTCGCCGGGCTCGTACTCCCCTTCCACCATTGCGTAGAAAGGCTCGAACATATCGGGAGAGAGCGAGTGGCGCTTTGCTGATGCCGTCAGGGCCGCCTTCGCCTCGGCCTCCTTCGCGGGAGTCCAGTAGGCCTTCCAGGCGTTGATGCGCTCCTGCTGGAGAGCCATCGTCGGGAAGAGCGCCGGGACAACCGGAGCGTAGGACTCGATGTCGCCCGCAGCGCGGAGGGAATCAAGGAGGGCGGCGAGCCGGAGATTGGCCGTGAGGGCCTCGTCGAGGGACTCCCCTGCCACGGCGTAGTGGCGCTGGAGGTTGCCGTGGAGGACTTTTTCGGCGTAGAGCGCGTCGGAGCGGCGGACGTCGTCGGCGACATAGCCGATGTGTGCGAGATCATTGTCGAATTTCACCTTCGGCGAGAAGACGAAGCCGACGAGGGCCAGAGCGCCGACGGCTGCGAGTATCCACCATTTCCTGTCGTAAGGAAAGGAATTGACTTTCCCTATCAGGGAGAAGATCTTCTCAGTGCGGGCCGTGTCCTTTTCCGAGAGCATCGACGGAAGGAACGCCAGAGCGAAGAAAGTCGTCCCTATGAGCCCGAATGTGGCATAAAGGCCGAAATCGCGGAGCAGTTCGCTCTCCGTGAAAAGCAGACCTAGGAATGCGCCGATGGTCGTTATGCAGCCAAGACAGACCGGCGTCGATTCATCCGAAAGCATCTTCTCGACGGAACCGACATATCTCTGGTGGATAATCACGTGCAGACAGTAGCTGAGCGCCACACCGAGCACGACGGAGCCGATGCCAAGGGCCAGGAAGGACATTCCGCCCTTAATCCAATATAAGCAAGCCATAGAGAACGCCGCGCCATAGACGACCGGCAGGATATTCTGCCAGACTATGCCAAGGCCCTTGAAGGCGATAAACAGCACCACAAGGATAAGCAGCATCGAAATCCCGACGCTGAGCCAGAGGTCGCGCTTTGTCATTCCGGCGTTGTCGGCGCTTCGAACCGGCACTCCGTGCATAAGGATTTCCACCTCCGGATGAGCCTCGCAGACGGCAGCCTTCCGCCGACGCAGGTCCTTTATCAGCTTCGTGGTCGATTTCGAATCGAAGGACTGGAAGTCCGGCGAAATGAACGCCAGGGCGACCGTCGAGTCCGGCGAGAACAAGTGTCCGTCAACGACCGTGAATCCGGCCGAGGCTCCGGAAGGGAGGAGAAGGGATTTGAGGTTGAAAGGGTCGGTAGCGACCATCTGGGTCGCGCTGCCGGTCCAGTCGGCCATCACGAGCTCAGCATTGTGCTCCATAGTTTTGTCGACATTCGCAATCGCTTCATCTATCGCCGGATAGAGGCTCTCGTCCACGAAGGAAGGGACGTGACAGAGCGCATAGTCGAGAAGTCCCAGAGCATCGTCAGGACCGATGGCATACAGGGACGTCACGTCAAGCGAGTCCATAAACTCATCCACAATCGCCGCCAGCTCCTGATGGCCTAGCGAGTCGGCCTTGAACTGCACAAAGACTTTGTCCTTTATCTTCAGGTTATTGAATACCAGGCCGCTGTCTTCGCTGCCGGAGGAAGGGAGAAGTTTCGCCAGGTCCTCCTCAAACTTCAGTTTGGAGGCGAAGAAAGCGAACACGGCAAAAGTCAGCGCCGCTATGCCGTAGAGCATCCATCTGCGGCCGGTGAAAAAACGATATATCCAGATAAAGAACTTGCCCATAATTACCTCAAATCGATGAACTTGACCGGTTTGCGCGATTTCGCCGGGAAATTGATCTTTGCAATCTCCTCCGCCGGCAGGATAACCACCTCGGGGGCCACGC
>JAFZME010000121.1 GCA_017553405.1 Bacteroidales bacterium
AAGGCGGCGTGCGAGAAGGGGCGGTGGAAGAGGGCCTCACGGGAGCTGCTCAGATACTACCGTACGAGGGAGGGCGTCTACATCCCGGGGCAGGAGTCGGAGGAGGCCTCGGAGACGGACCTGCTGTGGGCCGACGACGCGCTGAAGCACACCTTCCACGTGCTGGAGGACCCCGTCTGGAATTACGGCAGAAATATCGACTGGCAGTACTGGCCCGTCAAGGACATCGAGATGCGCGTGCAGCTCCACCGGCAGGGCTGGTGGACCGCGCTCGGCAAGGCCTTCCGCACGACAGGCAAGGAAAAATACGCCCGTGAGTATGTGAGGGAGTTCCGCGACTGGGGCCGGAAGAACCCCTACAAGCCATTCGGCATCGACCAGCACGGGACGGTGAGCAGCGGCACCATCGACGTCGACTCCCCCAACGAATGTTTTGCCTGGAGGCCGCTGGAAGTGGGGATCCGTCTCCTGAGATGGCCGAGGCAGCTGTCCCTTTTCAAGGGCTCACGGCACTTCACGCCGAAATTCCTGCTGGAGTTTCTGAAAGCCTATCACCAGCACGCGTCAGTGCTGATGGGCTCGTTCAGCCCCGCCGGCAATCACCTGATCCATCAGTCTTCGGGCATTCTCCGCGCCGGCCTGTGCTTCCCCGAATTCAAGGACGCCGAGTCCTGGGTCAAGGCGGGCGTGGACAACCTCGCTAGTGAAATCACCCGCCAGTCCTACCCGGACGGCTGCCATTTCGAGCTCGACCCAGGCTATCACATTGGCTTCGTTCAATCCTATGACGACGCCATCCAGGCGGCCCTGAAAAACGGCCGCAAGGACCTTTTCCCCCCGGAGCTCCTCGAGCAGCTGGTGAGGATGACCAACTACTATCTCGACTATCGCTACCCCGACGGGACTCACCCGTGCTTCAGCGACGCCCGCCGCCACGACGACCTTGCGGACGATGAGCTCCTGAACAATGTCAACAGTTACTGTACTTCCCGCGTAGAACCCTCGTTAAAAACTTCAGGCCATCCGGAAAGCGGATTCTACACATTCAGAAATGGGAGATCCGACGACAGCATAATAATGCCCGTCAAGGCCACTGAGCGCGGGATGTGGCACGCGCAGCCCGACTTCGGGACCTTCGAGCTTTGGGCCTGCGGCAAGGTCCTGATGCCCGACGCCGGCGCCTACACCTACTCCGGCGACGAGGAGATCGAGCGCCAGCGTGCCTATTTCAAAGCCACGGCGCGCCACAACGCCGTCACCCTTGACGACCGCGATTACGACGACCCTCAGCCGAAGGTCATAGAATGGGATCCCGAGGCCAACCGCCTTGTCGTGGAGCACGAGGCCTACGAGGGCCTTACGCGCCGCCGCAGCATATCCTTCATCGACGAAAAGTACTTTGAAATCGTGGATGAAGTCTCCGGCCCGGCCGGCGGGCACCTGACGCTTCGCAACTGCTTTGGCGAAGGCTCCCTGGAAGAGACCGGCCCCTGCGAATATTTATATAAAGACGGCGACGCAGGATTAAGGATAGTCGTTCTGGGGCCGCACGGCTCCGGCGCCCGTATCGTCAAGGACTGGTACAGCGAAGCGATGCACTCCAGGCAGGAGCGTCCCGTCATCCGCCTCGATGTCGACCGGGCCAAAGGCTCCGGCCCCCAGCGTTTCATCACCAGACTCTACCCCGTCAAAAATTAAAACCATATATTATGCGAAAAATTATGTTCACATTTGCTTCCCTCCTCGCCCTGTTCGGATGTAAACAGAAAGGAAACGACCTTGTCAACCCGGACGGCTTCGTCCTCGAACATCCCGCCATTGACGTAGCAGACCCCGTCGCCACCGCCAAGTGGTGGTGCGACAACCTCGGTTTCACCATCACCCGCCAGAAAGACGATGAGACACACACAACCTTCATCGTAGACGCCAGCGGGCGCGTGGCCATCGAGATGTACCGCGCCAAGACGCAGCCCGTCGCCCCCGACTACGCTTCGATGGATCCCCTCACCCTCCATTTCGGGTTCATATCCAAGGATGTCGACGCCGACATAGAGCGCCTTACCAAGGCAGGTGCCACTCTCGTAGTCCACGAGAAATCCCCCGGCTTCGACGGTGCGATGATGCGCGACCCTTCGGGCATTCCCATCCAGTTTGTAAAACGTGAAAACAGCGTGCTTCTCAAATGAAAAAGATACTGACACTGGCCC
Organism: Bacteroidales bacterium; assembly: GCA_017553405.1. Taxonomy (GTDB): domain Bacteria; phylum Bacteroidota; class Bacteroidia; order Bacteroidales; family UBA932; genus Cryptobacteroides. Next base: position 2,208 of record JAFZME010000121.1, read on the forward strand.
TGCTGCTCTCCGGCATCAGCCTCTCGGCGCAGGTCACCGTCTCCCCCGAGACCACCATCGGCCCCATCAAGCGGATGAACGCCGTCAACAACGGCCCGCGCATCAACAACGCGGAGCAGGTCTACACCGGCACGACCGGCTATTTCCGCGCCGCCAACGTGGGGTATTCGCGCAACCACGATGCCGCCGGCTACAGCGCCTACGGCGAGCACGTCGTGGACATTTCAATTATTTTCCCGGATTTCTCGAAGAATCCCAACAAGCCGGAGTCCTACGACTTCACCCTCACCGACAGGTACGTCAAGAGCATCCAGGACGCCGGCGTGGAGGTCTTCTTCCGCCTCGGGCAAAGCATTGAGAACCAGCCTCTTAAAAAGTACAACATCTATCCTCCGAAGGACAATAAGAAATGGGCTCAGGTCGCCGAGCACATCATCCGCCATTACAACGAAGGATGGGCCGACGGCTTCCATTACGGCATCAAGTACTGGGAAATATGGAACGAGCCCAACCTCGAGTGGGACAACGACAAGTGGAAGGTCGACCCGCGCTGCTGGGCCGGCTCCCCCGAGGAGTTCTACGACTTCTTCGAGGTGGCTGTGAAGCACCTGAAGGGCTGCTTCCCCGACCTTCTTATCGGCGGCCCGGCGATGTCGGGCACGGATCCGGGAGTCAGGACAATACCGGTTTGGTATGAGCTCCTTCTCTCCGAGATGAAGCGCAGGCAGGTCCCGCTGGATTTCTTCGCCTGGCACATCTACGAGAGCGACCCGACCATCTATGCTGATTATGCCTATCAGGTGCGCGCCCTCCTGGACAAGTACGGCTACGACAAAACGGAATCCTTCCTCAACGAGTGGAACTACATCAAGAGCTGGACGGACGACTATCCGTATTCGGCCCGCACGATGTCTTCCCCGAAGGCCGGAGCCTTCGTGTGCGCCGCGATGCAGATCTGCCAGGAGACGCCCACGGATATGCTTATGTACTATGTCTGGACTCCCGGCACCAGGTTTAACGGTCTATTCGACCAGCTCAGCGACACCCCCATCTGGAGCTACTGGGCCATCTATGCCTGGGGCAAGCTCAAAACCCTCGGCACCCAGGTCAAGGCCGGATGCGACATCCCCGACGTGCGCGTTACCGCCGCCCGCAATGCGGAAGGCCGCCTCGGCATACTCGTGAGCCGCTATGTGATGGACGACAACATCACGGCGGTCAAGGACGTCGTGGTGAAGCTCGCAGACGGCAGCAAGTTCGACGAACGCGTCCGCTGCCACATCACCGACCCGTTCAGTATGTACACGGAGTACCCCGTCGCCCTACAGCCCGACGGCACGCTCCTGCTCGCGCTGGAGCCGGATTCTTTTGTGTATATAGAATATTAGATTCTCTCGCGTTCGCTCGGAATGACAAACGTCTATACATTCCCGAGCCGCATATACTGAGGATACCAGCAGTCGGAGGAAACGACCTCCGTACAGGTGTAGCGATTGCCGAAAGAGTCAGTCGCTACTACTTTTATCGAGGCGGAAGGGTTCTGCATCGTGTACTTGTACATATGGTAGCAGCGGTCCATATAGTCGTAGTTACCGGACTGCAGGTTACCGTTCTTGAAGCCCTTGCCCAGCACGCCCAGATGGTAACATGAAGACCACCAGTCCTGTGAGGAATCCACCCCGTAGGTAACCGTGGAATACATAGCTTCCGAGTGCGTCTCCCTGTTAGCCGGCATCAGGACCGCCTCGCCGGCGAGCACGTCATCCTCATAGACCTCCACCTTCCAGTTGGCGTCGCTGTTGAACACATTGATGAGCAGCACACTGGAAGGGTGCGGATCCTGGAAGTAGATATACTGTCCGCCGTACTTCACGCCGCCCCGGTAGATGCGCATCTGGTAGTCTCTGGTATTCATCTGGTTGTTGACGCCGGTAAACCAGGAATCCACTATGCCGCCACCCGAGAATTCATAGATCGAATAGCCGTTGGGAGCACCGTCGACCGCGATGTTGGACCACCAGAACACACCGCAAAGGGCCTCGTGGACGTGCTCGTAGATGCCGGAGCCGCCGACGTCGGTGACATTTCGTATATAATGGGTGTGCCCGGAGAATATCTCGGCGTGGGAGAAGCCCTTCAGCAGCGCCATCACCTTTGACACGTTATCCCCGCTCTGGCAGGAAACTATGGGGATATGGACGCAAAGGACGACCGTCTTGTCGGAAGAAACGTTCGCAAGGTCGG
>JAFZME010000122.1 GCA_017553405.1 Bacteroidales bacterium
GGGGATGGCGGGGATGCGGGCCTTGAGGGACTGCTTGGCAGCGGAGAGGGCGATGCGGCGGGCGCGCTCGGGCTTGAAGATGCGGCGCTCGGAGCGCTCCCCGATGAGCGGCGCGATGCAGTCCACGCCGAACTCGGTCGCCTTCTCGACTGCCCACTCGAAGCGGTCGGTGTTCTTGGTCGGGCAGACGCCGATGGTGAGCCGGTAGGGGAGTGCGCCCCAACCCTCTTCGCGTGAGTCGATCCGAAGCACCGCCTCGCGGGGATCCGCATCAAGCAATGTGCAGTGAAGCAAAGCCCCGAGACCGTCGATCACGGAGACGGAGTCGCCGGCCCTGTGCCTCAGCACTTTTACGCAGTGGCCGGACTCTTCGCGGTCGAGCCGCACGGTGTCCGCCGATATGTCTGATGAGTAAAATAACTCCATTTTTCCTGAAAATTTGCCTTTTTTGGCATAAAACTGCCTGAAATTGTGCGAAAAAATACAAATAACTTGTAAAAAAGAAAAATTAACTTTACTTTTGCGCCCGCAAAAATTTGCAAACCCATTGTTTAACTAGTTAAAGTATTTCACCATGAAGAAGGTATTTATGTCTTTAGCAGTTGTGGCTCTGATGGCTGCCGCCGTTTCTTGCGGTTGCAACAACACTCAGCCTGCTGAGGAGCCCGTCGAGGACGCCGTTGAGGCCGTCGAGGACACCTGCGCTGCTTGCTGCGACAGCTGCGCTGCCGCCGCCGAGGAAGTTGTCGAGGCTGTCGCCGAGTAATTTTCCCCATCAGCAGAAAAAAAGATATCGCTCCGAGAGGGACGATATTTTTTTATACCCGGACTCTCCCCAAGTGGCAGAGCCCGGGATTATTTATTCCAAATTTTTCATAAATTTGCGGTAAGGCACTAAAATTATGAAATACTACATTCTTTTCGGCCCTCCGGGTGCGGGGAAAGGCACCCAGGCCGGGGCAATGGCTGAAAAATTCAACCTCAAACACATCTCCACCGGCGAGCTCCTCCGCGGCGAAATTGCCGCCGGGACTCCTCTCGGCCTTCAGGCCAAGGCCCTCATCGATGCCGGCAACCTCGTCCCCGACGAGGTCGTCGAGGGTATGATCGAGGACAAGTTCAACACGATTAAAGGCGTGGACGGCTTCCTCCTCGACGGCTTTCCCCGGACCGAGGCGCAGGCAGTGGCCCTCGATGAGATCCTCGAGCGCCGCGGCGAAAAGCTGACCGGTGTCGTGTCCATAATGATCCCCGACGGGATGATTATGGAACGCATCCGTCACAGGGCCGAGATCGAAGGCCGCGCCGACGACGCCCGCGACGAAATCATCCTCAACCGCATCTCGACCTATCACGCCAAGACCGAGCCCCTCATCGCCTTCTACAAGGCCTCAGGCCGCTACCGCGAGGTCGACGGCACCGGCACCATAGAGGAAGTCCGTGAACGCATATTCGAAATAATGTAATGAAAAAGCCCGCAATCCTTCTGCTGGCCCTCCTCGCGGCGGCCTGCAGCACCCCGGACCTTTCGGACATTCCGGAAGCCACCCCGGAGCAAGTCGTCAGAGTAGAGCCCCTCTCCTGGTGGGTCGGTATGAAAACCCCTCTCCAGCTGATGATCCAGGGCAAGGACCTTGCCTCGTACGATGTCAGCATCTGCGGCGCTCCCGGCGTCAAGGTTGTCAAGGAGACAGAGCCGGAGAACCCCGACTTCCTCTTCGCCGACATCCGTATCAGCCCCTCCGCGAAGCCCGGTGTCTACACCCTTGTCTTCACGGCCGAGGACGGCTCCCACAGGCAGTTCAAGTATCCCTATATCATAAGGGAGCGCGAGAAGAACGCCGGTAAGAGTTTCTCCACGGCAGACCTTATATATCTTATAATGCCAGACCGCTTCGCCAACGGCGACCTGAACAACGACGACGGCTGGCCTTCAAAGGCCGGTCCCTATGACGACGGCTCGGCCAAAGCGTGGCGTATCCCAGAGATAAAGGAGAAATGCGACCGCGAAGTGCCCCTCGCCCGTCACGGCGGCGACATCCGGGGTGTCATCGACCACCTCGACTACCTCGAGGATCTCGGCGTCACGGCCCTCTGGTCCACTCCTATGCTTCTCGACAACCAGGATTTCGAGTCCTATCACGGCTATGCCTGCGGCGACTACTACCACATCGATCCCCGTTTCGGCGACAATGCCCTCTATAAGGAGATGGTCGCGAAGGCCCACGAGAAGGGTATCAAGGTCATAATGGACATAGTGACCAACCACTGCGGCACCGACCACTGGTGGATGCAGAGCGCCCCCTGCCCCGACTGGGTCCACCATTTCGACAACTACACCCAGATGAATGCCCAGTTCTCCGTGTATATGGACACTCACGCGTCGAAGCCCGACCGCGAGCGTCAGGAGAGCGGCTGGTTCGTCCCCTCGATGCCGGATATGAACCTCGACAATCCCTATGTCCTCAAATATTTCCAGCAGTGGGCTGTCTGGTGGGTGGAATA
>JAFZME010000123.1 GCA_017553405.1 Bacteroidales bacterium
CCGAGCTTGACGAGGTTGATGGTCGTGAAGCTGAGGTTGCCGCGGCCGATGGAGGTCTTCGGGCCGAACTTGTTGCCGTAGACGCGGGTGCGGCAGCCCATGGTCGCGACCTCGTGCTCATAGCGTTTCGGGTCGTCGGCCTTCCAGGCGTCGTCCTGGTTGTAGGAGGCGTCGAGGTTGAGGAAGTTCGGGAAGAAACGGCGGGCGGACACCTTGCAGGCGAACTTGTAGAGGTCGTAGTTCGGGTCCTCCGGGAGATAGCTGACGCCGCGTTTCTTCTTCCAGATCTGGATCGGGAAGATGGCGGTGCTGCCGTTGCCGACGCCGAGATAGGTCGTGTTGAGGATCTCGCGGATGATGCAGCGGCCTTCGGCGGAGGTGTCGGTGCCGTAGTTGATGGAGGAGAAGACGACCTGGTTGCCGCCGCGGCTGTGGATGGTGTTCATGTTGTGGACGAACGCCTCCATGGCCTGGTGGGTCCTGCCGACGGTCTGGTTGATGGCGTGCTGGAGGGCGCGCTCGCTGCCGCGGAGACCGGCGAGGTCGCGGCGGATGTAGTCGTCGAGCTTGACATCCTTGAGGGCGGAATAGTCTTCACCGCTCATTTCGGAGATCTTGTCGACCTCTTCCTCGAAGGTCTTGCGGACGTAGGGGGCGAGATAGAAGTCGAAGGCGGGGATGGCCTGTCCGCCGTGCATTTCGTTCTGGACGGTCTCCATGGAGATGCAGGCGAGGACGCTCGCCGTCTCGATCCGCTTGGCGGGACGGGACTCGCCGTGGCCGGCCTTGAGACCGTGCTCGAGGATGATGTCGAGCGGGTGCTGGATACAGGTCAGGGACTTGGTCGGATAGTAGTCCTTGTCGTGGATGTGGATATAGTTCTTCTCCACGGCCTGACGGACGTCGTCGGCCAGCAGACATTCGTCCACGAAGGGCTTCGTCGACTCGGAGGCGAACTTCATCATCATGCCCGCCGGGGTGTCGGCGTTCATGTTGGCGTTCTCGCGGGTCACGTCGTTGGCCTGGGCCTCGATGATCGTCTGGAAGATCTCCGTCGATTTGGCCTTGCGGGCCAGGCTGCGCTTGTTGCGGTAGGCGATGTATTTCTTGGCCACCTCCTGGCGCGGGCCGTTCATGAGTTCGTTCTCCACGCAGTCCTGAATCTCCTCCACGCTCATCTCGGGTTTGTTGAGGTGGGAGATCTTGTCTGCGATCTTCGCGGCGAGGACGATGTCCTCTCCCTTCTCGGTGACGGCCATGGCTTTCAGGATGGCGGCGACGATCTTCTGGTTGTTGAATTCGACGCGGCGGCCGTCTCTCTTAACTACGTATTCTATCATTTCGGTTAGGTTATTTTTTGCGGATAGTCTTGCGGGTAGCAAAGATACATCGAGGAATGCTAAAATGATACGCAAAACCTGATGAAAAGTTATCCACAAAAAAGAAAATTCCCTGTTAATTGTGTGATTAACAGGGAAGTAAGTCTATGTTTAATTTAGAAATTATCTAAATATAAACAATTCTGTTTTATATTAAAAAAGTTATCAACACTAGCCGACGACCCACACCAGGACGTGCCTGTCGAAGGTCATGTATTCGAGGTCGAATTCCTCCTCGTATTCGTCCTTGTCGATAAAGGTCGCCTCGAGCTCACCCTCGCCCTTCGGACGGAAGTGCTCGACCTCGATCTGTTCGGCGAAGTCGACGTTGTAGACGGAGACCAGCTTGAAGATGGCTTCCTTGGCGCACCAGTAGATGGCGAGCTGCTCGTTGCGCTTCTCGTCGTCCAGGTCGTCGATCTCGTCTTCGGAAAGGGCCTTCTTCTCGACGGCCGTGAAGTCGCGGTCCAGCGACTCGATGTCGATGCCGACGTCCTCGGTCGGATGGAGAATCACGGCAACGTACTTGTTGGTATGGGTAATGCTTATATTGGTGGCGTCGTTTTCGATATAGGGCTTGCCGTTGTCGTGGTGGCTGAGGTAGACCTTCTCCTCGAACATCTCTTCGAGAAGGGCGCGGACGGCCAGGCGCTGCTTGCGCATGGACTCGCTGCGGATAAAGGAAATCTCCTCCATCTCGTCGGACGGGATGGAACTCAGGGCCATGAGTTCCTCCTCGGTCTCAGTGATCTGCCAGACGCCGATTTCGGCTTTGTTGTCAAGTTTCTTTCTTAAATAAAGTGCCATGTATGTTTATGCTCGAATGACGGATACGGATGAATGCCCGGCAGGACGGATCCTGCGGGTAAAACCTCATAGTATATGATCAATGCACGACAAAGGGTCGTCCGAACCGGCGACCGGGAAAAGGGATTGGCCTGCTAAGGCAGAACTGGGAGGCTCCATACCTGTCATTACAATTAACGGTGCAAAGATAGTGATTTTTTGGAATAGTCATCCAATCTCTCAACATAATTTGTTATATTTGCATGCTACGAACGAAACAACATATTATTTATTCGTCATATGAAATTCTTAACTGATGAAAAGCTCCTGATTGTCGGCGCCGCCGGCATGATCGGTTCCAACATGACCCAGACCGCCGCCCTTCTCGGCCTTACCTCCAATATCTGCCTTTATGATATTTACGAGCCCGGTCTGCGCGGCGTCGTCGCTGAAATGGACCATTGCGCGTTCCCCGGTATCAACATCACCTGGACGACCGATCCCGCCGTCGCCTTCAAGGATGCCAAGTTTATCATCTCCTCGGGCGGTGCGCCCCGCAAGGAAGGCATGACCCGTGAGGATCTCCTCAAGGGCAACTGCCAGATTGCCGCCGAGTTCGGTGACAACATCAAGAAATACTGCCCCGACGTCAAGCATGTCGTCGTCATCTTCAACCCCGCCGACGTCACGCCCCTGACCGCCCTGATCCACTCCGGTCTGAAGCCCGAACAGCTGACTTCCCTCGCGGCGCTCGACAG
>JAFZME010000124.1 GCA_017553405.1 Bacteroidales bacterium
ATACAGAGCGACAGGAGCAGGAACTTGAGCCAGTCCTTCCGCCGTATCGCCATATCATAACGGAGAGCCTTGTTGAGGAGGAAAAGCAGGAAGCCCGCAAGCGCTATCCTCACCGGCACGAAGAACTCCACCGGGATCTCCATCTCCAGCAACCGGTCCATCCATATATAGGACATCCCCCACAGGGTTATCGTCGTCATCGCGGCTGCGAACGCCGCCCACCTTCCTTTCATCCTGCAATACGGTTTTCTTTAATCTGACGGGCGAGGTCCCTGCCGAGGAAAATATTGAGCGCCAGCATCCCTATCGCCAGCCAGATGCCCGGAAGGACATTGGCCCGGTTGATAAACGGCATATACGAGAGAAGGGATATCATAATATAGCCCACCGCAAGAGGAATCTTCTCCGGGCGCTGCAGGGCATAGGCAATGAGCAGAATGTCGACGAAAAGCCCATAGCGCTCGTGCATATGGGGCATAGTGAACAGGACCAGGCAGACCGAGAACAGGGCCATCGTGACAAGAAGCTGCGGAGTCGTCCTGAACCTCTCCGAGAGGAGCCAGAAAGCGAAAATCCCCAGTACACCGAAAGAGAAATACACGCCGAATGCGCTGACTTCCTTCAGGTGATGCCAGTACATATTGGTCTCGTGGAGAAACTCATAGATATTGGGGAAATGCAAGGTCGCGTACGGGAATTCTCCCGCCTGAAGGAAATACACGGTCAAAAGCGTGCCCAGCTTCCCTCCCGCGATCCACGCGGGAATAACGGAAACGAAAAAGACGGCAGGGACTAAAAGCAGGTGCCAAAGCTTGATGGTCTTGCCTTTGACGCACAATATGACGAGCAGAGGCAGAAAGAAAAGCGCCTGCACCTTGAACGAGAATGCGATGCCCAGCATCAGGCAGCACTGCCACCCCTTGTCCTTCAACAGGAAGAGCAGGGACAGCAGCATAAATGTGACATAGATGATGTCGCACTGGCACCACCAGGCACTGTTGATGATAAGCGTGGGGCAGAACAGGGTGGCCGCCATAGCGGCAATGCCCTTGCGGCAGGAGCCTGTCAGCCGGGCCGCGAGGAAGAACATCACGACGGCTGCGGCGTAGTCGAAAAAGATCGAGACGCCCTTCAGGGCATACAGCGTGTTGCCGATGCCCGAGACCAGGCACATTATATACAGATAGGCCGGAGAATAGTCGGAAAAACTCCTTCCGAGCGACGCCCAGGCGCCCTGCTCACGGATTGCATCCATCCAGGCGGAGAGGCAGAACTTGTAGTCGCCCGACTTTAGGGGCAGAAACTGCAGCCTGGCCAGAAGGGCCAGCACGAGGATTGCCACGATGAAAGCGGCGACGACCAGTCTGTCCTTTGTCTTTTCCTTCATATCAGGACAAAATTATGAAAAGATTTTGAATCAAAAAAGCATTTATTTTTGCATTTTAGGAAGAGGGTGTATAAATTTGTGGGATTAAAGCTTTTAAGCTATGAAAAAGATCTGGATTGTAATAGCGGCCCTGGCTGTACTCACGGGGATAATCGTCGTGGGATGCCACAGGTCCGACGGGGGTTCCAAGGAGTCCCAAACCTTCGAAGAATTCGGCGCAACGATTCTCGACTACGATTACTGGAAGAACATCCACTCCCCCGGCATAATGGGCCCTGGCGACGAAGCGACTCTCGTAGTCGGCAAGATTGGTGACCAGGCCGGCGAAGCATTTTCAGGGCAGATCTCCTGGAGTCTCTCCAGGACCGGCGTAGTCGCTTTTGTCGACGTCACGAAGTCCACCGTGTCCGAAGACGGCACGACCGCGACCGGCAACATCGTCGGCATCAAGGCCATCGGGGAAGGCGACGTGACCGTATTCGCCGAGGATGGTCACGGCACTTCAATCGAGCACGGTTTCCACGTTGAATTGGGCCAGCACTACACTCCCGAAGGAGAGCTGGTAGAATCATCTTCATATTATGAAGAGGAAGAGTCTTCATCTTCGGAAGATGAAGAGGAATCCTCGTCCTCCGCGGAGCCTGACGATCTCTGGTAATCCTGCGTCCGGCCCCTTCTGAAGACACGATAGGTGCCGAACCTCGGTTTATAACAATGGGTATATCCCCATTCTAAAAGCATCTGCTGGCGACGTTTGTCGTATGTATGTACGAAGACAAAATCCGCCAGCAGATTTTTTGCACAGTTCTCCTGCTCCTCATCCATTTCAGGAGTATGGCCCGCCTGCATAGCCCAATACCTGCAGGCAGGCAGGTCCTCGGCCTCGATTCCATATCCGTGATCCCCGCAGTGCCAGTAAAGGACGCGAGGATTGTGCTCGGAGGAGAGCAGGTCGACGTACTCACGGGCCCTTTCGCGGAACAGGTTCATATTCCTGCCATAGAAATAATCGCGTTTATAGCTGTTGTGGTTTGTAGAACCCACGAACACGACGGCGGCGGCTATTATCGCTCCGAAAACGTAGCGCCTGTAGCCGAAATCGCCGTCGAAGCACCGGACAATCACAAGGGCGGTAAATACCGCAAGGACATTTACGGGAATCATATAATATGTCCTGGCGTAAGGCCCGAGGCAGAGAAAGAACCACGCCAGGGCGACCGGCGGAAACCATTTCCCTTTGCGGAGCACGAAAGCCGATGATATAGTCCCCGCGAGAGCCAGGCACATATAGCTCACGGCCTTTTTATGGGCAAACAGGCTGTCCCCGCGTTCGATAACTCTGCTCATAGTGACATACGTCGTCACGAAATACTCCTGTATAAAGGCCCCCATAAGGCCTTTCCAAAGGAAATAGGCCGTTATCGGCAACACGGCGACGGCGAATCCTGCCAGTGCCAGGCCCGCGGAGGAGAAGAACGCCTTCCAGCCCTTGAGCCGCACGGCCATTGCGATGAAAAATATGCCCGTCATCGCCGCTATGTTGAATTTTATCAGGACAATAGCCCCGAAGGCGAAGCCCCACCAGAAGAAACTGCCGCCCTTGCCGTAAACGGACTTGCAGGCCATCAGCATCGACAGCGCGACAAACGGGAGGGCGATGGCCTCGGCCTTGTCGTCGAATATAAACGGCGGGATAAAGTAAATGGGAAGGAGCAATATCCCCATCCAAAGCGACTTCTTAGGGGAATCCGTAAGCAGGAGACTGACCTTGAACAGAAGGCAGGAGGTGACGATATAGGCCAGCGCGTTGATCCAGAACACGCCCATCCAGGAGCGCGGCGATATCAGATAGGCCAGGGCATAAAACAGCCACAGCAGCGGCCCCTTCGAGTCCGAGAAGTCCACGTAGGGCGACAGGCCGTTCATCCACGCTTTTCCGCACATAAAATACCACGCCGAATCGTGCCTGACGTAGTGTCCGTGGGCCACCATACTGTCGTGCAGGGGCGAATCGACCGATGTCAGGAAGAACGCCGCAAAAGTCACCAGGCAGAGGATTATCATACAGAACGGCACCTGGGCGACTATGCCCTTCCAGCTGAAACGCATCATCTGGAAAAGGCCGTACTTGCTCTCCCCCGCCGAACGGTCGCCCCTTGCGTAATGCACGATTGCGCCGTCAAAGCCCAGGGTGGGGACCAGGTTGCGGAGAAGATCGCCGGTCGGCGACGCCACTTCCAGTATCCTTTCCATACAGGGGCGACTCATCAGGCGGAAATCGGCGTGGCCCATTATGTGCCGCCTGTCGGCCAGGCGCATCAGAGAGTAGAAAAGCCAGGCGCTGGCCTTCTTGAAAAAAGTGTCATAGCCTCTGGCATTTCGTACGCCATAGACGACATCCTTGCCGCCCAGCCACTTCTGCACCATCTCGGGGATGGCGGCAGGATCGTCCTGCAGGTCGGCGTCGAGGGTGATGACGGCGTCGGCGCCCTGCTCCAGCGCCGCCTTCAGGCCGCCGAGGATGGCCCCCTGTTGGCCGGAATGCTCCAGCCGGAGGTGCTGCACGCGCTTGTCCGGAAACTCTTCGAGTACTCTTGCCGTGCCGTCCGTGCTGCCGTCGTCGGCGACGATGATGCCCGCCTCTACTGCGTCGGAGTCCAACTTGTCAAGCACCTCCAGCATCCGCGGCAGGGACACCGGCAGCGCCTCCGCCTCATTCAGGCACGGAACGACAAGAAAGAGTTTTTTCATTCCTCCGGAGTGACTTTATGGATAGTTATCGTGCCGGAGATGGTCTTGGTGTTATTGTGGTTGGTAATCCAGGCCTCGGCCCCGTCGCCGGGATATGGAGGCTCGGACTCGACCAAAGCGATATAGACCTCGGGGAGCGCACCGGAAAATGCGGCAGCAGAACCTTCGAAGCTGAGGGTGTGGGTACCTTCCTGAAGCGAGAAATGCAGACTCGACGGGAGAAGGAAGCCGTCCACTTCGCTGTTTTTGGTCTCGGTGTTGCTGCTCGGGCCCTCAAGGGTGTCCTCGACGCGGACAGATAACGTGTGAGTCGAGTTCAGGCGAGCTACCAGAAGGGCATTGTCATATAACCAATTAAGATCCGACATAGAAACCGCACTGCTGTAGGGGACTAAAGGAACCGGAGTCATTTTCCTGCTGTCGTTGGCAGTGGACTCGAATGCTACGTCACTCTTGCTGTTGTTGGTTGGGAAACTCATCGAGAACGACAGGGTCGAATTGTAGTATTCGTCGCGATCCCAGCTGAACAGATCGTCGTGGAGTTCCTGATGAGAGCGCCAGGAGCACGTGCGGTCAGCATAATCATAGTCCACGTCCTTGGAAGGGTCGATTGACACGCTGTAGGTCCCCCTGATCCTGTCGTAGGTCACCTCGCTGTCGGGATCGACACCCAGATCGGCCCACTCGTCAGCCGAGAGATACTCTCCGGTGGACTCGAAATAAGACTGTGCCGCGGTGCTGGTCTCCTTGACAACGGTCATCCGGATGGAGCCGCCGAACCAGTAGGTGAATGTAATGTCCGGGAAATTGTACTGATTGTCGAGCGAGCCGAGGTAGTTTTCGACAGTCACCGACATAGTGTGCTTTATCTCAATGCTGAAGGTGGCTTCCCACTGCTCGCCGGCGACGCTCACGTGTATGGACTTGTTGACGTCGACGACATCGTCCTGGGTGGTCCCGTCGTCGAATTTCCACAGGGGGTTCTCCATATGATAGTTGACCGTAACGGTGGCATCAGCCTCGTCCGAGAGCACCTTGACCTTGAAGGTGGCCTTGCCGTCGCCGTCGGTCGTGACCTTGGACTCGGAGACGGACACGGCGGACGGGTCGCTGGATGTCACGGTCAGTTCGGTGTATTCCACGGGGATGAATCTGCCCTGCGAAGGGTCGGGCAGGTCGAGGGTGACCGTGACGGTCGCCTCGTCGCCCTTGGCCTCCAGCTTGCCGGATACGGAGAGGTCCATCCTCGGCTCGGCAAGGCGGTAATCTATGCTGTTCAAAACATCATAGAGGCGCATCTGCTCCTGACGCTTCTGCTCAATCGTCTCTCCATTGATCTTCTTTATGAATTCATCGTGCTTCATATAAGAAGAATTGTAGCTGGCACTGACACTGAAGCCGCGGAAGGAGGCGTCTTCCGCGGGAAGGGTCCCTGTGTAGGCTACGATATCGCCTTCCGGCTCGGACTCGAGGTCGGGAGTGTGGATGGCCCACCTGCCGCAGGTGATGCTCAGGAATGGCGTGAACCATATGCCCCGCCACTGATGGGGCGTCTGCATCATCTGTCTCCCCTCGCCTGTCATCAGCCAGTTGTGGAACTCATCGACTATCTCCTGCGGGCTCTTGCCGCTCCTGATCCCGGAGTCGACCCTGCCCGGGAACCGGTCCATCTGAGCGAAGCCGATACCGGCAGCGACATAACTGGAGAAATGCGATATCTTGAACGAAGCCTTGCTGCCACTCACGCTCACACCGTCCTGGATCTGCCAGCTCCCCTGGGAGTCGTCGTAGTAGAACACCGCGAGCTGATCGGCAGGGATGGCCGGCGCTGGGAACTCCACGGTCACCGGTTCATTGAATTCCAACCCCTCGGGGCTGAAATCGATCCTCGCAAGGGGCTCTCCGGGGGGCGCTATGACTCCCCCGGCCTCCGAGACAAACTGTTCCATCTTCAGATCGGCGGGGTAATAGGTGCTTCCGACCTTCACGTCCTCCTCCACCGCCCCGGCAGGCACCTGGAGAGTAACCGCCCCCAGGTTAACTGTCCCTCCCTCCGGCGTGACGGTCGAGGACGCCGTTCTCGGCCCCTCATCTCCGCCGGCAGGCGGCGTCTTTGCACAAAAACAGAACATCAGCGCAGAAAGCGCTAAAAGCGTAACGGTCAAGTGTTTCATATCCGAAGAGCGATGGTCTTCACAAATATATGAAAACTTTCACAAAA
>JAFZME010000012.1 GCA_017553405.1 Bacteroidales bacterium
CTCGGCCAGTCTTCCAAGAAGGGCAACGACCTGTTCTCGAAGAACCTCGAGCTCTGCAAGAGAGAAAACTCCGTGATCCTTCTCGAAGACGACTACAAGACCAAATATCAGGGCTTCGACCCTTCCGACGAGCAGTCGTATATCTTCTTCTCGCTTATGCAGAGCGCCCATCTCGGCCACAGTCTCGAGTTTGCCGAAGACGTGGAGCGTTCGATGAAGGGCGGTCCCATCAAAAACAGCAGGGGAGTCTCTCAGGATCCGTTCTGGGTTCTCTGGAGGACGACTATGCCGGCGGTCCTCATCGAATGCGGTTTCATCAGCAATCCGGACGATCTTGCGGCGCTTCGCACCGAAGAGGGCATTGAGGGCATAGCCGAAGGCATCTTCACTGCCTTCAAGGCCTTCAAGACGCGCTACGACGGCGGCGGGGCCCAGGCCTCTTCTCAGACTCAGGCCAAAACGGAGCCAAAGCCGGAGGCCAAGCCCGAACAGAAGCAGGAACCTAAAAAAGACGACGCCGTCAAGACCGACGGTCCCGTCTATGGGACTCAGGTTCTGGCCATAGGCAAAAAACTGAAGGAAGACGACCCGTTTTTCAAAGGCGAGAAATTTTTTGTGGTCGAGGGCGAGAAGATCAACCGCTACCTTGTCGGTTTTTCAACAGACAGGGAGGAGGCGAAAAAAAGTTATGCACGGCTGAAGAAAATTTTTCCCGATTCTTTCTTCGTAAAAGCCGAAGGCGGAAAGACCGTTCTAGATAGGTGAGAGGCACATTGCGTTTCGCGCCTGTCTTTGTAATTCGCTGTTGCTCAATTGCTTACATCTAAAACGTTTGTGGAAGCGTCAAATGTTTAGGCAAGCAAAAAATATTTAAAATGCAATAGCAAAAAAAATTTTTTATCTCTTTTTTTTCCCCATCTTTGCACAACCCGTTCGGGTTATCGTTCACAATGACAGAAAAAGAAAGACATATCGACGTATGGGATAACTGTCTGCGCATCATCGGTGACATCATCGATCCGCGGCAGTTCAACACCTGGTTCACCCAGATCCGTCCCATCAGCCTCGAAGGTTCGTGCCTGACCGTCGAAGTGCCTTCCGATTTCGTCCGTGAGTACATTGAAGAGACCTACCTCGAAGTCCTCAAAAAGACTCTCCGCAGAGTGATCGGTGCGGACGCCCGTCTCGTCTATTTCGTCAAGCCTGTGTCCAAGGCCCCCGGGATGTCCTTCCCGGCCTCTTCAGGGACCATCCAGGTCAACAAGGCCGTCACCATCCCGACCTACCAGCCCTCCGGCAACCCCGGACCGTTCGTGTTCCCGGGAGTCAACAGGGTGCAGATAGACCCGCGCCTCAAGCCGGAGTACCGTTTCGAGACACTCATCGAAGGCGAATGCAACAAGATGGGCATAGTGGCAGGCGGAAGCATCGCCGCGGCCCCGGGCAAGACCTCCTTCAACCCGCTGTTTCTCTACGCCGGCCCCGGTCTTGGCAAGACTCACCTTGCCCAGGCCATCGGCAACGCCATCAAGGACCGTTTCCCCGATCTCATAGTCCTCTACGTGTCGGGCAACGAGTTCAAGATCCAGTATATGGATGCGGTCAAGCGCAATATGATCCCTTCCTTTATGGCCTACTATATGAGGATTGACGTCCTCATCGTCGACGACATACAGGAGCTCAAGGGTCAGAGTTCGCAGAACACCTTCTTCAACGTGTTCAACCACATCCACCAGAGCGGCGGCCAGCTTGTCTTCACCTCCGACCGCGCGCCTTCCGATCTCCAGGACTTCGAGGAAAGGCTCCTTTCAAGGTTCAAGTGGGGCCTTTCAGTGGAGCTCAGCCGTCCTGATTTCAAGACCAGGCTCGGTATGCTCCGCGCCCGCAGCTTCCGCGAGGGTATGGACATCCCCGACGACGTCCTTGTCCACCTTGCAACCCGCATCAAGACCAATTTCCGCGAGCTTGAAGGCGCCCTGATCTCCCTTATGGCCCACGCGACCATCGCCGGCCGCGAGATCAACGTCGCCCTCGCCGACCAGGTCATTTCCGACATCGTCGGCGAGCAGCAGACCGACATCAGCATCGACGGCATCATCAAGTCCGTCTGCGAATATTTCAACATCACGAGGGACACTCTCCTTTCCAAGACACGCAAGCGCCAGATTGTCCAGGCGCGCCAGATTGCGATGTACGAATGCCGCAATCTCCTTCCCGGATGCTCCCTCGCCACGATTGGCGCCGCCCTCGGCGGTAAGGACCACGCCACGGTGCTCCACGCCTGCAGCACGGTCTCCGACCTTATGACCTCCGACAAGGAGATTCGCCGCTACGTAGCGGACCTCGAGGAGATTCTCCTCGTCACAGTGGACAAATAGTCTAAAACCATCATATTATGGATTCCGCATCTGTACTGTCCTTCTTCGAAAGGATAACCAGGATTCCCAGAGAGTCCGGGCACGAAGAGCCTATGACCGCATTCCTGCAGCAGTTCGCCGCTGAAAGGTCCCTCGAATGTCGCACCGACAAGACAGGCAATGTCCTGATAGTCAAGGAGGCCGCCCCCGGCAAGGAAGGCGTTCCCACCGTGGTCCTCCAGGCCCACCAGGATATGGTCTGCGACAAGATTGCCGGCAGCTCCCACGACTTCCTCAAAGATCCCATCAGGTACGAAATCCGTGACGGCTGGATGGTCGCCGACGAGACCACCCTCGGCGCCGACGACGGCATCGGCATCGCCGCTTGCCTCACCCTCCTCGACAGATCCCTGCCGACCGGCAAGCTCGAGTGCCTCTTCACCATCTCCGAGGAGACCGGTATGGACGGCGCCTTCGCCATCGAGGAAGGCTTCTTCGACGGCAAAATCCTCATCAACCTCGACTCCGAGGATGAAGGCTGGCTCTTCGTCGGCTGTGCAGGCGGCATCGACACCAAGGGCGAGCTCAAGGCCTCCTTCGAGCCTCTCAACAAGGGCTACAAGGGCCTCCGTCTCCGCATCGACGGCTGCATCGGCGGCCACAGCGGCGACGACATCAATAAAGAGAGGGCCAACGCTCTCCAGCAGCTCGCGCGCTTTCTCTACACTGAGCTGCAGTATGAATATCAGTTGGTTACAATAACGGGTGGCAACAAGCCCAACGCCATTGCCCGCGAGGCAGAGGCCATCATCGCAGTCCCTTCGGGCGAGCTCGAGGACACCAAGGAGGATTTCCTCGCCTTCGGCAAGATCCTCGCCGCGGAGTTCGCTATCTCCGACCCTGACATCAAGGTCTCCTGCGAGGAAGTCCCCGTTTCCGGCAAGCCCATTTCCGAGGAGGACACCCTCAGCATCATCACGACTCTGGTCGCCTGTCCTCACGGCGTCGTAAAGATGAGCCAGGAGATCCCCGGCCTCGTGGAGACCTCGACCAACCTGGCTTCCATAAGGATCGCCCCCGACGGCAAAGTCCTGATAATGACCAGCCAGCGCAGCTCTTCCAAGACCGAGCTTCACGCGATTGCCCAGAAAGTCGACGCGGCCCTTCTTCTCGGCGGGTTCGACACCGAGGCCTTCGGCGAGTACCCCGGCTGGAATCCCAACCTCGATTCGCCGATCCTCAAGGAGTGCGTAGCATCATATAAGAAACTCTTCGGCAAGGAGCCTGTAGTGAAGGCCATCCACGCCGGCCTCGAGTGCGGTCTCTTCCTCGAGAAGTTCCCGGATCTCGATATGATCTCCTTCGGCCCGACCCTGCGCGGCGTCCACGCCCCCGGCGAGAAGCTCGAGCTGGCTTCGCTCGACAAGTTCGTCGCCCTTCTCAACGATGTCGTTCTCAACGTAGGCAAGCAATGCTGATAGCTCCTTCAATGCTCTCCGCCGACTTCCTCCGCCTCGGCGCCGATGTCGATTTCGTCAACCGCGAAGCCGATATCTTCCACCTCGACGTGATGGACGGCACTTTCGTACCCAACATCTCCTTCGGTTTTCCCGTCGTGGAGGCGATTGCGGCCAAGGCGGAGAAGCCGCTGGACGCGCACCTGATGATCGTCAACCCCGGCAAGTACGTCGAGCGTTTCGCAAAGGTCGGCGTCGATATGCTGAGCTTCCATTACGAAGCCGCCCTCGACGAGAGCCTCAATCTCATCGGCCGCATCCACTCCTACGACATCAAGGCCGGCATCGCCATCAACCCCGATGTCCCGGTCGAGAAGATATTCCCTCTCCTCTCCGAAGTGGATTTCGTGCTGATAATGAGCGTCTTCGCCGGCTTCGGCGGGCAGAAGTTCATCCCCGAGTCCCTCGAGAGGATTGCTGCGGTCAAAGCCGAGCTCATCAGAAGAGGGGAGTCCCACGTTATGATCGAAGTCGACGGCGGCGTCAGCCCCTCCAACGCCTCCGCTCTCAAAGCAGCCGGCGCCGACATCCTCGTTGCCGGCAGTTCTGTTTTCAACGCCCAGGACCGCACAGCGGCAATAAAGGCGATGAAATTTTTCTAGCAAAATTTCAAATAACGAAACTTATTTCTTTGAAAGAGAATGATTTGGTTTCGCCGTTTCGGAGCACGAGGCACAGCCTGCCGTTATCATCGACTTTCTCGATTCTCGCCTCAAGAGTGGAGCCGTCGGAACGATCTGAGAAGGAGTAAAATCCCTCCTTTCGATAAAGCGCAGAATTAAAATTCTCCATCAGAGAAGGGGAGTCGAGGGCGCGGAGATTCTTCAGCAGGAGGGCGACGAGAGCGGCGCTTTCCAGGCGGATGTCGTAATCCAGGCCGGTAATGCGTTTGAGGGATGTGGGGTTGAAGACCTCCGGAGGGAAGGCCGTCTGGTTGAGATTGACGCCGATGCCGAGTATAGAATCCTTGATGTAAGCCCCTGAAACGCTGCTTTCGATGAGCATTCCGCAGATTTTCCTGTCGCCCGAGTAGATGTCGTTGGGCCATTTGACGGAGCACCTGACGCCCTTTGAGGAAATATATTCGGCGACCGAAAGGGCGGAGCAGGCGGTGAGTCGGAAGGCGTCGGAGGCCTTAAGCGGAGGGATGCCGCCCTCTCCGGGGCGCACGTAGACGGAAAGCGTGATGTTCTCGCCGGGGCGGGTGAGCCACTTGTTGCCGCGCTGGCCGCGGCCGGCGGTCTGCTCGTACGCTGCCACGACAGTCAGGTTGTCCACAAGGGGAATACGCCTTCTGAGTTCGTCAGAGGTGGAATCGACCGTGTCCAGCCAGATTATTTCGGCAGTTGTTTCCATTAAGAATTTTGACTATATTTGCAGAATAGCGCAAATATAAGAAATATATGATTACACACGACCTCCGCCTGATCGCCGACGCGGCGATTGACAAGAAAGCAGAAAACGTCGTATCCATAGACCTCAGGAGCATCGACGGCGCGATTTCCGACTGGTTCGTCATCTGCGACGCTTCCAACACAACCCAGGTGGCAGCAGTTTCCGACAACATACAGGAAAAGATGAAGGAAGAGGGGCACAAGCTCCTCCGTTCGCAGGGCGAGGAAAACGCCTTCTGGATTATCCTCGACTACGGCAACATCCTCGTCCACATATTCCTTCGCGAATACCGCGAATTCTATCGCCTCGAAGACCTTTGGGCCGATGTGCCCCGCAAGGTCTACAAGGAGCGCAGAAAACCATCACCCAAAAAGACCGAGCAATAATGGCCCAGAAGAAAAACAGCAAGGGGAAGGGTGTGAAAACCAAGGCTTTCACCATCAACCTTAGTTGGCTCTATATCATCATCCTGATAGGCATCGGCTTCCTCCTGTTCAGCCGCGGCTCATCCAACCCCCAGAAGGTCGAATGGCCGGAAGTCGAGCAGATGGTCTCCAAAGGCGACGTCGAGGAGATTACGTTCGTCCGCAACGACTATCAGGGCTACATCAAGATCAAGCCCGAGCGCCTTTCCCGCTACGCCGACAAGTTCGGCTCGGCAGGCGTGCCGAAGAAGTCGCCCCATTTCTTCTTCCTCGTCTCTGAAAAATTCAACCCGGAGGAGAGTTTCGCCGCCCTCGGCGAAGCCTACGGCCCGGTCGACTACAAGATCAAGAACAACGACCGCATCTGGGGCAATGTCCTCGAGTGGATTTTCTGGCCCATAATGATTATCCTGCTCTGGGTGTGGATGTTCCGCGGCCTTGGGCGCAATATGGGCGGTCCCGGGATGCCTGGCGGCAATCCTTTCGATGTCGGCAAGGCCAAGGGCAAGCTGGCCGAAAAGGACGAAAAGACCAAGGTGACCTTCAAGGATGTCGCCGGTCTCTACGGCGCGAAGGAGGAGGTTATGGAGATAGTCGATTTCCTCCGCAATCCCAAGAAATACACCGCCCTCGGCGGCAAAATCCCCAAGGGAGCCCTCCTCGTGGGGCCTCCCGGCACAGGCAAGACTCTCCTCGCCAAGGCTGTCGCCGGCGAGGCGGATGTCCCGTTCTTCTCCATCTCCGGCTCCGATTTCGTCGAGATGTTC
>JAFZME010000125.1 GCA_017553405.1 Bacteroidales bacterium
GGAGAGATCTTATTATACTGGTTCAAAATAGGTGTCCGGCTTCTCGGGGTCGAAGGGCTCGTTGGCCCACATCACGGTGATGAGGTCGTCGGTGGCGGAAAGGTTGATGATGTTGTGGGTGTAGCCCGGGAGCATATGGACGGCCTGGATCTGCTCGCCGGAGACCTCGAACTCGATAACCTCGTCGCTGCCAAGCTTACGCTCCTGGATGAGCCCGTGGCCGCTTACCACGATGAAGAACTCCCACTTGGTGTTGTGCCAGTGCTGCCCCTTTGTGATACCGGGCTTCGATATATTCACGGAAACCTGCCCGTTGCCGATGGTCTTCACGAGCTCCGTGAACGACCCTCGCGCATCCTCGTTCATCTTCAGCGGAAACGCCACCTTCTCCTTCGGCAGATAGCTCAAGTATGTGCTGTAGAGCTTTTTGGCGAAACTCCCCTCCGGAATATCCGGAATCACCAGCGTCCTCGGCTGCTCCGCAAACGACTTCAGCAGGTCCACAATCTCCCCAAGAGTCGCCTTATAGGTAACGGGGACATAGCAGTAGCGCCCCTTCCTGTCATCTCGACCAAGGCTCGACGCACCTTCTTTGTCATCTCGACCAAGGCTCGAAGAGCCTTCTTTGTCATCTCGACCAAGGCTCGAAGAGCCGCGCGGAGAGATCTCCTCCGGAATAACCTCCAGCCCGTCAAACTCGCAGCGGTGCTCCCGGCCCTTGAGGGCGGCAATCATCTCATCCACCAAGTCGTCGATATAGAGGAGTTCGAGCTCTACGCTCGGGTCATTGACGGTATACGGCAAGTCGTTGGCGATGGCGTTGCAGAACGTCGCGACTGCGCTGTTGTAGTTCGGCCGACACCACTTCCCAAACAGGTTCGGGAAGCGATAGACCAGCACGCGGGGCCGCAAGCCAGCAGCTGCTTCGACTGCTTCGACTGCTTCGACAGGCTCAGCAACCGACTCAGCAACCGGCTCAGCAACCGAAGCGCCGATATGCTCACCAGCCGAACCACGACCGGCAATCTCTTCGCCGTAGCGGAGGAACAAATCCTCGCCGGCTTTCTTGCTACGGCCGTACTCGGAGTTGCCGAAGCGGCCGGTCAGGGAGGCCTGCTGGCTACTCGCGAGCATCACGGGGCACTTGTTGCCGTGCTTTCGGAGCGTGTCGAGCAACGTCGAAGCGAAGCCGAAATTGCCTTCCATAAACTCCGCGGCGTCCTTCGGCCTGTTCACACCCGCGAGGTTGAACACGAAGTCCGCCTCCGCGCACCACGCATCCAGCTCCTCCGGAGTGGAGTCGAGGTCGTATTCGAAAACCTCGTCGATGGAAATAGATTTCTCGACTCCGGCTACGCC
Organism: Bacteroidales bacterium; assembly: GCA_017553405.1. GTDB lineage: Bacteria > Bacteroidota > Bacteroidia > Bacteroidales > UBA932 > Cryptobacteroides. The sequence goes on from JAFZME010000125.1 coordinate 1,360, forward strand.
TTCGCTCGAAATGACAGCCGAAACACCTTCTTTGTCATTTCGACCAAACGAAGTGCGCGGAGAAATCCCGTAATTCCTCGCCTTGCCGTCGCGGATGTTCTTGAGCTGCGCGCACAAGTTACGGCCTACAAAGCCCTTGGCGCCTGTGACTAATATTTTCATCGTATATCGTTTCCTCTAATGAGATACTCTCGGCCTCCGGCCTCGGTATGACAAACTCGTATGCAAAAATGCCTCTTTTTGCCTACCAACTGACCTCCAACCCTTACTCGTATGCAAAAAAGCCCCTATTTGCCTACGAGTTACTTCCGGAGTTCCTCCTGGATGTACTCCAGAGCGGCGATTTTCGCCTTGGTCTCGGCGAGGTCGAGACGGCGGGTGTTGTTGGAGTTGAACTCGTCGATGAGGACGGCCTTCTTGTTGCCCTCGGTGAAGAATTTGTCGTAATTGAGGGTGCGGTTGTCGGCGGGGACGCGGTAGAAGCCGCCGAGGTCCTCGGCCTTCGCCGCCTCCTCCTTCGTGAGCAGCGTCTCGTACATCTTCTCACCGTGGCGTATGCCAATGACCTTGATCTCCGGTTCGGCAGGCTCAGCGGCCGGGCCGCCAACCGAAGACCGCCATTGCCCCGCAAACAGCTCGCGGACGGCTTCCGCCTGCGTCTGTATCGTGCAGGCCGGGGCCTTCTGGACGAGGATATCGCCGTTCCGGCCGTGCTCGAATGCGAAGAGCACGAGGTCCACAGCCTCGTCGAGCGACATAATGAAGCGCGTCATCGACGGCTCAGTGAGGGTTATCGGCTGTCCGGCGCGGATCTGGTCGATCCACAGCGGGATGACCGAACCGCGGCTGCACATCACGTTGCCATAGCGCGTGCAGCATATCTTCGTCTCGCCGGAGAAACGGCTCTTCGCAATTGCGACCTTCTCCTCGATGGCCTTCGTTATCCCCATCGCATTGATGGGATACGCCGCCTTGTCCGTGGACAGACATATGACCGACTTGACCTTCGCCTCGATAGCCGCCGTAAGGACATTCTCCGTTCCGATCACATTGGTATAGACCGCCTGCATCGGGAAGAACTCACAGCTCGGCACCTGCTTGAGCGCCGCCGCGTGGAAGATATAATCCACCCCCGGCATCGCCGCCTTGCAGGACTGCAGGTCGCGCACGTCCCCTATATAGAACTTGATCTTGTGCGCCACATCGGGATATTTCGCCTGATATTCGTGACGCATATCGTCCTGCTTCTTCTCGTCGCGTGAGAATATCCTTATCTCACCGATGTCCGTGCGCAAAAAGCGCTTCAGCACTGCATTCCCGAAGGAACCCGTCCCCCCGGTGATCATCAGCACCTTGTCTTTGAAAATGCTCATTTATCGTTGTGTTTAATTGTTATTCGTAAATCTCGGCCACGTTTTGGGCCTCGAAATGCGCCCCAAACCGTCGTTTTGCCGTTTCGGCTACGTTTTAAGGCCTGAAACGTGCCCCAAAGGGCGCGGTCAGTCCTTACGGAACAGGTCGCGGGTGTAGACCTTGTCGCGGATGTCGTCGAGGGCGGGGTCGTAGCGGTTAGCGATGACGGCGTCGGACTGCGCCTTGAAGGCGGCGAGGTCGCCCACGACACGGCTTCCGAAGAAGGTCGTGCCGTCCGGGAGGGACGGTTCGTAGACGATGACGCGCGCGCCCTTGGCCTTGATGCGCTTCATTATGCCCTGGATGGCGCTCTGGCGGAAATTGTCGGAGCCGGTCTTCATCGTGAGGCGGTAGACGCCGATGGTGACGTCCTTCTCGGCGGCGGCATCCCAGGCGTTGCGGCCTGAGTAGCTGTAGTAGCCGGCTTTTTCCAGGACGCGGTCGGCTATATAGTCCTTACGGGTGCGGTTGCTCTCGACGATGGCCTTTATGAGGTTCTCCGGTACATCGTTGAAGTTGGCCAGCAGCTGCTTGGTGTCCTTCGGCAGGCAGTAGCCGCCATAGCCGAACGAGGGGTTGTTGTAGTGGTCGCCTATACGCGGATCCAGGCACACGCCCTCGATGATCGCCTTCGTGTCGAGGCCCTTCATCTCTGCGTAGGTGTCGAGCTCGTTGAAATAGCTGACGCGCAGCGCCAGATAGGTGTTGGCGAAAAGCTTCACCGCCTCCGCCTCCGTGCTGCCCATAAGCAGCACCGGCACGTCGGCCTTGAGGGCGCCGGCCTTGATGAGGGCGGCGAAGGTCTCCGCCGCAGATTTCTCGACTCCGGCTGCGCCTTCGCTCGAAATGACAGAGGAGGAGATACGCTCGCGTTCGCTCGGTATGACAGACGGGTCGTCGTAGCCGACGATGATGCGGCTGGGGTAGAGGTTGTCGTAGAGGGCCTTGCTTTCGCGGAGGAATTCCGGCGCGAAGAGGATGCGCGGGGTGACGACGCGGAAGCCGCCGCCCTCGAGGCGTTCGCGGTAGCTGTATTTCTCGCGTACGCTCCTGGTATATCCCACTGGCACCGTGGACTTTATCACCATCACCGCATCCGGATTGACCTCCAGCACCAGCCCGATGACCTCCTCCACGTGCGATGTGTCGAAGAAATTCTTCTTCGGGTCATAATTCGTCGGCGTGGCAATCACCACAAAATCCGCCCCCTTGTACGCCTCGCGCCCGTCGAGCGTCGCTCTCAGGTTCAGTTTCTTTTCGGCGAAATATTTCTCCAGGTACTCATCCGCTATCGGGCTTATCCGCGCATTGATCTTCTCCACCTTCTCCGGCACCACATCCACAGCCACGACCTCATTCCCCTCCTGCGCCGCCAGCAGCGTCCCCACCGACAGCCCGACATACCCCGTTCCTGCGATTGCTATTTTCATATATTCTACTGATTATCAGATTTCTCCGTTCGCATTGGCTCGGTCGAAATGACAAGTCTTCGTTCCATAACGACCTCACTCATAACTTATTATAAATTAAGCGTTTATTCTTCGTTCTTTGAGTTTCTTTTTCCTATCTTGTGCGAAAATTGAATGCATTATGACACTCGAAAACGCTCCATATCCGCCCCGCGGAAAAATACTCCGAAAACTTTTTGGTTTTATGAAGAAATGCTCTATATTTGCGATGTATAATTAGTTGGAGCCCCTTGAGAAAGGGCACAGAACATAGAGCATTTCCCTTAAACAGGAGATGCTCTTCTTTTTATATCTCAGATGCGTACTCCCGGAGGTAATGGTCCTCAATCCAATCCAGTGGATTCTTGTCTCCAATTCAAACTAATTATACAAATATGGTCAAACTCAGTACCAAGGTAAGCTTTGAGATCTCTGTGGCCCGAAAACCTCAGGCCTCGAAGGAAACCACCAAGACCATCTCAAAAGTCTTGAAGGCTGCTAAGGAAACCATCCGAACTCGTCTTCGCAAGATAACGTAGTTCAATGACGGCTCCTGCCGTATCTATTTACCCATCTGAGATAGGGGGCGTCCACCACTGGGGGCGCCTTTATTATCTTCGGAGAGGTAATACGCTTTATACCATTCAGCGAACTTTCGGAGGCCGTCGCGAAGAGGGATGCGCGGCGTGAAGCCGAAGTCGCGCTCGAGGGCGGTGGAGTCGGCGTAGGTCGTGGGGACGTCGCCGGGCTGCATCGGAACGAGCTGCTTGTGAGCAGCGAAGTCGTAGTCAGCCGGCAGCACTCCAGCGCGCACAAGCTCCTCCTGGAGGATGGTGACGAAGTCCAGCAGGTTCTCCGGCTGGCCGCCACCGATGTTGTAGATCGCGTACGGAACCGTTTTCTCGCCTTTCTCCCCCCTTATCCCGAGATTCCCACAATTGTCATTTCGACCGAGCGATGCGAGCGGAGAAATCTCTCCTCCATTAGGCGCCTTCGCCATCACCCGCACTACCCCCTCGACGATGTCGTCAATGTAGGTGAAGTCGCGGCGGCAGTTGCCGTAGTTGTAGATCTGAATGGTCTGCCCCTTGATGAGCTTGTTGGTGAAGCCGAAATATGCCATATCCGGCCGTCCAGCAGGTCCGTATACGGTGAAGAAGCGCAGTCCGGTCGTGGGGATATCGTAGAGCTTGCTGTAGCAGTGGGCCATCAGCTCGTTGCTCTTTTTCGTCGCCGCATACAGGCTCACGGGATTATCCACCCTGTCGTCCACCGAGAACGGCACCTTCTTATTGCCGCCATAAACACTTGAGCTCGAGGCATATACCAAATGCTTCACGGGGCGGTTCCCGAGCCCGTCGAGGGAATGCCTGCACGCCTCCAGGATATTGTAGAACCCCACGATATTGCTCTCAATATACACGTCCGGATTCTCGATACTGTAGCGCACCCCCGCCTGCGCCGCCAGGTTGACTACGATATCGAACCCCTCCTCCTCGAACAACCCGTCCACCAGCGCCTTGTCAGCAATGCTGCCCTTGACAAAACGCCAGGAGTGCCGCGGCGCTCCGGCCGCCTTTTCCTCAATGAGCTTCAGGCGGTACTCCTTCAGGGAGGGGTCGTAGTAGTCGTTGAGGTTGTCGAGGCCGACGATCCTCAGCGGCTCCTCGCTCTCAAGCAGCCTCAGCACCAGATTGGCGCCTATAAACCCGGCCGCGCCGGTCACCAGTATATTTTTTCTGCCGTTCATATTCAATCTTTATCATCTCGGCGTCATTTTCGGCCCATTTTTGACGCCAGGCCAGCAATTTTCGCGTTTCGGCGTCATTTTCGGCCCATTTTTGACGCCAGACCGCCGATTTTCACATCTCGGCCACGTTTTGGGCCTCAAAATGCGCCCCAAATCGCCGTTGAGCCTTCTCGGCCACGTTTCAGGCCTCCAGGTGCGCCCCGAAGCGGCGTTTCGCCTCCTCGTAGGTGTCGAGGCTGCCGATGTCGAAGCGGGGGCCGGGCATCGGCCAGGCGTGGATTGGCGTGCGCAACACAAGGTAGCGCGCGAGGTTGCCGGGGGCGTCGGCGCCGCAGCCGTTTTCGACGCTGTGGCGCACCAAACCCAAATCCTCCCGCCGATAGATGTAGAACGGCGGCACGGCCCAGTGGCTCACCGGCACCTCCGGCTTCTCTTGCATCTGCAGCACGCGCATATCCTCGTCCACCTCGATAACTCCGGTGCGCTGCAGCTTCCGGAGCTCCGGTTCGTAGTGGCACATTATCATCGACGTCCCCCTCTTCCTGAACTCTTCCACGAAGCCTCTGAGGCTGAATTCCAATATATTATCCGCCGCCACCACACGCACGTCCTCATCCACCCCGCACGCCTCAAGCGCCAATATCAGGTCGCGTACCGCCCCGAGCCGCGTCTCGTTGCTGAGCGTCCC
>JAFZME010000126.1 GCA_017553405.1 Bacteroidales bacterium
CGTGTTCGGCACCGAGACCGACCTCCAGAACCTCATCAATGCGGCCCACGCGAAGGACATCAAGATCTACCTCGACTACGTGCTCAACCACTCCGGCAAGGGCAACCCCTGGTTCACCGAGGCCCTTGAAAATTCTTCCAGCCAGTATCGCAACTGGTATATGATCTCGTCCAACCCGCAGGCCGAGATCAGTAATTTTCCCTCGATATCGTCTTACAACGCCGGCAACTGGCACGCCCATTCGTATGGCGACCTCGGCTACAACGGACGTCTCCATTTTGCGCTGACGGTGGCCGGAAGCACTCCGAAGAGCATCACTGTCACCACGACGACCGCCGCCACACAGGTCTCCAATACAGACACATCAGTCAAGTTCTGGATTTATATCGGCGACGGTAAGCTCTACAGGCTCTACAAGACCTCCGCCACCCTCTATGAGATCACCATCGACGTCAACACCGACTGGGGCTTCCTGGTCCGCACATCTGACACTGCGTGGGGGACGGATAAGTGGGGTGCGGCGACAGGCACACATATCACCTTCGGCACCGCTCTGAACCTCAATAACACCACCGCGGCCGATATCACCTTCGGCGGCACGACGGTCTACTACTACGGCGCATTCGGCTCCTGGATGCCCGACTTCAACTACGGCGCGGTAGCCTCGGCGGAGAATTCCGGCCCGTTCAAGGCCCTTGCCGCCTCCGTCGACAAGTGGATTGGGATGGGCATCGACGGACTCAGGCTCGATGCCGTCAGGTTTATCTATGAGAACGACAAATACGCATCCAACGCAACTTTCCTCCAGAAGTGGTACAACCGCTGCAACCAGGGATTCCACAATGCCGGACGCTCTGGTGATATATATATGGTAGGCGAGGCCTGGATGGACAGCGTCGATGAGATGGCCCACTACTATGCCGGCCTGCCCGCACTCTTCGAGTTCGACTACTGGTTCCGCCTGCAGTGGGCTCTCAACAACTCCACCGGCAAGTATTTCTTCGACGACATTTCGAGCTATCAGGCCAAGTACGCCACCTATCGCTCCAATTATATCGAGGTCCCCAAGCTCTCCAACCACGACGAGACGAGGGCCGGCACGACTCTTAACAAGAACATCGCCCGGATGAAGCAGGCAGGTGCCATCCTGCTGACCTCGCCCGGCGAGCCATACATCTACCAGGGCGAGGAACTCGGCTACTGGGGCGACAAGTCCACCGGCGACGAGAACGTCCGTACCCCTATCCTGTGGGACAAGGCGAAGACCGACTGCGCCAAGGGCCATAGCGGCTCCAACGGCGTTCCCAAGGTGGACGAGTCCATGCTCACGGCTTCGATTTCCGTCGAGGCCCAGCTCGAGACAGAATCCAGCATACTCAATGTCTACAGGGACTTCCTCCGCCTGCGCAACACCTATCCGTCCCTCGCCACCGGCTCGTGGTCGAAGGTCAACGTGGCCGGCGATTCCATCGCCGCCTGGTATAGGACGGAAGGCTCCGAGAAGGTACTCGTCATCCATAATCTCGCGGGCTCCCAGAAGAGCGTTACTCTCACCGACGATCTTTCCCACCCGATCGCCCTCCTCGGCAATGCGGAGGTCACCGGCAACAAGCTCACCCTTGACGGCAATTCATCCGTAGTGTTCAAGTTATGAAACGTCTCCTCATAGCGCTTGCGCTGCTGCTGCCCCTTCTGGCCTGTGAAGACCCTATTAAAAAGGGCCGTTCGGGCGGCACCGACACCCCTGAGACTCCGGTTACTCCGGAGCCCCAGCCTGTCGATGCGCCGGCCTATGCTCTCGGCGCCGACATCAGCTGGGTCACCGAGATGGAGAAGAAAGGCTACAAATTCTACACTTCCGCCGGGGTTGAGACAGAATGTACGGCACTTATGAAGTCGCTCGGCTGCAATGCCGTGCGCTATCGGGTCTGGGTCAATCCTGCCGACGGCTGGTGCAACAAGGCGGATGTCCTCGTCAAGGCAAAGAGGGCCGCTGCTCTCGGACTTTCCATAATGATAGACTTCCATTATTCCGACACCTGGGCCGACCCCAGTAATCAGGAGCCTCCTGCAGCCTGGGCTGCGATGTCCCTGGCGCAGATGACAACGGCGCTTTCTAATCACACGAAAGACGTCCTTCAGGCGCTGAAGAGCAGCGGTGTCAGTGTCGCCTGGGTCCAGGTAGGCAACGAGACCAACACGGGGATGTGCCTGCCCACGGGAGCAGTGGCGTCTACAGATGCTTCCGGATTCATTACACTTGCCAATGCCGGATACGATGCCGTCAAGTCGGTCTATCCGGACGCTTATGTGATACTCCACCACTCAAGTGCGGAGAATCTTTCTGCCAACAAGTGGTTCTACAACCTTGTCAAGACGGCTAAGTATGATATGATAGGCCTGTCGCTCTATCCTTCCTATTGGGAGAACGGCGGCTATCCCGACTGGACGACCAAAACCCACCAGGCCGTCGCCAACTTCACCAGCATCCACAATACCTTCTCCAAGCCGGTTATGCTGGTCGAATTCGGTATGCCCGCCTCCGAGCCCGCCAATGCGAAAGCGGCGCTGCAGTATGTTGTCGACAACACCAAAAACCTCGACTGGTTCAAAGGCGTCTTCTACTGGGAGCCCGAATCCGAACAGTCCCGCAACAACTACGGCTACGGCGCCTTCGCCTCCGGCAAACCAACAATCGCTTTAGATCCTTTTAAGATATGAAAAAGTTCTTCATCGTTTTAACAGTGGCACTTGCGGCAGCGGCGTGTTGTCGGAAGGCCGAGGCGCCGGTACATCCGGAGTGGAGCTACAACTCAGTGATGTACGAAGTGAATATACGTCAGTTTTCTCCGGAGGGGACATTCAAGGGCGTGGAGGCGCAGCTTCCGCGTCTGCAGCAGCTCGGAGTGGACATTCTCTGGCTGATGCCGATGTATGAGATCGGTACTGTAGAGCGGAAGGGGACGCTTGGTTCCTACTACGCTATTTCCGACTACCGGAAGGTCAATCCCGAGTTCGGCACGATGGAGGACTTCGAGGCCCTCCTCGCAAAAGCCCACGAGCTCGGATTCAAGGTTATCCTCGACTGGGTAGCCAACCAGACCGCTCCCGACCACGTGTGGATGGAGAGCGAGCCGGCCGACTTCTACGAGAGGGATTCCCTCGGCAACGCCACCTGGGAGTACGACTGGACCGACACCAGGAGCCTCAACTACGAGAACGAGGCGGTCTGGGCCGCGCAGGACAGCTGTATGAGGTTCTGGCTCGACAAGGGCGTCGACGGATTCCGCTGCGACGCGGCCGGCGAGATGCCCGTGAAGTTCTGGGACGCCGTCCTTCCCGCGATGAACGCCGACTATCCCGACGCGTTCTTCCTCGCCGAGGCCGAGAAACCGGAGCTCGTCCGTCCCGACGAGACCTTCGACGCGACCTATGCCTGGGAGCTCCATCACCTGATGAACGAAGTTGCCCAGGGCAAGAAGACCGCCGCCGACATCAAGGATTATGTCGAGCGCGACGCCAAGGCGACCCCGGCATCAGCTTTTCGCTTGATGTTCACTTCCAACCACGACGAAAACTCGTGGGCCGGGACCGAATTCGAGAGGATGGGCGAAGGTGCCGACGTGATGGCAGTCCTCTGCTTCACCCTTCCGAAGGGCCAGCCGCTTATCTACACCGGCCAGGAGATCGGCCTCGACCGCCGTCTCGCCTTCTTCGAGAAGGATCCCATCACCGACTGGAGCGAGAACAAGCACACCGAATTCTTCCGTACGCTCGTGGACCTGCGCCATTCCAACCCGGCGCTCGCCGCGGGCGAGAAGGGCGGCCCCGCCGTCTGGCTTGACGGTTTCGCCGACGGCATCCTCGCTTTCTCGCGTGAGGCCGGCGAAAGCAAGGTCATCGTCCTTGCCAACCTCACTCCCGGCGCGCTTCCTATCCATATCGACCTTGACGGCGAATATGTCAGCGCTTTCGGCGGCGACGGAGCCGAAGGCTTCATCGACGGTATGCTCGAGCCCTGGGATTACATAGTACTTCAGAAGTAATTGCTTGAAATGAAACGTATAGCATCGTTTGTGGCGGCATTTGCCGTTCTTTTCGCCATCTTCTCCTGCAACAGGGAGCAAGCTCCGGATTATTCCGTGACGGCGTCGGTCAAGGGACTCAGCTTCCCCGGCGACGGCGGCAATGAGACCTTCACCATCGAGACTTCCGGCACCTGGGCCACCGAGAGCACAGTCTCCTGGATGAAGGTTAGCCCAAGCTTCGGAAGAGGCCCGGCGACCATATCGGTCGAGGTTAAGAAAAACAAAGGCGACAAGGAGAGGACGGGCCGTATATTCGTCACGAATATGGCCGGCAACAAGCAGGGCCGCCTGATCATTCCCGTTGCCCAGGGAGGCAACGGAGAGGGCAGTCCCGATGTTCCGGACGACCCGAATGTCCCCGACGATGTCGAGGAAGGTGAAGTCACGACCTTCACCATCGCCGGCTCCTGGGGCTGGGACACCGGCGACAAGCCGACTGTCAAGTGCGGCAATTTCGTGGTGGCCAGAAACCTCCACCTTACACCTGACGATAAATTCAAGATTCGCCGCAACAAGAGCTGGACCTACAACTGGGGCGCCGGACTTCCGGGTGAGAATATAGTTACCCCTGCCCTCGACACCAAGGTGTTGATGGGGTTGAGCGGCAAGAATATGAGCGTCGCTACCGAAGGCAATTATGACATCTATTTCTCGCCTCACGCTCTTATCCTCTATATCGAGACAGCCGGTGCGGAGTGGACCCACGATGCCGAGGGTGACGAAGATCCTGAGGAGCTGAGTGCCGACGAAGAAGACAAGCCTGTCCCGGAGGAACCGGGCGAGCTTTCCCAGTGGACGCTCGTAGGCAACTGGGATCCCGACTGGAAGACGGATATCGATATGTATGAGTACGGCAACTTCGTTGTCGCTCAGGGCGTTACCTTCGCTTCCGGCGTGGAATTCAAGCTCCGCAAATCCCACGACTGGCACGAAGGCTCCTTTGGCGCCGGTCCGTATGTCGAGGGCACCAAGACGACCGTACAGGCCGACACACGTATCAACCTCAACGTCGAGGGCAACAATATTTCCATAGCGGCAGGTACCTACGACGTCTATTTCTCCGAGGCGGCCCGTATCCTTTATATCGAGCCCGCAGGGGCGGAGTGGACCCATAATTCCGAAGGTGTGGCCTCCGAAAGGGCGCCGGACGAGAGTCCCTGGACCATAGTCGGCGACCACTGTAACTGGACCGTCGACGCCGGCACGAGGATGACGGTTGAAGGCCATTGGCATATTGCCAGGGATGTTTTCCTCACCCGCACTGCATTCGGTTCCGGCGATGCCGGTTTCAAGTTCGTCTATAACGCTTCCTGGAACATCAATCTCGGCTGCGGCGACTATGTCGACCACGGCGTCACCATCGTCGACATTGACACCAAGGCAAACCTGCAGTCCGGCGGCAACAACATCGTCGTCGCCCAGGACGGCAACTACGACGTCTATCTTGCTCCGGAGAACAATATCGCCTATATCATCCGTACGGGAGAGGAGTTCACCCACACTTCCGAAGGCAAGGCGGGCTTCAATCTCGGCGGCTCGGTCGTCGGCAATTTCCCGGCGGAGAGGCTCTCCGGCCTGACCTATCAGGTCCTTGTCTACAGCTTCGCCGATTCCAACGGTGACGGCTGGGGAGATTTCAAGGGCATCCAGGAGCATCTCGACTACTTCGTCCAGCTCGGCTGTACGGCCCTCTGGCTGTCGCCGATTCACCCGTCGCAGTCCTACCACGGCTACGACGTGACGGACTTCACGAAGGTCAATCCGAAGTTCGGCACGATGACCGATTTTACCAATATGGTCAATGCCGCCCACGAGAAGGGGATAAAGATATATCTCGACTATGTGATCAACCACACCGGCAACGAGCACTTCTGGTTCACTGACTGCAAGAACAAAGGAAGCGAGTCTCCCTACTGGAGCTACTACTCCTTCTCGCAGAATCCTCAGTCGGATATCAGTGCCGGAAGGATACCTCAGTGCCCTTCCGGGACCTACGGCTCCGGCCAGTGGTTCCCTGTGACCGTAAAGGCGGGCGGAGTGGTCCGCTACCGCCTCGACCTCGACTGGACCAATGCCTCCGCTCCGAAGCTGACGGCGCAGAGGACCACTGCGGAGGTCACCACCGGCGGCGGCTCCGGCTTCTATCTCTGGTGGGGCGATTCCAAGTGTACGGAGTTCCTTCCCAACGGGACCAATAAGTACTATATGGTGCTTGATTTCGCGTCGGATTGGGGATGTATTATCCGTGAAGGCGAGAACGGCAGCACCTGGACCCCCGGCAAGAAGTGGGGCGTCCAGACTGAGGGCGACCAGCTCGTCGAGGGCGTGCCCAAGACTCTCTATCACAACGCCGAGGACAACAATGCTGTCTATAACCTCATTATGCCGGTAGGGGAGAAGTGGATGTACCATTCTTCCCAGTACACCGGCGTATTCGCCGACCTCAACTACGGCCCTATCGGCTCCTGCGAGAATTCCGCCGCCTTCAAGGCAATCGTTTCTTCCGCGAAGGGATGGATCGATGACGGTGTCGACGGCTTCCGTCTCGATGCGGTCAAGCACATCTACAACAACGAGACTGACGAGAATCTCAACCCTGTCTTCTGGCAGAAGTTCTACAACGCGGTCAACACCTACTACAAGTCCAAGGGCCACACCGACAACATCTATATGGTCGGTGAGAACCTCTCCTGGGCCGGTGAGGTGAAGACCTACTACAAGGGACTTCCGTCGCTGTTCGACTTCAGCTTCTGGTGGGACCTGCGTGACGCCCTCAACAGCGGCAACGGCAGCGGCCTGCCCGGCAGCCTCGCCGAGCACATCGGCTGGTACAAGGGCTACCGCAGCGACGCCATCGACGCCATCAAGCTCTCCAACCACGACGAGGACCGCACGGCATCCGCCCTCGGCAACTACAAGCCGAAGATCGCGACGGCCGCCTGCGTGCTCCTGACCGTCCCCGGCAAGCCCTTCATCTACCAGGGTGAGGAGCTCGGCTACTGGGGCGTCAAGAGCAACAGTGACGAGTATATCCGCACCCCGATTATGTGGAATGCCAACGGCAAGGGTATGGCCGCCAAGGGTGTCAACTCCAAGATCGACAAGACTATGCTGACCTCGGAGATCTCGGTCGAGGTCCAGGCGGCGGAGGAGAACTCCCTGCTGTGGCTCTACCGCACCTTCGCTGCTGCGAGGAACTCCAATCCCGCCCTCGCCGACGGCTGGCTTGAGTACGACTCCGCCAACACCGACGGCCGCATCGCCTCCTGGTATATGCACGCCAACAGCGGCGACAAGGTCTGCCTCGTCATCCACAACTTCTCCGGCGCGTCCATCACCGTCGACCGCAGCGCCCACGGCAACAACCTCTCGAATATCCTCGTGAGCAACGGCGCCGTCTCCGTGAGCAGCTCCTCCGTCACGATGCCTGCCTACAGCTCTGTAGTATTCGCCCTTAATTAACGGATTATGAAAAAGTTATTTACCATTCTGGCAGTTGCTCTCGCTCTCGTGAGCACCTGGTCCTGCAAAAAATCCTCGAAGGACGTGGATGAAGGTCCTGATTACAGCGTCTTGTTGGTTTTTGACAGGTCCAGTTCCACAATGGCTTTGTTTAATGTTACCCTGAAAAGTAAGAGCGCTGTCATCGAGAAAGGAATTCTCCGGGCTGGTGAAGGAATGATTCCGAGCCTTGATGATATACAGACTGAGGTAATAATAGTTCTGCCGGACGGAAATGAGTTCTCCGTGCTATTGACTGATTTGTTGCCGGGAGAAACATACACTGCCCGCGCTTTTATGACTGTCGATATGGACGGTAGCCCTCAAACCTTCTACAGCAATACGGTAGAATTTCAAACGCTCCCTGATGACGTCTAAATCCTCTTGACATTCAATAATTTTTAGCTATCTTTGCCGCTCAAAAAAATCGCACTATGCGCATACAATACTACATAGCTCCCGAAGCGGAGATAATCGAAGTTCTCGTCGAGGTTCGTTTCCTTGATGGTTCTGTAGGCACAGTTACCGGACCTCCGGATGTTGGCGGCTGGGGTGGCAGTGAAGAAGACTGGTAAACAAACAATTCGTGTTATGAAAAAGACTCTATATTTTCTGGCAGGAATTCTTGCAATAGCAGCCTGCACAAAAGAGCAAGCGCCCAAGGGTGTTGAGGTGCCTGAGAGCATTGTTGATGTTGCCCCCGTTCACGAGTTATTTGTTTCTATTGCTGACTTGGCGGATGAGGATGCATCTTCACCTGATTTGGAGCCCAAGGCCGCAATTTCCGAAGCTGACGGGTCGTTTTCTTGGACGGCAGGAGATGAGATTGCCGTGAAGAATAGTGACAATACGGTTTATAAGTTTGTTGCAACCGGATCTGGTAAATCTACACGGTTTACTTATACCGGTGCTATGACGGGCACTCCTCAGACCGTGGTTTTCCCATACACGGCTGACGCTACCACTTCAATTCCTGCAACTTTGACCGGTCCTAAAGCTTGCCTTGCAGCTGAAGGTATCCGTATGACGGGAACGATATCCAATAATGCAGTAACGCTTTCATATCCTTATGCATTCCTGAAATTATCATTTGGAAATGTCCCTGCTTTCGCAAGCAAACTTGTTTTTGCCGGGAATGTAAATGATGTGACAATTGCATTGTCACTTTCGGAG
>JAFZME010000127.1 GCA_017553405.1 Bacteroidales bacterium
CGCAGCGTAGCCGGCAGGGGTGAGTCCCGCGAGCCAGTCGTGGAATGCCTGGCCTACGTTGGACATACTCAGATCGCTCACGCTGATGGCGAAATTGGACGTCATCGCGGCCTCGACGTCGGCCTGCACCGCAGGGGTGAAGCCGGTCAGCGAGCCGTTCCAGACATAGACGTCCTTCTTCACGCCGGAGGCGCTGGCTTCATAAGCACCGCCGAATGAAGCCTCCGTGAGTCCGGCGAGGTCGGTGCCGGGGTCGGAGTACTTCTCGTTCGTCGTTGTGCCCATAGCGTTATGGCCGAGGGAGACAATGGTGCCGGAAGAGTTGTTAACGACAAACAGATCCTTACCGGAAACGGTGTTGACAAGCATATTGTTGCACATAACAAGCGGGCCTGTGCCATCCGAGCGGACAAGTGCCAGCTGGTTGGACTCTATCACCGTGCTGTTGGTAATCAACAGAGAAGCAGGACCGTTGATGGCGGCGTTGTTGTTGCCGACCGTCGTACTGCTGTTCGTATTGCCATAGACAGTCACGTTGTTAAGGCAGAGTGCCGCCGCGCCGCCGTGGAGACTGACGCCCCAGCCGTTGTTGGCAGTAGTCTTGTTGTTGTGGAAGCTTGTCCCGTTGATGAAGACAACACCCTTGTTCATCTGGATCATACCACGGCTGTCGGCCTTGTTGTCCTCGAACACACAGTTGTTGATCCTGGTCAGGTTCTTGGCGTTCACGTTAAGGACTGCGCCCTGATTGGCGTAGTTGCCGGTGAAGGTGCAACCCTCAAGGTCAAGAGTGTTGACATCCTTGTCGTCACAGCGGAACACGCCGCCGTAACGGGTACCGCTACCACCATTCACATTGACTCTGTTGTTGCTGAACGTACATCTGACACCCTTGAACGAGCCATACTCAACGGTTGCGACACCTCCGTTGCCGTTAGGCGCGGAGTTGCCTGTGAAGGTACAGTCTTCGCATTCGATGCGGGCTGCCTTGTTGTTGTTGAGGTGGAACACACCGGAACCATTGTTGGCGACGTTATTGGTGAATGAGCACCTTTCGAAAATGGCGGTACCATAGCTCACACGGGCCGCGGCGCCGTGGAAGTTGCCGCTCGAGCCGGAGGTGCAGTTGTTGTCGTGGAAATCGCAGTCGGAGAACTTGCAGACGGAGCTTGCGCCGAGTTCAAGATTGAGGCATCCACCGTTACGGCCTATGCATCCCGTAAACTCGCAGTGGTCGGCAAGGAAGCTCGTCACGCCCTTCATCGAGATGGCGCCGCCGTTGGAATAGTTGACGGTGCTGCCGTCTTTCTGGCCGGCCTCGCCGCCGATAAACGACGCATAGCTGATAGAGGTGGTTGTGCCTGCAGCAAGCCAGATCGTACCGCCGTTGGCGTGCTGGTTGCCGGTGGCGAGAGTCTTGTTACCGTCGAAAACAACATTATCCGTCGACGTTCCGTTGACAGAGAAGCCCTTGGCAAAGATGGCGCCGCCGTGGAAGTAGGCAGTGTTGCAAGAGAATTGAGTGAGACCGTTAATGGACAGGGTAGCATCTTTGTTCAGCGAAGCGATGGCGCCGCCGCAACCGTTAGGTGCGGAGTTTTCGATAAACTCGCAGTCGCTCAGGACACAGGCGGAATTGGCATTGCGGAGCAAGATGGCGCCTCCGGCGACATTGTCGTCGAGCGCGGTCCCCTTCTTGGTCTCCTCGTTGGTGAGTTCACCGTTACCTGCGCGGGACCTGTCGCCGTTTGTCGCGACATTTTCTCCGAACGAGCAGTCATTAAATGTGGCCGAGGCCGTCTCAATGCTGACGGCGCCGGCCTGAGGAGCGCTGTTGCCGGAGAAAACGCAGTTCGTAAACTCCGTATCGGACGAGCCGTTGCAGTGGAAGGCGCCACCGCCCCAGCTGCCTGCCGTATTTTGGACAAAATTGCAGGATTCGACCACAAGCGCAGTCGATCCGCCGTTCTGCAATGCACCGGAAGTGTTGTAGCTGCTGTTCTTGTAGAACAGGCTCTCGGTGATCAAGACATTGGACTCCGCATCGATATTGACGGCGGAACCGTTACGGGCATAGTTCTTTCCAAAATAACAATTGTCGATACTCGCATCGATGTTGTTGCTGATATAAACGGCAGCGCCTGACTTCGCGTCGCTATTGTTATTGTTGACGAAGCGGCAGCTCGTAAGATAAAGTGATGAGGTTCCTTCGGCTGCCTTGGCATACAACGCGGCTGAATTGGCGTTCACTAGGGATTTTTTGAAGGTAATGCCCTCGAAAGCCGCATTCACCTGATTGCCGATACGGATTATCGCGGCATCGTCATTCCCTGTGAATGCAGTGATGAACTGAGTGGTGTCACGTCCTGTGACGGTCGTACCTGTAAGGCCCGCCGGGAAGCCGCCCACGAAGTCGACTGCAACCTCGTCCAAATAGCCGGTGAAATCCAGCGTGGCAGCACCGCCTGCTTCACCTGCGAGATAGTAATCGCCCTCCGCGAGAAGGAAGACTACGCCGTCGAATTCGGCAGCCTTGCTCGCCGGAGTGGCCAGGACGGCACGGAACTCTTCAATACCGAGAGCGTTGTCCCAGTCGGCTCCGGACTTGTTGCCGGCGCCGGTGGGGGTGACGAAGTATTCCGAAAGGATTTCGACTTCGCCGGCGGCCGTGAGGCGGATGGTGTTGAGCTTGCCGGCATTGAGATACGCCTCGGCATCAAGAGTGAAATCCTTGACATACTCCTTGTTGTCGGCCCCCGTAACCTTGACGCGGTAGGTTTCACCCGCAGAAAGAGTGACATCAAATGCAGCGATGTTCATATAAGCGGTAAGAACCTGCGACGATTGGGAGACATCCACGTCCTGAAGGGTTACGAAAATCTCATCCGTAAGGGATCCGGCCAAATTGTCAGCGAAGAAGCAGTCGCCGGGACCGCAAAGAGCCGCCCTTGTGACCACTGACGCGTCATCAGGAAGGGTGACGACAAGTTTGAGGACACCATTCTGAAGAAGGCTGCCGCCGTGGTAGTCGGCCCATTCATCGGTGAAGGCGATGTCTTCATAGGTATCAACACCCTGAAGAAGGGCGTTGTAGCAGAGGTGAGCGGTGCTCCCGTTACCAATCTGGGTCTGATCGAGGAGATCCCTTTCGGCCAGAGCATCTACGGTCTCGTAAGTACCGGGATAGATGATGTCGAACTCGGTGCCCTCGACGGGAGTGCCTTCAAATTCGGCCTCGTGGCCGCTGAAGCCGGCACGGATAGTAAAGAGCGAACTGTTTTCGCCGGAGCGTACACGGATTGCGTCCTCGTCCTGCCAGGCGAGCTTCATTCCCCTGCCGGCGGCAGTCTCGTCGGTAAGGGAGACTTTCGTGAGGGACTCGGGGATGGACACGCGGATGACGGCACGGCCGTCCTCGGCGGGACGTTCAGGAGCGGGCTGCTCCTTGTTACAGGCCACGAAAAGGGTGGCTGCGGCCGCAGCGAATGCGGCAAGTCTCATCAACTTTTTCATTGTCCGCCCTCCTCGTCATAAATGGTGTTCTCGTCGAAGTCGGCGAGCGCCGATCCCAGGAACGTGAGTTCCGCGAGAATCGACTTGCAGCGAACTGCTGGTGTGAAATAAACTTTTTTCATAATATATGGATATTGAGTTATTGTGCTTGCCAGGCGCCGCAGGTGGCGGAAGCGCCGCGGGAATTTCCGAGCGCGTCCACTGCGAAGCCGTTGCCGTCAATCCCGGTCACCCAGGAATGGAAGTCGTCTCCCACGTCGGAAACGGTAAACACCGTCTGCGAGGAACCGTCCACCGTGACAGAGCCGCTTACGCTTATCGGCATAGCAGTCTTCACAAGGTCTGCGATGCCGGCCGTAACCATCGGAGTGTGGCCCTCCAGGGTGCCGGCCCACGTGCACACGTGCTTGGAGGCATCCCAGGCCATCGAAAGGTCGCCGTATGCCGCATCCGACTTGTCGCCGGTGCCGGGCGTGTAGACCTTCGTCGAGCCGTCTGCGCCCGACACGGGGCCGACGATGCAGCTGCCGAGCGAGGTCACGTCGGCGGGTCCTGCGAACAGGACCGCAGGCTTCGAACTGAGGGTGTTGACAAGGATGCTGTTGATGAGCACCGCCTTCTTATCGCCCTCGATGCGCAGCCCGGCCATAGTGGAATGGTCCGCCAAGGTGGAATTGACTATCAGATAGTTGGCCGTGCCGTTGACAGACGGGTCCTTGTCATTCTTACCCGTATTTTCGGTGATGGTCACGTTGTTCATACAGAGAGCGCCGAGGTTCGTCGCCTGGATGGCCACGCCCCAGTCGCCGGGGACCATCGTGCCGGTAATGGACGACCTGTTGATGTAGCAGAGACCGTTGTTGAGACGAAGGGCCGCACGGTTATTGGCATTGGTTCCGGCGATACGGCATTTGTCGATATAGAGCCGTCCCTGGCTCAGGAAGATTGCGCCGCCAGTACCGTAGGTTTCATTACCTATGAGCTCGCAGTCGGAAAGGTGGACCTGGCCGTTCGCCTTCAGCATAGCAATCGCGCCGCCGCCGTTGGAAGCGCTGTTCTGGTAGCTTTGGGAAGACTTGTTGTTCTTAAGGGTACAGCCCGTCAGTCTGACGATACCTTCTTCAAGCGACACGGCGCCGCCGTGGCCATAGGACTCGTTGGACTCGAACGTGCACTCCTTGCAGATCAGCTCGGATCCGCTGCCGTTGGTGTGGAGCGCACCGCCGGCATAGCCGGAAGCCTTGTTGCCTTTGAAGGTGCACCCTTCAAACAGGACCTTGCCGTGCGAGAGGTTGAGCACGCCGCCGCAGTTGGAGGAAGTATTTTCCGTAAAGGAGCAATCCTTCATCTGTACGTCGGCGTTAGCGTTGCTCACCGAAAGCGCACTGCCGTTCTTGGCTCCGTTTTCGGTAAACGAACATCCCTGGGCCGACAGCTTGCCCTTCTGGACAAGGATGGCCGCGCCGGAGCTGTTGGCGTCGGTGGCGTTGTTGCGGAAGGTGCAGTCCTTAAGAGTGGCTATGGCATCGCCTCCGCCGGCGGACAGCGTCAGCGCGCCGCCGTTGCCGGCCACGAACGCGTGAGCGAATGTGAGGCCGTCAAGCGTAAGGTTGACCTGATTGCCGAGAATCAGGATGCGGTAGTCGTTCTGGTCGACGGAATTGCTTCCGTTGGCATCGCCGCTGAGGATGGTCTCGTTGGCCGCGACATTGCGCTGGGTGAGGTCGATCGCGGTCGAAGTCGCGGCATATCCGCCGTAGATGGAAATCTCCACCGGCTTTGAATATTGCGTCCACTCGAGCTTTACGATTTTCTTTTCGGAATCGGCGAGCACATACTTGCCGGCCATAAGATAAATCTTCACGCCGTCAAGGGCGTCGGCCTGTGCATAGGCAGCATCGTTGTCCTGAGTGCCGCCGTCGCCGAGTTTCTGGGCTATCAGTTCACGCAGGCCTGCGGCATCCATAGCGTTGCCCCAGGAAGTGCCGTCCTTGAGGCCGGCCGCCTCCGGGCGCACGAAATAGACGCTGCCGTCGGTAATGCGCTCCTCGCCGGGGTCGTCCCCGCCGGGGTCATCTCCGCCCGGATCGTCTCCGCCCGGATCGTCAGGGTCGTCTCCGCCCGGATCATCGGGATCGCCCGGGTCGCCCGGATCTTCCGGATCCTCGCCCGTGATGTCCTTGTTGTGGGCGTCGATCTCGGCCTGCGTCAGCATTTTGGCCTGACGGATCTCCGCAGTGGAGCAGGAGCCGATGAGGAAGGCCGAGACCAGAATCAAAAGTATGTATAGAAGCTTTTTCATATCTCACACGTTTTATTCGTCAAGATTGGGGTCATAGGCTCCGGGCTGGAAGCCGTCGTCGCCGCGGACCTCGCCGCGGGCATCCATCGCAAATGCGTTCGGAGTCACCCACGTGGCATATGCACGCCCCATAACCGATATTCCGCAGTAATTGACCGGATTGAATCCCACGGCCGCGTCGTACACCTCGTCCGCGATGGCATATCCCTTAAGGTCTTCCTCAACCTGCGATATGTTCCACTGCCAGCAATTCTCCGCAATTTCTCCGTTGAGGACAATATCCTTGGTCGTGTCCTCCCCAACTGTCGGATCGATGCAGCCGTCGCCGAGATGGATGCTCTTGATGAGGTTGTAGCCACGGGAGACCAGGACGCCGCTTGCGTTCATCAGGAGACCGTAGCCAGACGCATTCTCGTTCGTCAGAAGGTTGTTGATAAGCGTCGTGTTGCGGTCGGTCTTCGACTCGCAGCGGAACGCGGCATTGTTGGTCCCGTCGGGCGCGGAATTGTCGATGATGGTGCTGTTTGAGAGGAAGAAGGCGCCGCCGCCGTTGAGCGTCGAGCCCTTGCCCTGGTTGCCGATCATAGTGCAGTTGTTGGCACAGACCACGCCGTCGGAGTTCTGGATGGCCGAGCCGAACGAGCCGGTGATCTTGTTGCCGGTGAAAAGGCAGCAGTCGAGGTAGAGCACGGCAGTCTTCCCTATGGTGCGGATGGCGCCGCCGCGGCTTGTCGCGGAATTGTTCCTGAAGATGCAGTTCCTGGCCTTGAAATAGCCCGCCGTGACGAAGGCGCAGGTGCCGCCTTCGTGCGAGCCCGTACCTGCCACAGCGTTGACATTGTCTTCGAAGATGCAGTTCTTGCACTCGACGGAAGTCTGCAGATACATTCCGTTAATGCCGAAGACCGGAGAACCCTTGCCGGCGAGCTCGCCCTCCATCTCGGCTCCCTGGTAGAAATTCCTGAACGTAATGTTCTCGAACCGGACGTTGCCTTCCGTCACGTGGACAAAGGCGCCGTCCCCTTCGTTTGCGATGCCGTCTTCATTGATGTCGCCGGTAAAGACCGTCGGCCACTGCTCCGGATCGCACTCGCTCAGGTCGTCATACATAAGACCGGGCTTGTAGCCGCCTCGGACGCAGAGGATGTCCTTCGTTATGGGAAGGAATGCGTTCTCCTTCGCAGGCACGAGGTAAGTACCGCCTGCGATGTGGATGCCGGCTTCCGACAACCCGGAGTTGGGGTTGGATATCAGAGTCAGGAAATCCTTGAAAGGAAGGGCATTGCTCCAGTCGCTGCCGTTCTTCACTCCTGATCCCTCCAGGGTGACATACCAGTTCTCGGTGAATTCCTGCTCGATGACCGCGCCGCCGCTCGGGGGTACCATATCGAAATGAGGCACGCAGGCCGCGAGCAGAAGACAGGGGAAAAGACAATATTTGATTATGTTTCTCATACTTGTCGTGCATTAGTTGGCTAAGGTCGGATATCCGGGATTCTGAATCAGATAGGGATTGAGCTCCAGGGTGGACTGACGCAGGGGATAGATTCTGTTGTGCTTGTCGGCGTCGGCCGGCTTGTCCCACCAGGCTTCCTCGAAGCGGTCCCAGCGGATCAGGTCGTCCCTGCGGCGGCCTTCGAAGATGAATTCCCTCATCCATTCGTCGAGGAATTCCTGGTCGTCGAGCTGCACCGTGCCGCTGTTCGAACCCACATAGGCGACACCGCTTCCGAAGCTGGTGTAGTTGCGCTTGCGCACTGAATTGAGCAGGGCGCCGGCAGCGCTGACCTGACCGTCACGATAGAGGCACTCGGCCTTGGAATAGACGATCTCCGTAAGACGCATATCCGTGAAGTCGGGCTCCATAAAATAGCCGCCCGCGTAAGGGTAGAACGGATACTTGACGCAGTAGAGGCCGGAATTCATATCCCCGTTGAACAGGGTGGATTCGGCACGGGAGGCATCGGTGATGGTCCCCGTAGGCGCGCCCGCCATAAAGCCGCCCACCTGGTCGAGCAGGTAGAGGTCATAACCCGCGTGGGCCTTGGCCTTCTTGCCGTCCTTGTCGATGATGTAGCCCTCCAGGAAGAACATTCCTTCCCTGGTGTTGTTCGTCAGGTTCTTATACTGCATATAGCGGAGGTCGCCGGGATACTTTTCAAACTTCTGCGTCGGGCAGCCGAGCTTATAATTATAAGGTGCCGCGTTGAAGGGCCGGCGGGGCGAACGGTTGTCGAAGGAGGGCGACAGGTGCCACCTCGGGTTGCGGCTTCCGTCCTGCGTTATCTCCAGATATGACTGGGAATTGTAGGGCAGACCGCGGCCGTAGATGGTCCTGTAGTTGTTCTGCATATGCCACGATGTGGTACCGAACGAGGCAGGGTAGCCGAAAATCACTTCGGTGCAGGTCTCGTTGTTCCAGTCGAACGGCTCCCACCAGTTCTCCGCGAGCTGATAGTTGCCGAACTCGCCGTCAAGTATGCGGTCGCACATCGCGAGGCACTTGTCATAGGCGGGATAGCCCATCCAGACCTCGGTGTTGAGATACAGCCTGACAAGGATGGTCGCCGCAGCCGCCTTGGTGAATTCGCCCTGATGAGTCCCGGGACCGGCATTGCCGATCTTGGAAGGGAGAAGATTGATGCAGTCGAGAAGCTCCGATTCGATGAAATCATACATCACATCCGGCGAGACCTGCTTCTTGCGCTCCACCTTCTCGTTCTCCGTAGTGGAGGAAGAGGTGATAAGCTGGCAGTTGCGGTACATATTGAACAGCTTGAAGTAGGCATAAGCCCTCATAGTGCGAAGCTGCGCTTCGAAAGCGTTCCACTCGGTCTCGCTGATGTCGGGGAATTTGCTGTGATCCAGACGCTGGATGTCGTCGAGCACCAGGTTGCACTGGGCGATACCCTGATAGGAATTGTTCCAGAAATCACCGATGTGGCTCTCCACGAGGTCGCCGGAGATGTCCTGCCAGTTGTGCCTGTGCCAGTCGGACCACTTGCCGCCGTCCCACCATCCGTAGGAATCCATCTGGGGTGTCATAAACACGTCGGCGCAAAGCTCCTCCATAGGGACATACCTCTGCACCGATTCGAAGAAGTGTTCGAACGGGCGGAAGACTGCCTTGACGACGTCGGACTTCTTGGTGTAATAGTTGGCGGACATCAGGGACGAATACACGTGCTCGTCCAGATTGGTGCAGGAGAAGACTCCCGCCAGTACCAATGCTCCGCAAATAACTGATTTGTATATCTTTTTCATAGACAGTCCCGTTTAGAATCCGATCTGTACGCCGAAGACGAACTGGAAGGCGGAAGGATAGTAGGAAATGCTTCCGCCGAAAGTGCCCGGAGTCATCCCGTTGACGGGATAGACCGACGGATCCACTCCGGTGAAACGCCTGAACGTGTAGAGGTTGGAAGCCGTGAAGAACGCGCGGATCTTCTCGATGAACTTCCTGTTGAAATTGTGAGTGTAGCCAAGGCTCACCTGATCGAGCTTGAGATAGTCGCCCGGCTCTAAGAAGTAGTCGGTGAGCACGTTGCGGCCCTTGGTGACCGCGGCGTTCTTCGCATATGCCGATGTGAGAACATTGGTCGTCATACTCTGGAGCCCGTAGTAGAAATCGTGGACGTTGAATATCTCGAATCCGAGGGCGCTCCTGAGCGAGAGGCTGAAGTCAAACTCCTTGTAGGTCAAGGTGGTGGAGAACGAGCCGGTGAACTTAGGAAGACCGTTGCCGGTAATCGCCTTGTCGGCGTCCGTGCCCTGGGCTATCGGGATGATGCGTCCGTCGGCCGCATAGATCAGCCAGTCTCCGCGCGTGTCCACGCCTGCATAGCGGTAGGTGTAGTAGTTGCCCACCCTTTGGCCTTCCTGCAGACGCTGCAGGGAGCCGGGGTTGTTGGGATTGGACATCGAGCACATCGACACGTAATCCTGACCGGTGAATATGTCGTTGGAGAAGCTCTCGAACTTGTTGTCGGAGGTCGCGCCGATGATGGTGAACGTCCAGTTGAGATCCTCCGTGCGTATCGGATTGACCGTGATGTCGAACTCGAAGCCCTGGTTGCGCATAGAGCCCACGTTGGCGATGATGGTCGAAGCGAGGTTCGGCGGGACGGCCACGTTGTAGGAACCCAACAAGTCCACCTGATGGCGGTTGAAGTAGTTGAGGCTGCCGGTGATGCGGTATTTCCAGAAGCTGAAGTCTATACCGACGTTCTGGTTGTAGCCCTTCTCCCAGCGGAGGTCGGGGTTGACGTTGCCGGAAGGGCCCCAGACCTTGAAACGGTCGCCGTTGTACTGGTAGTAGCCGAAGGCCCGGTAGGTCGAAAGCGAAAGGTAGTTGCCGATATCCTGGTTGCCGGTGACACCGAAGTCGTAGCGGATCTTCAGTTCGTCGAGCCAGGAGGATGTCTTCTCCATAAACGGCTCCTCGCTGATGCGCCAGCCCACTGAAACGGCGGGGAAGTTACCCCACTTGTGGTTGGCGCCGAAGCGGGAGGAGCCCTCGTGACGGATGGACGCCGAAAGCAGGTATCTCTCCTTCCAGTCGTAGTTGACACGGGCGAAGAAGGAGATGAGGGTGTTGTCGGACTTGCTCGAGGACATCAGCACCTTGCCGTCCTCGCTCGCGAGGGAGCCCTCGCCGAGGTTGTTGTAGGTCGTGGCGTCGGTGGTGAAGTTGGTGTTGTTGGCCGCGAAGTTCTCGCCGACGTTGTAGGCAAAGGAATATCCGGCCATAAGGCGGAGCCTGTGGTCCTTGAGGAGCATTGAGAAATTGGTCACCCACTCGAGGTTGACAAGCTGCGAGGTGTTGTCCTCCTTCTCGGCATAGCCGGTCGTGCCCGCGTTGACCTGCGCGGAATACGTGGACGGCTCATAGTAGCTGTGGTATTTGTCCACTATGTGGTCCGACAGAGTGACCATCGTGTTGAGTTCGAAGTTCGGATGGGCCGGGGTGAACAGCGGGAGGAGATTGAGCTTCGCCGTGGCGTTCATCTCGAGGATGCGCACCTTGTCGAAGTTGATGACCTCTTTTGCCGTCTCCACGATGTTGGAGCCCGTGACGCCCGCCGCGAACTGGTAGTAGCCGTTCGGCGAAGTCTCGTCATAGACCGGATAGGTCGGGTTGTTCTGCAGGATGGCGCCGAAGCCGACCGAATTGTTCTTCCGGATCACGCGCGGGGTAATCGCCGCGGAGAATGAGAACAGGCCGCTCTTGGTGGTGTGGTTCATAGTGGCACGCGCGCCGTACTCGCGGCGGTCCGAACGCAGGTCGATACCGGTGGCGTAGCGGTAGTCCGCCGTCACACGGTAGTTGGTCCTGGCATTGCCGCCCGAAAGGGTGAGCGTGTGCATATGCGTCATACCCGTACGGGTGGCCTCCTTGAACCAGTCGGTGCTGGCGCCGAAGTCCGCGAGCGGATTGTTGACGCAGCGGTAGGCGCGGTACTGCTCCGGGGTGAGCATCTGCAGTTCGCGCTTGGCCTGGTTGATGGTGAACGATCCGCTGTACTGTGTGTGGATGGAGCCGTCGCGCGAACCCTTTTTGAGGTTGACGAGAATGACGCCGTTGCCGCCACGCGTACCGTAGATCGCTGAAGCCGCACCGTCCTTGAGGACGTCGATGGACTCGATATCCGCCGGGTTGATATTGGTCATATCGCCTCCGGGAATGCCGTCGATGACATACAGAGGACCCGTCCCCGCCTGGCGGGAAGCAACGCCACGGATCTGGATGTTGGCCTGATGGTTGGGGTCGGCGGACTGGCTGTTGTCGACGCTCAGGCCGGACACCTTGCCCTGCAGGAGCATCCTGGAGTCAAGCGAGGTGACCTGGTTGAGGTCCTTGGCCGACACGTGGGAGATGGCGGAAGTCATCTCCTTTTTCTTCATAGTGCCGTAACCGACGACGACGACCTCGTCGATGGTGTTGACCGCGGCCTCAAGCACGACACGAAGGTCCTTCTGCCCCTGGTAGCGGATCACCTTGTCCTGGAAGCCGATGAACGAAATGACGACATCCTGTCCCTTGTCGAGGACGAGGGAGAATTTGCCGTCGAGATCTGTGATGGCTCCGCTCTGAGTGCCCTGGATAAAGACGGACGCGCCGATGACCGGTTCGCCGTCCTCATCCACGACCACCCCCGTAAAGGGATCCTGCGCCGCCGCCATAAACGGCAGAAGCAGGGCCGAGAGCAAAGCCAGAATGTTTCTTGACATATACTATTGTTTTTCCTTAATTCTGAAGAAGTGTCTTCCCGTATTCGAGAAGGGCAGCACGCGCCTCGGCGCCGGTGTCGACGTGGATGCACTGGCAGGCCGGGAACACCTCGAAGATATTCTGCACCTGGGCCACCTTGAAATCCTTCGGATAGAGCTGGCCGCTGTTCGTGGTGTAAATCGCATTGACGGTAAGAAGCGTGCCTGCATTGACCGCATTGGCCACCGTCGATGCCGACGTGGGGCTGCCTGTGGATCCGTCCCGCGATGCGGACGCCTTGGTCGCCTTCCATTCACACTGGGTGAAATAGAGGTTGCCGGCTACTCCGTTGTCGACGAGTTCCTTGCCGTGACTCACCCAGCTGTAGACATTGCACTGCGGGTTGGTCTGGAATGCCGTCTTGATCTTCTCAAGGGAGTTGCAATAGACGAGCACCTGCTGCGTCATTCCCTTTTTCTCTATGGCGGTCACGACATCCGGGATGGATGCATTGCGGTCACCGAGGTCGACGTTGACGTAGATTCCCCCTTCCTTGCACGCATCCAGATATTCATCGAAGGTGAGCATCCTATATTCCGTGACGTTGCCGTTGCGGTCTTTGAGGTTCAATTGCTTGATCTGGGAGAGAGTCTTGCTTGCAATGGAGCCGCTGCCGTTGGTCTCCCTGCCGAGGTCGGCGTCGTGAGAGACCACGAGAATGCCGTCCTTGGTGGTGTAGAGGTCCGTCTCCACGATATCCACCTTATCCTCGACGCATTTCATAATGGCGGCTTCGGAGTTCTCCGGGATGGTCCAGTCGGAGGAATTGGCCCTGTGGGCCATCACAAGACACAGGTTCGGGTTGGCCTTGAGCCTCTGCGCAAGAGACTGCAGCGCTTCGAGCTTCTCCACCCAGACCTTGAAAGTCTGCTTCTCCAGCTCGGCCGGCTCCATAGTGACGGTTATCGTCTTGGAACCGGAGTTCTCGAATGCATAGGAAAGCAGCCCGGGGCCGGTCCTGGTCAGCGTCTTCTCCTTGCCGAACTTGACGGTCACCTCAGTCGAGGAAGAGATATTGGAGATGGTGACAACCACCTTCTCCCCCTTCATCGCCCTTCCGGAAATCGCCTGATGACAGACCACTGTGGGCGGCAGATTCAGGCCGCCGCCCTTGTTCTTGTCGCACGACACTGCCGCCGCCACAAGGCAGCAGCACAGGGCCGTGAGAATCACAAATCTGAATTTCATATTGATAACGTATTAATTCTGCTGATAAGCCCCCGGCCACCAGGTGCCCGTACGGGCGATGCCGCGACCGTCGTACGTGTAGTCTTTCGTGGAATTCAGCCAGGTCTTGAAGTACGCGCCGGCATTGGTACTGCCAAGCGCAGCGCAAGTCTGAGTGTAAGCATCGATAGCTCCTTCTACATCACTCGAGGTTGCCGCTGTAAAACCTGCCAGAGGGCCTGTCCAGCTATAGACGCCGTAATACGGAGAAGTTGTGGTATTTAACTCCCACGCACCGGAAGTGAATGAGGAGGCGGTACAGTTTGTCAAATCCGTCGCATCGTCCGCGCCGCAGGATCCACTCATTGCGTTATGGCCGTTCGACGTCGTGCTGGAAGTGGCGGAGTGTATAATCTTAGATGCCGCTCTGGTATTGACAAGAATATTGTTGCAAAGCCGGACGGACTGACCGTTAGCACGAATCAGGTATGGCGAATTACTGATAACCGTACTGTTAATAATAAGGATAGGCGTATCACCATTGATTTCCACACAACTATCATTAGGAGAGCCTTGCGTAAAGCTGTTGTTATAGAACGTACAATTGTTTATACAGGCTGCAGCTGTACTTGCGCCGCCGTGAACAGACATTCCCCAGGCGGAGTTTTCCGACATTTTGTTGTTATAGAACGCACAGCTGTTTAAGAATATGGCCGAATTTCCCTCATAGTTGATCACGGCGCGGGATCCCCCGGTATTGTCGGTAAATATGCACCGATTGGCTTTTAGGATTCCGTATTGTTTCAAAGAAATAACAATGCCGAAACGGTATGCCTTATTACCAGAGAATACACAATCCGCCACATCGATAGTTATAACCTTTCCACTTGCTCCTTCCGCCCTTATGGCAGCTCCATAATTGTCACCGCTGGCGGCAGTGCCAACCTGGTTATTTTTGAATGTTGATCTTTTGGCATTAATTTTTACTGTTCCGCCGTTGGTGCCACCCGTATAGACATAGATAGCGCCTCCCTGTTTGGTGGCTGCGCTCTTGCAACTGCTTACTTCTGTATCATTCAGATTGAGCGTACCTTTCACCATATAAATCATACCGCCGGCACTAGCCAACGCGTCTCCCCCTGTAATTTTACAGCGGTTAAAGGTATAGGTGCCGTTCTCCTGACAGAAAGAGCCGCCCGAGCTTGTCATAGCGTCATTATTCGTAAAAGTACAGTCATTGCATTCAACAGTGGCGGCCGAATTCATATGAAAAACGGCACCGGATTGATAGATTTTGTTATCGGTGAAGGTGCATGTGTTGAATGTGGCTTTCCCAGTTCCTCCGAAACGGGCGACGGCGCCGTGGAAGTTGCCGGCAGAGCCGTTCTTGGACTCCCCGCTTCGGCCGATATTGTCGTGGAAAGAGCAGTCGGTAAAGGTTATCGTACTGCTAGTGCCCGGTTCAATATTGAGAGCGCCTCCATTACGGCCACGGCAGGCTGTGAATTCGCAATTACTAGCCGTGAAAGAAGTAACAGACTTAATAGAAATGGCTCCGCCGTTGGAATATTCGACCGTGCTGTCGTCTTCCTGACCCGCCTCGCAGCCGTCAAACTTGGCGTAGCTGATTGAATAGGTCTTGGAATTTGCTAACCAGATGGCGCCGCCGTTGGCTGTTTGACCATAACCGGTTCCGCTAGCGTCAAGTGTTTTGCAGTTGGTAAACGTAACTTTTGAATCGCTTGTCCCCGTGATGGTAAAGTTCCCCATCGCAAAGATGGCCCCGCCGTGGAAGAAGGCGGTATTGCCGCTGAAACTGGTACCAGCATTGATTTTCAAGGTGCTGGATGCACCGGTGATGCCGATAGATCCTCCGCATCCGTTAGGGGCTGTGTTGTTCTCAAATGTACAGGCGTTGATGGTCAACGTTCCGCTCCCGCGATTGAAAATGGCACCGCCTGCCACGTTGTCGTCAAGGGCTGTACCCGTACTGGAAGTCAACTCGCCGTTTCCAGATCTGGATTGATCGCCTTTGTTGGCGGTGTTGGCGGTGAAAGTACATCTGGTAAAAGTAGCGGAAGAAGAACTTTCCAGAGAAATGGCACCACCTTGACCTGTACAACTGTTGGATGTAAAGGTGCAGTCTTCAAACGTCGTATTAGCGCTGCTGCCAGTGTGGAATGCGCCACCGTAGGTGGGACAACTGTTGCTGGTGAATGCGCAGTGGTCAAAGGTCACATTGGTCTGACCACCATTCTGAATAGCGCCGGAAGTGTTGGACGCGCTGTTGTTCTCAAAAGTACAGTAAGAGAATGTCTTAGCCCCCTCATTGCCATTGGGTAAATACAGCGCACCTGCATTGCGGGCGTAGTTTCCTTTGAAATAACAGTGTGAAAGGGAGAGGGCGGCCTTATATGCAATAATACCAGCACCACTCTTTGCGGTGGTGTTCTTGTTGTCGAGAATACGGCAATAGTCAAGGTTGATTGAACAATTACCTGTTGTACCGGCGGCACAATTCAGCGCACCATCATCCTTGCTGCCGTCGAATTTGGCATCCTTGAAGGTAATGCCTTGGAAAGTGATATTTGTCTGATTGCCAAACACGAAGATTCCCGCCTCTTCGTTGCCGGTAAAGGCGGTGCAGTTGGTCGGGGCCGTTGCTTCGGCAGTCGGTATTGTCCAGCCGGAGGTGTTCGTACCTGTCAGATTATCGGGATAACCGCCCTTGAAGGTCAGAGCTACCTGTTTGCTGTATCCGTTAAACTCAACCTTGACTCTCTTGGAGGTCTCACCCTCTGCCAGGTAGTAGTCGCCCTTGGCCATATGGAAGGTGACGCCGTCGAGGACGGAGGCTTGGTATTCTGCAGCGCCCTCAACCTGCTTGATGAGGCCCCGGAGTTCGGCGGTGCCGAGAGCGTTCTCCCAGTTCTTGCCGTTCTTCTTGCCGGCACCGGCGGGGGTGACGAAGTAGTTGGAGATGCTCTTGTTGTCGATAGCGCCGAGGGTGGTGATGGTCCCGCGGGCAAGTGCGACCTCGACCGGAAGGTATGCGGCCGGAGCAGTGTTTTCGCCCTCATAGAGGGAGACTGAGAAGCCGCCTTCGAGGGTGCAAGGGAGCACCGAGATGTAGTAATCGCCGGCGCCGCTCAGCGTCACCTCAATCTCCTTGGCAGGGCTGGTCACCTCGCCAAGGGCAGGAGCGCCGGACATATCGACGGGGACCGTACCGGCGAGGGTTTCACCCTTTCCGCCGCGGAAGACCGCCTTGGTGTAGGAGGCGCCGCTCACGGAGAATTTAACGAGTGCCGTGATGTTGGCAAACTGGAAGTCGAGGTCGGCGTCGGTCGTCTTGGCGACAGCGATGTTGGCGGCGGCGAAAGCGCCGGTCTGGCTGGCCGGGACTGTTACCGTCAGTGTTTCGTCGGCAAAAGCCGAAGCAACTCCCGAAGGATAGGCCGCATAGTAAAAGTCGGCCTCGCCGGGCGTCGCGGCGGGCGTAAATGTCGTGGTGACATCGGCAGAAGCGGCCGTCGCGGTCGTGCTGCCACCATCCCAATACACGGAAATCTCGTCTCCGACGGCCCATTTGACTATTTTTTCATTGCCTTCGCCATCCTCGACGGTGGTCTTTGTGAGTTCGCCGGTAGTGGCGGTGAAGACAAATTCATCCTGTGCGGGCAGGACATCCTCGTCCTGCACCTTCTCTTTGTTACAGGAAATCGCTGTTGCGGTCAGTACCGCTGAAGCAAGCAAATAGTAGAATATACGTTTCATAGTGCCTTCATTTAATCGTTATCGTCACCCCAATATTCATCCCAGTCAACAATTACCTCGGTGTAGCCGGAGGCTCCGCCGAGAATCTTTTCCTGTGGCGAGAACGATATTTCGTCTGCCCACGGAGGCACATAAGGCCCGCTTTTCACGTGATAAATGTTCATATTATGTGGTCTGTTACTTTTTATTGTTTCTGTACTCCGCTGTGGCGGGCGTCGGCGCCGCGCATAGGCCAGGAGGTCTGGCCGGGGCCTGTCACGCCGGGATAGCTAAGGCACATCAGGTAGCCCGACTGGATGCTGTTCTGGACGGTGGTGCCGCCGACGTACATCTTGCCGTCATCGCCGATGATGACAGAGGACCAGAACCTGATGCGCTCGGCGCTGCTGACGGAGGAATCCACCTTCTTGGCAGCATCGAGGAGCCTGACCTGGGCTACAATCTCGCAGGTGTGGGCGTCGTAGTCGGGCTTGACGATGAAGTAGTCGCCCGTCCAGTCGGCGACAACGTGGATGTTGCCGTTGTTGTCGACCGCAGCCGCGCCGCCGACGTCTTCCTTACCGACGCTGAATTCATAGGCTTTGGTGCCGTCCGGGAGGTAAGCGATGATGCCGCCGTTGCCCGTAGTCGGGTCTTTCTTGAGGGAGACTATCGCCTCGCCGCGAGGGCCTATGACGATGCCGCCCTGGTCCTGCTTCCCGATGTTCTGGACATTGACGGCCTTCAGCCAGTTCTGGGTGAGGCCCGGGGCGGTCGTGGCGAGGCCCTGCGAAGCGTCCTCCCAGAAGAGACGGAGGTTATAAGTGCCGGAAGAGGTCTGTTCAATGGCGGGGAACACAAGGTAGTCGTGACCGTCGAACGAGGAGCACGCAATGCCCATATTAGGCGAAACCTTGTTCCACGGCTGGCCGCTGTTCCAGTTGTAGCCGCTGCGAAGGCCCCAGGGAACATACGCTCCGAAGGTCTCGTGAGTATTGGAAGGATTGTCCATCTCGGCCTGACTGGCAGCAAAGAGGCCGTAGGAGGCCGCCCAGCTCACCACACCGCCCTTGGAGACGGAGACTCCGGTGTAGGCGCCGCCGGAAGGGCCGCCCGAGCCGTCGGCATTGCCGACATAAGCCACCCTTTCGCCGGTGGTCTTGTTGACCGAGAGCACGGTGCCCGTGCCGCCGGCGTTGCCTATATAGACACAGGTCGGGCCGATTGCGGGAGTCGTGTAGTTGAAGTTAGGTGTCGGATCATTCCCCTTGTTGAAGAACTTGTCGGAAGTGAATGCCCACTTGACGGTGCCGTCGGAATTGAATGCCGTCAGGCATCCGGTGCCGCCGCTGCCGCCGGTCGCGTAGATGACGCTGCCGTCGGCTTCGATTGCAGGTGAAGTCTTCTGGTTGCCGGTGAATCCGATTTCCTGGGACCACAGAAGCTGTCCCTGAGGAGATACCTTGTAGAGCTTGGTGTCGGCGTCAAGTGTGTAATAGACGTTGCCGTCGGCATCCACTGCGGGATACTGCCCGGCGAAGCGGGCTCCGGTGGCGAGGCCCCATTCCATACGGATACTGGGGATAAACTCTTCTCCGGAAACCTCGAGTTCCATTGTCTCACCTGCGGAGACGGAGGAAGTAAGCTTTGTGGTGAGCTCGAGAGTCTCGCCGACAAGTTCGATGGTTATTTTATACTCGTCATTGGCCTTGGCAATAGGAGCGATAACGGTCATAGCCTCCAGTCCGTCGGCGATAGTGGTCCCTGCCGGGAAATTGAGGCAGGCCGAGGCGGCCGGCTCGTTCGGAGCCAGGGCACGGGTGGGATATGAGGCATCGGCCGAATAGGAGCCGAAAAGTTTACGATATGACGAGCTGACACTGACGCTCTTGATCTCCTTGCCGTTGTAGTCCGTCCCTTCAAAATCCTTGAACTTGACCTTGAGAGCGGCTGTCTTCTCTATGAACTGAAGCTCTCCGTCCTCCTTGACCTGGGCGACGGCGAAAACCGGAACATCCTCACCGACGGTCACTTCCGTGGGAATGACGACGGGGATATCCGACATATCGTTCATATCGTCCTGATAGGGATAGTAGGCGGCGATGATAGGGGAATCCTCGGTCTTGCGGCCGTTGAAGCCGCCCTTGTTGCCGGTGGAAGAGGCCAGGGTGAACTCCATATTGTTGTCGTCGGCAGTCCACAGGCCGATCTTCGCGCCCTCGGGCCAGTCCTTGCCGGTCACGTAATAGGCGACCACGCTGCCTTCGACGGCCGTGCCGGGATCTATGGGCTGGTCGGGATCAATAGGCTCGATCGGCGAGCCCTTGCGCAGGCCTTTCTCGCGCAGATAGGCGTCCACAAGCTCGAAGACGTCGGTCTGGACATAGTCGGACTCCGACGCGATGAATTTGTCGACGGCGGCATAGTTGCCCTTCTTTATCTGCGTGTCGTAGCTGTCCAGAAGGTTGGAATAGGAAAGCGCTCCGGCCGCGTGGACCTGCTTTCCGATGTTGGGGTTGTCCGACAGATAGAGCGTGTTGGAATACTGGAAAAGCTTGGCGCCGGGCAGCGACGCGTAGGTCGCAATCCCCTCCGCACTGGCAATCTGCGGATGGACGGCGATTGTCTGGTCCTTGAACTGGAATTCGTTGGCAAGCGAATAGCTGCCGCCGACGTAGACCATCACCTGGTTTTCCATCTCGCACTCCTGGATGATCCTGACGCACCTGGAGACGGGGACGTTCTTGCCGGAGATGTCGAGATTGACGTAGATCTTGTCCTTGCAGGCAAGGAGCATCTCCTTGAGAGTCGGTATCTTGATGGTGTTGCCTTCGGCGTCCTTGTAAATCTTGGAGCCGCGGCGCATATCGTACTGGCAGATCTCCTCGTAGGTCATATCGGCGACGGTGCCGCTGCCGTTGGTCGTGGCGTTGATGGTCGGGTCGTGGCAGCAGACGAGCTCGTAGTCCTTGGTCGGGCGGATGTCGATTTCGACCATATCCACGCCCTTGGTGATGGCCATCTCAACCGCGGGAATGGAGTTCTCCGGGAGGTAGGCGCTGGCGCCTGCCACGGTGTTGGCGCGGTGAGCCACGATGAAGATACGGTCGCGGGTGCCGGAGGCCTTGACGCCCTCGATGACCTCATCCCAAAGGGTGAGCAGCGGCTTGGAAATATGGCCCGGGGTGTCCTGGCCGCCTTCCTGGCCGCCTTCTTCCTGACCGCCCTGCTCCTGGCCTTCCTTGGCCTTGTCGCAGGAGACGGCTACGAAGGAAAGTCCTGCAAGAAGGCAAATGAATATGTTTAAAATCCTTTTCATCTTACGATAAGTTGCTTATTGGTGTGACGGCGGTCGTGGCCGACCATAGGCCAGGACGTGTTGCCGGGGCCGGTGCAGCCTTCGAATCCGAGGCAGACGAGGGCGCTCCAGCCGCGGGTGTCCTCGTCGGTGACGATGCAGTACATCTTGCCGTCGTCGCCGATGACCACGGAGTTCCAGATCTTGCCCGTAAGGGCGCCATCCTTGTTGGCCTGGTAGTCATATTCGCTCGCGGAATACTTGCTGACAATAAGGCGGGCGAGGTTCATCTTGGCGAGGAGGGTGAATTCACCGGAGGCATACTTCACGATGTAGTAGAAGCCGTCCTCGGTACCGAAGTGGATGTTGCCGGCCTCGTCGATGGCTGCCGAGCCGGAGACCTTCTCCTGCACGCGGTAGCGGGCAAGGACCTGCCCCTGCGCAAGATCGACGATGGCGATGCCGCCGTTCTCGGCGCCGAGCTCATAGCAGAGGGATGCGACAGCGTAGCCTTCCGGGGTGATGACGACGCCGCCCTGGTCCTGATCGTAGGTGTCATCGATATAGGTGGAGGAAATCTGATTGCCGTTGGTGACGTCGAGGGCATAGACGCGGACGCCGATCTGGTCGGTCACCATACCGACAAGAGCCGACTTGTCGTCGATGGTGGTCAGGGTAAGAGGACACATCGCGGACATCTTTGCACGCTCGGGGGCCTCGCCGTACATCCTCCAGCTGTAATCTCCGCCGGTCGCGGCAGCGTCGAGGACGCTCTTGTCCATTCCGAAGGCGCCATATTCTCCGCCATACCAGTGGATGGTCCCCTTGTTGGATATGGCTATGCCGGTACGGGCTCCTCCGACAGGGCCGCCGTCGCCGTGCTTGCAGAAGCCGGCGCGGGTGCCGTCCGCCTTGTTGATGGAGATGACGGAGCCGGTGGTGCCTGTGTTGCCGATGTAGATGTGGTCGCCGTCGATGCCGGCGAGGATACCGGTGACAGTGGGAAGTTTGTCACCCGTCGTGAAGAAATCGGTGAAAGTCCACTTCTTGCTGCCGTCGGGGTTGAAGGCGACATAGCAGCCGTCGGGGCTCTTGGTGCCGCCGCCGACATAGACAGTTCCGTCTTCATCGATGCTCGGGATGGTCCACACAGCAGACTCGGCGTCGGACGCGTTGAATATCACCTGATCCCACTGCTTGACGCCTGAAGCGTTGAATTTGTAGAGCTTGCGGGCACGGCTGGTCGCATAGATGCTGCCGTCATCGGCTATGGCCACCGAGGAAATCGAGGTGTAACCGTCGATCTTGGCAGCCCAGTGAAGCGTGATGTTGTCCGTCTCAGGGACGGGGGCCGGGTTGACGACGAGGTTCTTCTGGCGCTGTGCGCTGGAGCCGGCGGCGTCAGTCACCGTGAGCTTGACGGCGACGGTGCCGTTGGTCTCGAAGGTGTACGCGGCGGTCTCGCCGGTGAGAGTCGCCATCTTGGTGCTTGTCTTCTGGTTGAAGAGCTCCCAGGTGCAGTTGAACGGGGACTTGCCGCCGGTGAGTTTGGCTGTGAAGGTCACCTCTTCCTGCGCGCGGCAGGGGTTCTTGGAAATTGTGAAGTCAACGGTGATGGCAGAAGCTTTTCCACCATCCTTATTGCACCCTGCGAGCGCGAGGGCTGCAATGCAAAGAAGCAAGAAATACTTTTTCATATTATGGTTTGATTATTAGTCGTTATAGCCGGGGTTCTGGGGATAATTGCCGTGGCCGGCGATGTCGCGCTCATCCTGCGGGATGGGCCAGTAGAGAAGGAAGTCACGGCCTTCCCAGGTGTCATACAGGTCGGTGCGGCCGGTGCGCTTGATGTCGAACCAGCGGCGGCCTTCGCCGTAGAATTCACGGTGGTTCTCATCGAGGATGAGATTCTGGAAGTCCTGCTCGCCCATAGAGTCGGGAATATTGACGGTCGCGTAGCGCTTCTCCATAAAGGTCTTCAGCGTGGCAAGGCCGGCCGAGGGGCCTTCTGCCTCCGCCTTGATGAGATACATATCGGCAAGACGCCACATCATCAGAGGGGAAGCCATCGGGTTGGGATTGTCCACGAACTGGTGGGTGTCGCTGCGGCCGTTGGGGAATTTTATCAGGCGCATAGCATCTTCCGGGGAGAATGTCGCGGCGGCCCTGATGTCGCCGGACTTTGACGCGATGTCGGAAAAGAGATTCTGGTAGCACTTAGCCGCCGGAGAATAGTTCCAGGAGGCGTCGGTGTCGTTGACGTTGCTGAAAATGTCACGGAAATCGGTCGTGCGGTTGTTGGCCAGCATAAAGACGGCTTCGCGCGTCGATGTGCCGCTGATGAACATCTTGGCGAAGCCCTCCGCAGTGTCCTCGAGAGAGAACTTGCCGGAGTCGATCACCTTGCCGGCCCAGGTCGCCGCCTCATCGTTTTTGCCCCGCCACAGGCAGACCTTGGCGAGGAACGCCCAAGCGGCCTCCTTGGAGGGATAGTATATAGATGTAAATTCGTCGAGATAGTCGAGAGAGGCGGTGAGGTCGGACTCGATGAGGTCCCAGACCTGACCCTCGGGGGAAATCGGGACGACATCGGTCGTGGTCTCGCGCAGGATCGGGACGCCGCCGTAGCGCTGGACGAGGAGATAGTAGGTCCAGGCGCGGAAGAAATAGGCGTTGCCCTTGGCCTCACGCACGGCGGCGGACTCGCCGGACGCCTTGTTGGCGGCCGAGAGGAGCTCGTTGACGGTGGCGAGCTTCTGGAAGGCGGACTGCCAGATGCTCAGGGCCATACTCGACGAGGGCGACTGGGTGGTCGCGTGGACGTCGCTGTAGGAGAAGCCCGGGCCGTCCTCGAAGTCCTCGGCGAGGAAGTCGCCGTTGAACCAGGCCGTGACCGTCAGGTTCTCCATCTGGTTGCGGGCGCCGTTGGTGAGCTTCGACAGGTCGCCTTCGGTGAGCTGGTCGGCGAAAATGGCGTGCTTGGGGCGTATGTTGTCTATCTGCTTGCCGCAGGAAATGGAAACCGCGGCCAGAAGAATCAGTGCTATTGTGCTGTAGTGTTTCATAACCTGTCAGAATTTGAATTCAACTCCGCCGATAAACGAGCGCATCATAGGCTCATAGCCAAAATCGGTTGCATAGGAACCGGCGGCCGGGTTGCCTGAGACTGAAGCCTCGGGGTCATAGCCGTCGTATTTGGTGAAGGTCCACACGTTGTCCACGGTGAAGAAGAACTTGATGCCGCGTATGCGGATCTTGTCCATCCATTTCTGCGGAAGCGAATAGGCAAGGGTGATGTTCTTGATCTTGAAATAGGACGCATCCTCGAGATATCTGGTCGAGGTGAGGACGTTGTAGTCGTAG
This sequence comes from Bacteroidales bacterium, assembly GCA_017553405.1. Classification (GTDB taxonomy): domain Bacteria; phylum Bacteroidota; class Bacteroidia; order Bacteroidales; family UBA932; genus Cryptobacteroides. Next base: position 23,671 of record JAFZME010000127.1, read on the forward strand.
CTCCAGCCCGTGTGGGCGCCGTTGAGGATAGGGCGCGGCATCGTGTTGGACGAGCCGGGGCCGCGCCAGAAGTTGTTGGCGGCGTACTTGCTGACGTTGAACCACTGGGTGTAGTACCTGGTGCCGTTCTCCGTCACGCTTCCGGAGGAGAGGCCGAGATGCTCGATGCCCTCGGCGTTGCAGCCCTTCCAGGCGGCGAAGATCTTCCCGCCAAAGGAGTACTGGCACATAATGTTGAGCTCGAGGCCCTTCCAGCTGAGGGTGGAGGTGAGGCCGCCGAAGAAGTCCGGCACGGCCTTGCCGCACTCGACGCGGTCGTTGTCGTCGATGTCGCCGTTGCCGTCGCGGTCGAAGTATTTCACGTCACCGGCGCGTACGCCCTTGGCGTAGAGCTGCTCGGGGACTTCGCTGTCGTCCTGGTAGATCCCGTCCATACGGAGCATATACCAGGAGCTGATCGGCTTGCCGGTGATGAGGGCGTGCTTGTTGCCGCCGTAGAGGTAGCTGTGGGTGAGGATAATGATGTCCTGGCCGTCGAGCAGCTTGACAAGCTTGTTCCTGCCCCAGGAGAAGTTGCCGGAAAGGTCCCACTTGACCTCGCGGTCGATGATGCGGCCGCCGAGGGTGAGCTCCACGCCGACATTGTCCATAGTGCCGATATTGTCGACGAGAGAAGTGTAGCCGGAAGTGGAGACGACGGGCTTGTCGTAGAGAAGGTCCTCGGTGCGGGACCAGAACACGTCGAAGACGCCGGTCATACGGCCGCCGAACAGTTCGAAGTCGGCGCCGAAGTCGACCTTGGTCGCCTTCTCCCACTTGATGTCCTGGGCTATCTGGGTGATGCGCATACCGGCGGCGCCGTTGTACGGGTTGCCTGCGGCCACGAGCGACATCGCCGACCAGTTGCTCACGCCTGCCATACTGCCGGTCTGGCCGGCGCTGGCGCGGAGCTTCAGCTCAGTGAGCACGCTGCTCTGGGGCATCCACTTCTCGTTGGTGAGGATCCAGGCCACGGAGCCGGCCGGGAAGAAGCCGTAGCGGTTCTTCTTCGGGAAGCGGGACGAGCCGTCGGCGCGGGCGCTGAAGTTGACGATGTAGCGGTTGCCGTAGTTGAGCATACCGCGGAAGAAGAAGGACTCGAGCGCGTAGGCGTTGTAGCCGATGGAGCCGGCGTAGATCTGGTTGCCGGAGGTGATGAGGTCGAAGCTCGACGAAGGGTAGGCGTCGTTGGCGTAGTTGTCGGAGGAGGCGCCGAAGGTCTCGTACTGGTATTTCTCGAAGGAATGGCCGGCCATCACGGAATACATCAGCTGGTTCCATTCGTTCTCATAGGAGACGACATTGTCGACGACGATGCGGAAGGAATTGTCCTTCTGCTCGCTGAGGGCGTGCCAGCCGTCCTTGTAGCCGCGGTCGGTGTTGTTCTCGGTGAGCTTCTTGATGGTCTTGTCGTAGATGCCGTAGCCGCTGACCGAAGGGCTGTACTTGAATCCCTTGAAGGGCTTGATGTCGAGGCTCAGAGTCCCCTGGAGCTGGTATTTGTTGACGTAATAGTCTTCTTCCTGAATCACCATCACGGGATTGTGGCGCACGAGGCCGCTCTCGCTCATCACGCGCCAGGAACCGTCCTCGAGCTTGTCGTTGTACCAGGGCTGCTCTTCGCGGGCGGCACGCAGGAGTTTCAGCGAGCCGTCGGTCTCCTCGACCTTGTCGTAGCGGGAGTAGGCGCCGGAGATGTTGATGTTCATCGTGAGCCACTTGGCAATCTGCTGGCTGAGCTTGGTGCGGGCGGTCAGCTTGGAGAAGTTGGTCTTCAGGAGATAGCCCTGCTGGTCCTCATAGCCGATGGAGGCGTAGAACTTCGTCTTGACGGTGCCGCCGCTCACGCTCACTGACGCCCTTCCGAGCAGCGGGGCCTTGCGGGATATGGCGCTCATCCAGTCGAAGTCGATGTCGTTGTCGGGGATGTACATCTCGACGAACTTGTTCATCTGGGCGTTGTAGTTGTCGATGGCCGTGGAGATGGTGTTGATGTACTCGGCCCTGTTGGCCATCGGGATGTCGTGGCCGACCTGGGCGACGCCGAAGGAAGCGCTGGCGTTGACCAGCGTCCTGCCCGCCGCACCGGATTTTGTCGTTATGAGGATTACGCCCGCATTGGCCCGGGAGCCGTAGATCGCCGTCGCGGAAGCGTCCTTGAGGACCTCGATGCTGGCGATGTCGTCGGAGTTGATGTTGGGATAGCTCTCGGCGGGGATGCCGTCAACGACATAGAGAGGAGAGGAGCCTCCGGAAATGGAGCTCACGCCGCGGACTATGACGTTGGGCGTGGAACCCGGGATGCCTGAGCCGCTCGCGATGCTCACGCCCGGCACGCGGCCCTGGAGATTCTTGACAGGGTTGTAGTCGGCGCCTATCTGGATCTCATCCATCTTGAGGGAGGAGATCGACGAGCTGACGAGCTTCTTGGAAGCCACGCCGTAGCCCACGACCACCGCCTCGTCGAGGTTCTCCGCCTGCGGGCGCATCACGACGTCTATCTGCTCCCTGCCGGCGACCTGCTCCACGACTTCCTCGAAGCCGATGAAGGAGTAGGTCAGGGCCCCTTCCGCCGCCACCTCTACGGAGTAATTTCCGTCAAGGTCGGAAGTGACGGCCTTCTGGGACGACTGGTCGGGGATGATGACACACCCCACGACCGGCTCGCCCGCCTGGTCTTTTATGACGCCTTTTACGGTGTGATTCTGGGCCATCGCGGCCGGCGAAAAGAGCAGCGCCGCCGCCAAAGCGAGCCCCAAAGATTTGGTAATCAACAAATTGAGTCTAATCATTGACCTTTTAGTGTTATTATATGGGACTCCAAATATAATGATTTTCTATAAAAAACGCGCGCTCTTATGCGCGAGCCACGCACGCGCACACGAACCCGCCCTTTCCGCTCAAGGTCTCCTTTTAGCTGCCGGACCGTGCGCGCCGAAGCCACGCAGAACAAAGAAAACCCCGCAAGGTCCCCGGCCTGGAATCAGACCTTGCGTGGTTTTAGTATCTCCGAGACCTGTTGCCGCGACAATTCAAAGGTCCTGGCCAGCTGAGGGACCGTAGTTTTGCTGGTCCTGAAAACGTATGGCAGCAGGCGGATCTTCTTTTCTAGCGGCAGCGCAGAGATATCCGCCTGGAACCATCTGTTGCTGATTTCGTTGACATTCTTGTAAAATTCTGAATCCGGCAGCATTTTCCTCGGCAGCTCCACAAGTTTTTGCTTCAACTCCGCTGAATTCTGCCCTCCCAATGTTCTCAAGAAGAAACTTTGTTCATTTTCAAAGACCTGTTCCAGATAGGCGTTGTCGCAAAAACTGCCGGGAATCAGATGATCTTGCGCGTCTAATAACCACGGAACCCCGGAAAGGTTGTCTCCGGTGTGCATCAAATCCCTTTTTGATTTATCGGACAATTCCGTGACCCGCCGACCATCAAGGCGGGACAGTTTTGACCGGAACATCGCCCCATACCCCGACCACTGATATTCATTGATATTGCAGCCATTGTCCAAAGCATTTCTCGGGATATAGGCAAGCGCATTCCTCACATACCAGTTGGTGTCCAGCAATATGGCCTTGACATCGACCTTCTGCATCGCCCCGCGTTCCGAATATTTCCTGCTGAACCACATTGAATATACCCGCTTGATCTCCTCGCCGAAACTATCTGCGGCCTCCTGCGTCTTCGCCAGGACGGCGACGTGACAATGGTTTGACACCACGGCATAAATAATCACGATGACGTTCTTCCTCCTGGCGGCGACGGCGATAATTTTCACCATAGCGTCATAATCATCGTCGTCCCGGCAAAGGATACAGTTCTCTAACCCTTCCAGACTAATATGAAAAGGATAAACGATGGCGAGACTCCCGTCCGGCAGCACCCTTCGCACAATTCGGTTCATAGCATTTTTTTCGGCAAGTATAGCGGTGGAGGAGGGGAAAAACAATGGATTTAAAAAAACATAAGCGAGATTTTTATGATTTTTTAAAAGATTTTTATGTTTTTTATGATTATTCAGTGTTTTTTATGTTCCTTCAAAAAAAATCTTTCTGCATTGTTTCGGGAAAATGCGATATTTGTGTGACAAAAAATCATTTCTATGAGAATCAAAGTTTTTGCGAAGGTATGCCTTGCGGCAATCCTTTTTTCTGTCACCGCCGTGTGTGGTCAGGATGCCCTGGCGAAAAAGAAGGTGGTCGATTCCAAAACGACTTATGCCAAAGATGTTCTTCAGCCCTATGTTGACAGCGGCCAGTTGCCGGGGGCAATAAGCGTATTCTATAAAGACGGTATCCAGGAGACCTGCTGCATCGGCTATGCCGACGTGGCATCGAAGCGGAAGATTAAGATGAACAGCGCCTTTATGCAGTGCTCACAGACCAAAGGTTTCTGCGGCGTGACCATCGCCAAGCTGGTCGAAGAAGGCAAGCTTTCGCTGGATGATCCGGTGTCGAAATACCTGCCGGAATTCGAGGAACTGTGGGTCCGGGTTGAAAAGACGGACAGCTCCTGGGTTATGAAAAAGGCAAAGAATGTCCTCACGGTGCGGATGGTCCTCAACCACACCGGCGGATTTCCGTTTGAAATCAGCGCCAAGCGCGGGGATGTCAGGGGCGGAGGATGGTCCGGAGGAGCACCCATAAGGCAGGTCGCATCGATTGCCGCAGCCTCTCCGCTGAGGTTTGAACCCGGCACCGACATCAGGTATTCCAACACCGGAATCGATATCGGGGCAGCCATTGTCGAAGTCATTACCGGAATGAAGTGGGAGCAGTACCTCAAGAAGGAAGTTCTCGACCCGCTCGGGATGAAATCCACCTGGTTCTGGCCCACCGACAAGCAGATAAGCAATAAGATAGAACTCTACGAATACAAGGAGAACGCCCCCGCGGTCTGGCGCGAGGAAATGGGCAACCAGCAGCGTCCCTACAACGATTCCCACGTTTTCGCCTCCGCCGGCGCCGGCCTGTGGACCACGGCGGAAGACCAGCTGAAGTTCTACAAGATGCTGATGAATCTCGGCGTCGGGGAAAACGGCGTCAGGATATTGAAAGAGGAGACGGTCAAGTCCATCCTGGCCGTCACGACACGGCCGGAGGAGATGGCCGGCTACTCCCTGGGCCTGACGGCGCCTAAAGTCGACAGCGAAGACGCCTGGTTCGGCCACGGAGGCGCCTGGGGCACCAAGTGCAGCGTCAACTGGCACAAGAAGGAGCTCCGGCTCTGGGTAGTCCAACGAGCCGGAGGGCCGCAGCCGTGGGTCGATGAAATCAAGAAGGCTGCCAACGAGTTCTTCGAGCACCCGCTCGGCCGCTCCGACGTCGACGCCTACACTGGCAGGACGCAGTAGGGCCCCTTCAGCGCGCAAGGTCTCTTTTTAGGTGCCGGACCTTGGGCGCCGAAGCCACGCAGAACAAAGAAAACCACGCAAGGTCCCCGGGCTGGAATCAGACCTTGCGCGCGGGCCGTTGTCTTATTCGAAAAAAATGCGATATTTGCGGAAAATGGATACGATTATGAAAATTTTACGATTTGCGATAATCGCGGCGGCGCTGGTGATGGCGGCGGCCGGGTGCAAGAAGTTCGACACGAAAAATGACGTGATCCCTGTCAGCAGGGTCAAACTGGACTATTCGGAAGAGACGCTGGTCATTTACGGCAGCTTGCAGCTGCATGCCACGGTTGAGCCAGCGAATGCCACATATAAAGGCGTGTCCTGGTCGAGTTCCAACGAAGAGGTTGCCACTGTTTCCGGCAGCGGTCTTGTGAGCGCGCTGAAAAAGGGCGACGCAACCATTACCGCCACTGCGGGAATTCATGAGGCCAAATGCCTCATCCACGTCGTCAACGAAATCATCCACGTGACCGCCATATCCATCAATCCGGACAATATCGTCCTTATGCCCGGGGCGTCGCAGCAGGTGTCTGTCAAACTCACCCCCTCCAACGCGACCAACCACAACGTCACCTGGAGCAGCGGCAACAATGACATCGTTACGGTCAATGACGGGAAGGTGACGGCAGTGGGCTTCGGCAACACAACCATCAAAGCCGTCTCCGAAGACGGCGGCCACGAAGCGACTGCCACGGTCAAGGTCATCCAGCCATTCACCAGTGTCACCTTCACGAATCCCACACCGGACAACTGGGCTTATGAGAACGGGAAGTTCATCTTTATGGTCGGCCAGCAGATTAACCTGCAGGCCGTCGGCGAGCCGTCCGACTACGATGATGAAATCGAATTTGTCGCCATCAACGGAATGGATCACTACACTCTCAACGAGGGAGGCTACTTGAAGTTCAACTCCACAGCCGCCAACTGCCGCATCGACGCCAGGTCGAAAGCGGACCACAGCGTGCTCGCCAAACTCAATTTTGACATTTACGCGGCACCTGAAAGCATCACGCTTGCCACCGCACGCCAGTCGGACTACGAAGTCCAGGTGTGGACGTCATCCCCCAATTACAAAAGAAACACGGAATATATCGGCCGTGGCGAGACGCAGAAATTCAAAGTGGTCGTGGGCCCGAGCAGCGCTCCTCAGAATGTGAGAATTTCGCAGGGGCCCTCGTGGAGCGTATGTTCCGCCAGCCTTGAAGACGGAATCCTCAGCGTCTCCGTTCCTTACAACGCGGCGGCTTCCACAACGTCCAACACTGTGAGTTTCACCATCAAGCTTTCGGCAGCCAATGGGCATACTACCACTTTCACTTTCAAGGTGAGCCGCTTTGACCCCTACAAGGTCAAGACCGGCGACCTTATCACTAAAGACGGAAAGATCTGCGACGGTGGATACCGCGGCAACGGACTGTTCGAGGAATCCGTCTATAAGAACGCCTCTTTAAACAGCATCATCGCCTGGCTCGGCGACAAGCACACAACCGAGGAGCCGGGATGGATTGTCAATAAGCCCTCCGAGGGAGTCAAGGATGCAAAAGGCAACGTCCTCCACGGTATTGCCATCCCGACCAACACTGACCGCCTTTACAGGACCACTGAGGAGGGAGGTGAATATTACTACGAAGACAGCGACAATAACAACTTCATCCTGGATTCCAGCAACAAGCCGAGCAGTTGGTTAAGGGAAGAAGGGCGCGAAGAGCTTATGCTCAGCACGTCCAATAAGCATAGCGCAATATTCAACACTGCCGTCCACGTCTACACGAATAACGGCAGGGGGTCATCCTATGAGATAAGGCCGGCCAATTACTTCGTCGACAAATACACTACCAGCCCGGGAGCTCCCGGCAGCGGGACGGTCAACGGCGGCAAATATTTGTTCTATGGGTCATTTATAAGCGCTGACGCAAGAAGTAGCAATACCACATTCAATGCGTATTCTCAAAATGAATTTAACATCCGAGGTACATATATGACCACTTGGCTATGGCCTACCATCGCGGATTTCTATTCAATTTTTACCGGTGGAGACAATCCGAGCGGCCTTCAGGCGTTTACGGCCGGCCAGATATTCACCTCGGATGAGAACCGCGTCAATATTTTCAGACACAGCGCCGAGGTTGCCGGATACACGGGGGCTAATAACCCCAAATATGACTGCTACTGGTGGGTTCCCAACGAATCCGGCAGGGAATCGTCCGGCAGCAGGGTCCTGCGCCTCACCCAGGCACACATCTCCGAGACCAACCTCATCATCAACACCAACGTCCTCCACAAGGACGACGGCTGGAAAGCCTACGTGCTGCCGATCAGGTACTTCTAAGGATATGCAACTTTTTTGTCATACCGAGCCTGCTTGCAGGCGAGCGTATCTACTTGCTTTTGCAATAGTGGCCCTCGCCGTCGCCTGCGGCAAGGGCGGCGGCGACACCGCGGAAGAGCAGCAGGGCGGGCAGGTAGTCCCTCCGGAGCCGCCGGCTGAAGACCCGACCCTCGTGTGCGTGGACGCCCCGCTTGTGCTGGAGTTCGACAGCGACGTGGTGCTTGGCACCTCCGGCACATTGAAGGTCTTCAACAGCCGTGACCGGCAACAGGACGTCATCGACCTTGCCGACGCGGCCACAGTGACCGTCCGCGACGACGGGATCGCCGTGCCGAAGGAGCAGATCATTTCCGGGTCGGTGATGACGACCTGGATGGACGCCCTCAAATGCGGTTCTTCCTACCGCATCGTCCATTGCACTCCCCTGACTGTCAGCGGCAAAAAGCTCATCGTCCGGCTCCACAGCGGAGTGCTGGAGCACGACAAGGAGTACTATGTCACGATGGACGAAGGGTTCGTCGCCGGCCATCCGGGCTTTCAGAAAGGCGACCTCACGATAAAGACCAAGGCGAAGCCCTCCTCCGCCTCCGAACTCAATGTCAGCCAGGACGGCAAATCGGACTTCTGCACCATCCAGGGCGCGATCAACTATGCCGCCACCCTCGGGAAGGACGCCGCCGTCACGATCAATGTCGCCCGCGGCGACTACCGCGAGATGCTGTTCATCAGCGACAAAAACAACCTCACCTTCAAGGGCCGCTCCCGCGCCAGTACGAATATCTTTTACGCCAACAACGAGAGCTACGAGAAGGGCACCGGCGACTACGTCACGTCAAGGCCTTCCTTCGGCGGCGCTGTCGCCAAATCCGGCGGCCGCGGCGTCATTCTCATAAGGGGATGCAGCAACATCAAGTTCGAGTCCTTCACGATGAAAAACACCTTCGGCAGCACGAACGGCCAGGCCGAAGTGATGTATTTCAACAACGACAACGGCACTCTCGCCATCACCGACTGCGCCCTCCATTCCCTGCAGGACACCTTCCTTTGCAAGGGCGACGTGACGGTAAGCAACACCCTCATTTCGGGCCACTGCGACTTCATCTGGGGCTATCCGAAGGTCTGTGTATTTGACAATTGCGAGATCCGTGCGATGGCCGCCGGCTATGTCGTCCAGGCTAGGGTAAACAACGCCAACGACAAGGGATTCATATTCCGGGGCTGCCGTTTTACGGCGGATTCCGGCGTCGCCGACGGAAGTATGTACCTCGCCCGTTCCGGAGGGGACGCCACGAAATACGACAATGTGACGCTGATTGGCTGCACCCTGGGCTCCGTCATCGCCCCCGCAGGGTGGTACACGAACCCCGCCCCCAACCCGGCAGTCCCGACGGCGACTTCCGGCTGGAAGGAATATGGCAGCGTGGATGCCGCCGGACACCCCGTTACCGGGCACAATAGTTGCGGAAAAATACTCACCGAAGAAGAAGCACAAGCATTTATGTAAATATGAAACGTCTGATCATTTCCCTCCTCGCTCTCGGCGTGACTTTGTCCGCCTTCGCACAGAGCAAAAACGATCCCGAACCTTATGAACTTGGCAGCCGTCCGTTCACCACTGTAAAAACCCCCTCCACCACCGAGATCCAGCTGGTCTATGAAGGTGAAATACAGGGTATTGCCGTGACCTGCGAGGAGGCGGAGCCCAGGAATTTCACCGTCCGCTTCATCAACACCAACGACTTCGGCGTCAAGGTCGACTACATCCTCCAGACCGCAGTCAGCAACAGCATCCGCGTGGGCAACATCACGATTCCCGCCGGCGGCGCCGGAGTCTGCAAATACACCACCCAGCACCCCGGCGACATCCTCGCCTCGGTCAAGATGACCGTCGAAAAGAGGAACTTCGGCCAGGCCGTCGTCAAGGAAGTCACCAGGACCCACCACGCCGACTCGCTTCTGAATCAGCAGTAGATTCCTCGACTTCGCTCGGAATGACAGGAATATTCTCCCGGACCGAACTCCTGGTAGGGCCCGCCGGAATGGCGCGGCTCGCGGCGGCGAATGTCGCCGTTTTCGGCGTCGGGGGCGTCGGGAGCTGGTGCGCCGAGGGGCTTGTGCGCTCGGGCGTGGAGCACCTTACGCTCGTCGATTCCGACGTCGTGAGCGTGACCAACATCAACCGCCAGGCGATGGCCGACACCACCACCGTCGGCCGCCCGAAGGTCGAGGCGCTCCGCGACCGGCTTCTCGCCATCAATCCTTCCGCACAGATAGAAGCTGTCCAAAAGATTTACTGCGAAGAGACGGCCGGCGAGTTCGACCTCGACTCCTTCGACGCCGTCGTGGACTGCATCGACTCGCTGAAAGACAAAATCACATTGATAATGAGGGCCTCAGCCTCCTCGGCGAGGTTCTACTCCGCCCTCGGCGCGGGGCTTAAAATCGACCCCACGAAAATCCGCGTTGGAAAATTCTGGGACGTTCGAGGCTGTCCTCTCGGCTCGGCCCTGCGCAAGAAGATGCGCCGCGAGGGGCTCGTGCCGGCGAAGCCGTTCCTGTGCGTCTACGACGAGGAAGTGCTGCCCAATCTCGGCGAGCCCTGCGAGACCCCCGGCCAGTCCGGCGGCAGCACCCTCAAAGCCGTCGTCAACGGCACTATGGCCCACATCACCGCCATCTTCGGATTCACACTTTCAGGACTCGTGATTTCCGACGTGCTTATATGAAAAGTTTTTCATATATTTGTGGACTGTAACCCAAGACAACTTTAACAACAACCAATATGAAAATCAAAACCCTTCTCCTCGCCGCGGTGACCTTGCTGGCCATCGCATCGTGCGACAACAAAAAGAGGGAGATTCTCGGCGTGATGCTCGATCCGGCCGAGATCTATCTCGCTAAAGAAGCCGGCTCCAGCGCCGACATCCAGGTGCTGGCTTCCGAAAAGTGGTCCATCAAGTCCAACGTCGACTGGATTGAAATCAGCCAGCCCAGCGGCAATGGCGACGCGATGGTTTCCGTCAAGGCAAAGGATGCCAACAGCGGCAAGCCCCGCAAGGCGACCATCGCCTTCCGCTGCGGCTACTACCACTACGCCACCCTCACCGTCACACAGCAAGGCGAGATCGCGGCCGGCGACGGATTGACCAAAGAGACGGCCTTCTCGGCCAGCGAGGTCCACAACGCCGTCCTCGAAGGATCCTACGACCCCGACAAGTCCTACTTCATCAAGGGCAAGATCCACAAGATCGGCAAGACCTACACCGCCAACGGCACCTATGGCAACGCCGACTTCTATATCTCGGACGACGGCAACTCCTCCACCGAAGACTTCTACTGCTACCACGTCCTCTACCTCAACAACAAGAAATTCGCCACCGGCGACACCGACATCAAGGTCGGCGACGACGTCATCATCTACGGCCAGGTGACCAGCTACAACGGCACCATCGAGACCGTCCAGAACGCCGCATTCCTCTACAAGCTCAACGACAAGGAGAGCGAGATCCAGACCGAATTCGAGGAAATCTCCCTGGCCGAATTCCTCCAGAAGAAAGACGAGAGCACCGAATACATCGTCTCCGGCAAGGTCACGACCTTATACACCGCCACCAATAAATACGGAGCGACCATAAGCGATGGCGGCAAGAGCCTTGACTTTATGTTCCCGACCAACTGGAACACCTGGAAAGACAAGGTCAAGACCAACGGCACCCTCAAGGTACGCGGCAAATACAGCGAATACAACGGCTCGCCCCAGATCTCCAACGGTCTGATTCTCGACTTCACCGAAGGCCAGGTCATCATCGTGGAAGGTTCCGTCAGCGACGCGGTCAAGGCAGAAGACGGCGCTTCCGTCACCGTCAGCGAGTCCATAGTGGCCGCGCTGACAGCCAAGGGCTTCGTAGTGACCGACGGGACCAACAACCTGTACGTCTTCCAGAACGCGACCCCGACCGTAGCAATCGGCGACAAGGTCGGCTTCAAGGGCAACAAGACGACCTACAGTGGCCTCCCGGAAGTAACCGACCCGACCGACATCACCAAAGCGAGCTCCGGCAACAGCGTCCCCAGGACCGACCTCAAGGACATCACGGCCACTCTGGAAGACTTCAGCGGATCAACAAACCTCTCCGACTACATTTCCTTCACCGGCACGCTCGTCAAGAGTTCCGACGGAAAATATTACAACTTCACCAAGGCCGGCTCCACCTGGTCCTGCTCGGCCAACCAGCCGTCCTCTGCGATTACGACCGTAATGGACGGCCTCCTCAACAAGATGGTCACAGTGACCGGCTACTACTGCGGCGTTCCGACCGGCAAGAGCATCGTCAACATCGCGGTGACCGAGGTCGTAGAGGCGAGCGGTTCCTACTGCCAGTCCGACAAGGATGTCTACGAAGTCAGGGCCGAAGCCACCAGCGCGACGATCAACATCACCGCCAACGCGGCCTGGACTCTCACTCCTCCCGCCACGGGCGGCGTGACCCTCTCCGCTTCAAGCGGCAGCGCCAACGCGGCCGTCACGGCGACCTTCGCCGCCAACACCTCGGCCCAGGAAGTCGTCTACGAGCTTCTCCTAAAGTGCGAGGCCGCATCTGTCAATAAGACACTCACGATCAAGCAGGCCGCTGTCGGCGCCAGCACGGGCGACACCGTCACCGAAGCGGTCGCCAAGGCAACAGATGCCGGCGCCGCGGTGACCATCGACAACGCAATCGTCGCCGGTCTCACCCAGAGGGGCTTCGTCATCACCGACGGCACTACCAACTGCTACGTCTTCATCAACCCCGTCCCGACCACCATCAAGATCGGCGACAAGGTCGGCCTCAAGGGATCGATGAAGATCTACTACAAACTTCCGGAAGTCGTGTCCCCGACCGACATCGAAGTGATTTCCTCCGGCAACAACGTTCCGAGGACGCAGGTCGTCGACATCACCTCAACCATCGACACCTACGACGCGACATCGGCCGACTACATTTCCTTCACCGGCACGCTCACAAAAGACGGCAACTACTACAACTTCAGAAAAGAAGGCGCAACCTACCGGCTCTCCGCAACCTATCCTTCTCCGGACGCCACCACGCTTCTCGACTCCTTCAACAACCAGGAAGTCATCGTGACCGGCTACTACAACACCAGGAACACCAGCAACAAGTACCTCAGCATCATCGTCACCGACGTCCAGGCGGCCGATCCC
>JAFZME010000128.1 GCA_017553405.1 Bacteroidales bacterium
CAGAGGCCAGGACAGGGCGAAAGCGAGCCGGGCCGGACAGAGCGGGGCTCGCTGAGGGCGGGCTGAGCAGAGCGGGGCTAGCCAAGGGCTCGCTGAGGGCGCGCTGAGGGCGCGCTGAGCGGGGGAGGGCTGAGCTATTTCGCGAAGCTGGCGAAGTAGGAGGCGAAGGCGACGTTGGTGAGGAGGTAGCCGACGATGGTGGAGACGGTCACGCAGATGAGGCCCGGGAGCATAAAGCTGTGGTTGAGGAGGTATTTGCCGATGACCGTGGTGCCGGAACGGTCGAAGTTGACCGTGGCGATGTCGGACGGGTAGTTCGGGATGAAGAAGTAGCCGTAGACGCTGGGGAGGACGCCGAGGAGCACCGGGCCGGCGATGCCAAGCTCGTAGGCCAGAGGCAGCATAGCCACCACGACCGCGCCCTGCGAATTGATCAGCACGGACACGAGGAAGAACACGAAGGCGATGGACCACGGATAGTTGGTCACAAGATCCGTCAGCATCAGCTTCATCTCGTCCATATAGTTGCCGAAATACGTGTCGGCGAGCCAGGCGATACCGTAGATGGCGACCACGGCGACCATACCGCTCTGCCACACGGCTCCCGCCACGGCCTTCTTCGGCGAGGCCTTGCAGAACATTATGTTGGCGGCAGCCGCCATAAGCATTATAACCTGGATGCAAATATTCATCTTCGGAAGGCCGATAGCCTTGGCGACGCTCTCCCCGCCGGCGACGTGGAACATCTGGCAGAACGCGAATCCGACGATGACGAGCAGCGACCCGAGGAACACGAAGACCGAGGCCTTCGCGTGCTTCGTGACGACAATATCCAGCGTCGTCGCGGAATTGCCGTACATATACTTATAGGTCTCGGGATCGGCCTTGCGCTTGAGGAATTCGGGATCCTTGTCGAGGTCCTTGCCGCGTTTGAAGGAAGCGAGGGCGGCGCACATCAGGCCGAGCAGGCAGGCCGGGATCGTGACCATAAGCACCTGCGGGATGGCCACCATATAGCCGTTGGCGTTGGAGATGGTCACGAAGGCGACCACGGCGGCGGCGATCGGCGAGCAGGTGATGCCCACCTGCGAAGCGACGGAAGCCACGCCGCAGGGGCGCTCGGGGCGTATATTCTTTTTAAGCGCAATGTCGCAGATAATGGGCATTATCGTATAGACCACGTGCCCCGTGCCGACCAGCACCGTGAGGAAGAAGGTCACGAGGGGGCCGAGGAAGGTGATATGGGCCGGATGCTTGCGAAGCATCTTCTCGGCAATCTGTATCATCCAGTCCATACCGCCCGAAGCCTGCAGCGTGCCGGCGCAGGTCACGGCTGCGATGATGATGTAGATGACGTCGGTCGGGGGCGTCCCGGGCTTGAGGCCGAAGCCGAACACGAGGATGGCGAGGCCGATGCCGGAGATGGCACCGAGCGCGAGGCTGCCGTAGCGCGACCCCACATAGAGGGCCGCCAGGACTATCAGCAGCTGGATTATCATCAGGAATGTCATATCTATCGCGTTACGAATGAGTCAGTGCGGGCGGTGAGGAAGGCTTTAAGAGCGTCCCACTTGTAGTAGGGGCCGCTGTAGGTGGGGAGGGCGTCGATGGAAGCCTCCGAACCGTTGAGGAGGACCTTGACCAGGACGTCGCCCTTCTTGCCGCGCTTGGGCTTGTAGAAGACCATCTGGATATTGGCCGCCTTGGGCGAATTGTAGGTCTGGAAGGACTGCACGAGGTCGTCGGCGCGGGGAGGGATGTAGCCGGCCCCGTTGATATCCATAATCATAAGGAGGGCCATCACTACGTGATCGTGGCCGAAACGAAGGTCGGCGCCGCGGCTCCCCTCTTCGAGGCGCTTCGAGGCCTTGGCGACCATATCGTCAACGACCGAGGAGCACGGCAGCCTGTAGGGCTGGTATTCGCGGAAACGCTCGTAGTTGTCGAATTCCCATAGAAGGGCCAGCTGCTCGCCGGTCAGGAGGTCATTGACCTCGAACTGCTCTTCTTCCGGGATGCTCGGGATGCCCACTATGAGCATATAGTAATAGAAAAAGACATCATATGGATCCCTGCTGCCGATGGCGGCGACGGGGTCCTTGAACAGGGGCTTGAGAAGGGACGGATAATCCGGAATCAGACGGATAAGGAAATCCCTGGAGCTCTCCGGATAGGGGAAATAGGTGTCGGGACCCTTGTAGCGGAACGGGTTCTTCCCCATATTCGGGCGGGTGGCCTGGATGTCGAGCTCGCCCTCGTGGGCATAGACCTGGGCAGCAGGCGCATTCTTCGATACGGACGACACGAAGGAGGCCATACTGACTATGGAACGGATCGCGGCGGAAGAGCAGGCGTCCACACGGCTGCCCTTCTTGAAGGCAGTGGGGAACGAATTAATCATATTCTTCGCTATCCACTCGTGCTGCTTCCAGCCGAGAGGGGTAAGGTCGCCGACTTTATATTTACCTTCCTTCCAGAAGGCCTCGAGGTCGGCGAGGAGTTTCTCGCCGCGCGCGGTGAGGTTGTCCTTGCCGGCGGCCTCGCGGAGCATCTCCAGCGGGAGCGAGTAGGTCTTTGCGTTATAGGCATAACGGGAGCCGTGGCGGCCGTAATGGCTGATATAGACCGGCTCATAGCCCTTCGGGGCCGGGGTCAGGCGCTTCGGCGTCATATCATAGAGCCTGTCGAGGCCGGCGGCCAGGGTGCGGTCTGCGCGCACCGCGTCCATAACCCTTTCCGACCTTTTCTCAGGCACGGCCGGCTCATCACCGACTTCGACGATATAGAAATGCGTGTCGCGCAGGCGCTCGCCGGCGTGGTCGTAGGTCTTGTTGTCCGTGGGGTAATTGACGACGTGGGTCGCCGGGTCACCGAAGCCTCTCACGCACATCGTCGTGGAGCCGCCGCCATCCATATTGAGGGCATACTGCGGATTGAAATACTTGACGAGGAACTGAGTCAGCTCACGCGCGCTCATCCCCTCGGCAACGCCCTTCCAGCGGCCGTCGACGGCGATGAGAATCAGGTGATTGTCGGCGGTCTTCGCGACGGCCGTACGGGGGTGGCGCACGCCCTGGTGCCGTATCGGGTCCTCATAATGACGGGACTTGATCTCGGCGGCGGAGAGGCCCGGATCCACGAAAGTGGCCCCGACCGGATCGAAGTTGTCGATGAGCATAGGGGCGCTGGTGAGGATGTTGGACTCGTGGGAAGCGAAATAGAACGCCCGCTGCTCCTCGATGCTCTTGCCCTTGCCGTCGAAGGAAATGCGCACATTCTGCATACCGTCGGTGTAGACGGCGCCTTCGCTCTTCCAGTTGGGGACGGGGTTGTCGAACACCGTGTTTTTCGGCATACACGAACGGAGGTAGCAGTTGACCTTGATGACTATCGACGAGGCTTCATAGCCGGCGTTCATAGCCGCTACGGCGTTGTTGCGGAGGAAAACATCCGAAGTGGGAACATTGTCCGGGGAATATGAGAACCGCAGCGCGTAATGGGGGTCCGACAGGTCCTGGTCGATGACATAGACCTGCTGCGGGGCGTCGGAGACGTCGTCGTGGCCGGAAAAAGTGTAATAGGTGACGGCGGGGGTGATCTTTTCCATCGACCAGCCGGGGCCTTCGGGCCTCTGGCCGGCGAGCGGGAACACTGCAAGGATTATAAGGAGCAGTGCGAGGTTGAGTTTGCGCATATCCTTTATTTTTCACAAATTTAGGAAAATTTATAACTTTGTACAACCAAGATGATTTCTGATATGAAAAGGTTTTTATTTGCAGCGGCGACCCTGCTTGCCGTAATCTCCTGCGCCGGAAAGGCGCCCAAGTACGCCAACCGTGCCGAAGCCATTGCGGCCCAGATTCACGACCCGGCATCGAAATATGTCGTTGTCGCCTGCCACCGCGGCGACTGGCGCAATTATCCGGAGAATTCCATTCCCGCGATTGAAAGCGTCATCCGTATGGAGGCCGACATCGTGGAGATCGATATCCATATGACCTCCGACTCCGTCCTCGTGCTCTGCCACGACGACAACGTGCGCCGCACGACCAACTTCAGCCGCGTGTTCAAGGGCGTCCAGGGCAAGAGCGCCAAGATCTCCGAGCTCACGCTCGCCGAGATCAAGTCTCTCAGCCTCAAGCGCGCCCACGGGGTGACGGTCGACACGCTCCGTATGCCGACTCTCCGCGAGGCGCTGCTCTGCACTAAAGACCGTATCTGCGTCAATATCGACAAGGGCTACGACTACTACGATGCGGTCCTCGCCCTGACCGAGGAGCTCGGCGTCACCGACCAGATCCTTATCAAGAGCAGCAAGCCCCTCGCTGAAGTTCAGGAGCACGAGGCCGCCTACGAGCACAATATGATGTATATGCCCATCGTGAATATACAGCAGGAGAAAGGCAAGGCGCTGTTCGATTCCTATCTCGAACAGGGCGTGGTGCCGCTCGCCTACGAAGTCTGCTGGGGCAACAACGACACTCCGGATTTCGCCGAGGCCTGCAAGAAGATTCTCGACCAGGGCTCCAAGGTCTGGGTCAACACCATCTGGGGCAGCCTCTGCGGCGGCGACGGCAACGACGACGATGCCGCCTTCCAGTGCGGCGACCCCGGCAAGGTCTACCAGCAGTATATGGACGCTGGCGTCTCAATGATCCAGACCGACCGCCCCGCCCTCCTCATCGGCTGGCTCAAGAAGCACGGACGGCATAAGCTGTAGGCCGGCGGTTGGGGGCTCCGACCCAGGCCGGACTCCAGCGGCGTGTACCCTGGACGAGGGAGTGTTTGCCGTGGAGGTTAAGCCGTTGATTATCAGCAAGATATTGTATTTCTCTCTGTATAAAATCAAGCAGAGAGAAAGTATTTAATTCACTATCTATAAGGCTATTAGCCTCCACAGAAAAATTATAGCGCTAGAGGGCGGAGACGACGTCGGCGAGGGGGAGGTCGCGGAGGACAGGGCGGCCGGGGGCTTCGAGGAGGACGAATCTGACCTTCTCGCCGGAGGCCTTCTTGTCCTTAGACATAGCGCCGGAGAGGTCGCTGACGGAGTAGGGGCAGTCGACCGGGAGCCCGGCCTTCCGGAAGGCGCCGCGGATGTACGCCTCGAGGCCGCCGGTCTCCGACACGCCCAGGCGGTCGGAAAGCCGGCAGGCGAGCACGATCCCCATCGCC
>JAFZME010000129.1 GCA_017553405.1 Bacteroidales bacterium
GAAAATTCTAAAAGTAAGTCAAAGGATGTAGTTTGCAACCCGGGGAGGGCTTCGGCCCTCCTTTTTTACACTCCACGTGGATCGCTACAAAAAACGCCGCTCACGGAAGTGAGTGGCGTTTTGGGGCGGTGCGGAAGGGACTCGAACCCTCGACCTCCGGCGTGACAGGCCGGCATTCTAACCAGCTGAACTACCGCACCAGTTTCAGCGATAAGCTGGCCGCTTTTCAATTGCGGGCTACAAAGGTAGTCCTTTTTTTTCTATCTCCAAATTTTTTTCAGCTTTTTTCGTAAAAAAGATGGATGAGCGCCGCGGTGATCAGCATCTGCGACAGGTAGAAGGTCGGGAGCATCAGGAAATAGCCCGTGGATATGCCGACGAAATCGTGGAGCGACAGGATGAAATCGGAAAAAAGGAGGGATGAGATGCCGCCGACCACGAGGCCCTTGGCCAGTTTGTCCATATGGGCTCCCATAGGAATCGCGGCCGCCGCGGAGACCGAGACACAGGACACGATGATATAGAGGAAAACCGCAATCAGGATGCCTATGGACTCGATATTCGGGTAGAGCCAGAATATGAAATATAGGGTGAAGAAGACCGTCAGGGCGCCCATAATCCACCAGTTGATCTTGCCGTTGCGTATGCTGAAGCCGATGTAGGACATATGGGCTATGAAATACAGCGCGACACCGGCGATGAACACCGCCGGCCGGCCCTCGTCGAAATGGAGGCACAGGTCGCCGAAAATGGAGAAGAAAAAGGCCGCGGCGACGAAGGCGTTCTTGCCCCTGACTTTGGCGGGGACTCTCGCCCACAGGAGCCAGGTCACATAGGCAAGCAGAAATACGATTATCGCACAGCGGAACCAGAAGATGCCGGTCAGCGCAAAAGCGGTGTAAAGCGCTACGGGAACGGCTAAAGGCCAGTATTTTTTCATTTTCTTTTGGATTTGAAGAATTCTACCATAAGCGATGAGCACTCATCGATAAGTACGCCGCCGGTCGCGACGGTCGCCGGATGAAGCAGCGACGGAGAAAACAGGGAATAGCCGCGACGGGGATCGGGCGCGCCATAGACTATGCGGTCCACCTGCGACCAGGCAAGCGCTCCGGCGCACATCGGGCACGGCTCCACGGTCACGTAGAGCGTGCAGCCGGTCAGGTACTTGCCGCCGAGAGCCTCGGTCGCCGCGGTGATGGCTATCATCTCCGCGTGGGCAGTCGCATCTGAAAGCTTTTCGGTCATATTGTGGCCTTTGCCGATGATCCTGTCCTTCCACACCACGACCGCTCCGATGGGGACCTCCCCCTCGTCCGCCGCCGCCCTCGCCTCCCTCAGCGCCTCCCGAATGTATTTCTCGTCTTTCTCAGAGTACATTTTTACTCACAATTTCCGAAATATAGTAATTTTTTATAATTTTGTCGATGATTTTGAGGTATGGTGTAACGGCTAGCACTAGGGATTTTGGTTCCCTCAGTAGAGGTTCGAATCCTCTTACCTCAACAATATGAAGACTGCCTATATCTTTCTTGCGGACGGCTTCGAGGATATGGAAGCCCTTTGCACCGTGGATATTCTGAGAAGGGGCGAAGTGCCCGTAAGGACGGTATCCATCTATGATGACCGCTGGACGGTCGAAAGTTCCCACTCCGTCAATGTCGACGCCGACCTCTGCTTCCCCGAATTCGAGTCCGAATTCGCCTCGGAAGGCGCTGAGGTGCTGATTTTTCCCGGCGGTCTTCCCGGGTCGAAGTACCTTGCGGAGAAGAAGGAACTGATTGCCCTTATGGTCCGCCACTACAGCGACGGCGGCCTCGTCGCGTCGATCTGCGCGGCTCCCGGGCTCGTGACCTCGCAACTCCCCTCCCTCGAAGGCAAGCGCTTCACCTGCTATCCCGGATGTGAATCCATACCCGTGTCAAAAGGTGCCGTCTACACTGATACATCAGTCGAGCAGGACGGCAATCTCATAACCGGCCGCGGCCCCGGCCTCGCAATGTGGTTCGGCCTCGCCATCCTTGCCCGCATCGCGGGAGAAGAAAAGGCAGCCGCAGTCAAAAAGGGCCTGCTATTATGAAAAAGAAAAAAGAACAGCTGCAGGGAGTCGATCCCGATTTCCTCGAGCGCCAGAAGCAGGCGCTTCGCCGCCGCCACCGCAAGACCTTCCACATCAACGACCGCGAAAAGGCCGCGATAGACGAATTCTGCGACCGTTTCGGCGTGAAGTCACGCGCCGCGCTCTACAGGGAAGCGATTATGGACAAGGTCCTCACCGCGCTCGACGAGAACCACCCCACACTTTTCTAGCTCCTGCGAGCCATCGAGACGTAGTAGAGCAGCGTCGCCAGAGAGCTGACGGCTGCTATGACATAGGTGTAGGCCGCCCACTTCAGTGCATCGGCGGCCATTTCTTTGGTCTCATAAGTCGCCACGCCCGTCATCTCGAGGTATTTGACGGCGCGGGAGCTTGCGTTGATCTCGACCGGAAGGGTGACTACGCTGAATAGAGTCGTCATCGCGAAAAGGCCGATCCCGAGCCAAAGGAGCTGCGGGACAACCTGGATGAGCAGCACCCCGGCGAGGAGGACCCACGGGACCACCTTGTTGGAGAAATTGACCACCGGGACAAGGGCGGAACGGATTCTGAGGGGGAAATAGCCGCCGGCGTGCTGGAGCACGTGGCCGCACTCGTGGGCCGCGACCGCGCAGGCCGCTATATTCTGACCGTAATAGACGTCGCGGGAGAGGTTGACCGTCTTGGTCGTGGGGTTGTAATGGTCTGTGAGAGTGCCTTCTATGGAGACGATCTTGACATCGCGGATGCCGTTCTCGGCAAGCATCCTTTCGGCCACCTGCGCCCCCGTGAGCGGAGCTCCGACGCGGGAATATTTTTCAATCCTGGAGGTGAGTCTTTTCTGGATAAACATACTGGCGAACATCACGGCCGCCATTAAAACCCAGATGAGTATTGTGGTTGGATCCATAGTCCCTTATTTTGGTTCAAATGCAAAAATACGGAAAAAATATGTAGATTTGCACCTCTGTATATGAAAAGAGAAGACGAATTTTCACGGCTCGAACTGCACCTCCCGTCCTGCGTGGAGAACTACAGGTATTTCCGCTCCCTGCTGGAGCCGGAGACCAGGCTGCTCGTGCTCGTAAAAGCCAACGCCTATGGCCACGGGGCCGTGGAATTCGCCGCGATGATGCAAAGCGCAGGCGCCGACTACCTCGCTGTCGCCTACCCCGTCGAAGGGATGGAGCTCCGTAGCAGCGGTATCTCCCTTCCGGTCATAGTCCTCACCGCCGGCACCGATTTCTTCGAGCAGATCATCGACGCCCGCCTGGAGCCCAGCATACCCAATCTCGACGCCCTTGAAAAACTAGCCGGCGTGCTTCGCCGCCGCGGCATCAAGGATTTCCCCGTCCACATCAAGCTGGACACGGGTATGCACCGCCTCGGCTTTATGTCAGGCGAAATCGACGCCCTCTCGGACTTCCTCGAGGGCTGTCCCGAGGTCAAGGTACGTTCCGTCTTCTCGCACCTTTCAGTCGCCGAGGACCCGACGCAGGACGATTTCACCCTCGGCCAGATTTCGCTCTTCGAACGCAATTCCGAACGCCTCATCAGCCGCCTCGGCTACCGGCCGATGCGCCATATCCTCAATTCCGCCGGCATCCAGAGGTTCCCGCAATATCAGTTCGATATGGTGCGCCTCGGCATCGGCATCTACGGCATCAGCGCCCTTCCCGAGGTCAGGCTCAAGCCCGTCGCCTCGCTCAAGTGCAAAGTACTGCAGGTCAAGCAGCTGGGACCCGCCGACGGCGATGTCGGCTACGGCCGTTTCGGCCACATCGTCTCCGAAGGGACGACCATCGCGACGATTCCGGTCGGCTACGCCGACGGCATCGACCGCCGCCTCGGGCGCGGCGCCGCATCCTTCTCCGTCCGCGGCAAGCGCGTCCCCACCATCGGCAACATCTGTATGGATATGTGTATGCTTGATGTGACCGGTGTGGATGTTCAGGTAGGCGACACAGTGACCGTCTTCGGCGACGATCCGACAGTTGCGGAGCTCGCGGACATCCTCGGCACCATCCCCTACGAGGTGATGACCAGCATTCCCCGCCGTATCGACCGTGTAATTGTCAGATAGATGGACGTCCATTGGTTTGCCCTTAAAGTATTCTACAACAAGGTGTTCGACGTGGAGGACATCCTTGACGGCCGTGGCCTGGAGACGTTCATCCCCGTGACCAAGGAGCAGCTCAAGGGCGAGGAATTCTTCCGCGTCAAGCGCCGCCTCGCCGTCCCCGACGACTCCCGCAACGACCGCAAATACATCGTCGAAGGCCCGTATATATTCAAGAGAAAGACAATCGTCGCCTCGCTCCTCTTCTTCCGCGGCACCCTGCAGGACGCGCTGCAGGTCAGGGCCGACTTCGAAGGCCGCGCTATGCTCTACACGACCGTAGACCGCAAGGCTCCGGCGATTATCCCGGATTCCCAGATGAAGATGTTCCGGATGGTCTGCGAATCGGGGATGGACGGTCTCGAGTTCTTCTCGGACGAGAACATCGTCAATTTCAAGCAGGGCGACAGGGTACGCGTCACGATGGAAGGCCCCCTCAAAGGCGTGGAGGGCTACATCAAGCGCATAAAAAAAGATCGCCGCCTGCTCGTCGCCATCGAAGGCTTCGTCGCAGTGGCGACCGCATTCATACCTCCAAAGTACCTGGAGAAGGTCGATCAGTCTCCGGCGTAGCAGCCGGCGAAGATCACCGCCCCGGTGCTCACCTCGGTAATCACATAGAAGAACGGATGGTCCGCCCTGAAGGTCAGGGGCTCCGGCGGATTCGGGATGGCAGTGCAGCCCTCGACGGCGACGACCGTCACCGCGGCGGCCTCAGTGCCTTCCTCGTCGAGCTTTATCTTTGCCTTCTGCAGCACCTGCGAGATGCAGTTGGCGTAGGGGCTCATAAGCTTGAGCTCCGCCGCGCCGCTCTTGAAAGCCTTTTTCATTCCGAGCTCTTTCAGGACATCGTTGAGCGGCATCGTTGAAGCCGTCTCGAACTTCGGGAAGCTGACGCGGACTTCCTCGGTGTAACGGACGCCGCTCGTGCGGGCGAGAGTCTCGGCGTCGAGCGTGGCCAGGACATCCGCGACGGTCTTGCCCTTCTGGGGCAGGTACGCGGTCAGGCGGAACGCCTTGTTGCCGTAGGGCATCGTGAGGGACTTCCAGACATCATTGGCGGTGTAGCCGAAATCGTCGGTCAGGTGCATCATCTCGACCTTTTTCGCCGCCCCTTTCTCGGGGAAGAAATCCTCTTCGCGCGTCCATCTTTTGTCGAATTTATTGGCCCACATCCCTTTGAAATACACCGCATTGAGTATATAGCAAAGCGATATCGGATTGACATCGTCAAGGATGGAAGGGATCATCTTGTGAGTCTTCTCGCTGCACCATCCGTTGATGCGGCCGAGGGCGGCAAACTTGTCCTTCTCGAAATCGAAGAGTTCGATGCCGGCGTCATAGTATTTCTCCAGCGAATTCACGAACGGCTTGTTGAGACTGACGCCGCCCTGCCCGTTGAAATTGGTGTTGTAGACGAGGACGTTGGCGATGTCCATACTCGTGGTCTTGTCCACGGAAGTCAGGCCGTCGGAGAGGAGCTTGGAGTAGGCGTTGACCTCGTCGGGCGCGCCTACGCCGTAGCCGAGCATCGTGCAAATCTCATCAGAGGTCGCCCCTTGCGCGCCGGCGTTCACCATCCCGAGCGCGAACTGCAGGCTGAGCGGCGAGCAGATGAAGCTTTTGCCTTTGTAGAGTTTGTTTACGAGCTTGAGAGAGAAGCCGTTACCCCCGGTAACGAACTTCTGCTGGGCCTCAGTCAGGACAATGTCCTTCCTTTCATTTGACTTATCCTTGAGAGGAGCCTCACGCAAGGCTTTCCCCCCGAACGAAGAAAGGGAAATTCCGGCCATAAGTATACAGAGAATTGTTTTCATAGCGCGAATCGGCATTGCATAAAATATGCCTGAAGCAACTATCGTACCGTGTAGCCGGCGAAAAGGGCCGGGTTGGCGCTGAGGCCGATGGGCTTGGTGCTGAGGGTGCGGACATTGTCCAGCAGGATGGTCCCCTCGGCGGGATAGGGCTGAAGGCCGCGGGCGTGGGCGTCACGGGCGAAGGTGCCGAAGAGGAAGGCCGGATCCGTGGCTTCACACCAGGTGTCGTCGAGCAGAAGATTGTGGATCTCGATCGAGCGGGGCAGGCGGCAGGTGTAGCCGAAGTCGTGGTCGCCGTTGTTGGCTCCGTCGATGACGGTAAGGGCTGGAGTGCCGAAATACGGCTTGTGGACGCAGTCCTTGATAATCATTTCTCCGTCCCAGGAGGCGCCGTAGTCTTCCCTTAAAAGTATGAAGGAGTTGTAATGGACCTCGCAGTTTTCCATATACAGCCGTCCGAAACCTACGCAGCGCATCCCCATATGGCCGAAAACGCAGTCCTTGAGCGTGACATTCTCAACTCCCATATGGGCGTCGAAACGGGAAATGCGGCAGCGCTCCATCGAGAGGTTCTTGCAATGGTTGGAGGTGTAGAGACCCCAGTAGGTCAGGTCGTCGATATCGATTGTCTGGGATATGTCTTCCCAGCGTACATTGACGCAGGAATTTGCCCCCAGGTCGTATGAGCCCATACGGGCGGGGATGCCGGCCGAGCCGATCGTCCAGTAGGTGCGGTGAGGGGTGAGCAGGCAGTTTTTCACCGTCACGTCGGCTGCCTCTATTGGCCAGACGAAGGCATAATACGGCGCACCGTGGTCCTCCAGCTCACCCTCGACGTAGTGAGTGAGGCCGTCTATGCACACGTTCGACCGGTTGATGACTATTCCTCTTACATAATAGAGGTACTCTGCCGGCGCCTGGTTGGCGATGGTAGTGAATATGCCGCCGCGGACGGTGAGGAGCGTCGTGTCGATGGGCCAGGCCGTCGCCTTGGTGATGCGGTCGTAGTCCCAGATGATGGCGGAGGTCTCCTCGATGTTGCCGTCAGCGTCGGCGACGAGCATCTCCTGCTGCGGCACGCCGTTGTTCTGATTCTCTCCCTTGCGGATATAGACACGATGGGTGTCGTTCTCCAGACGGACGAGGCTGCGGCAGGGAAGCTTCACGCCGAGGGACTTCTGTCCCTTGCTTAGCCCACCCTCGAGGCCTTCGATTTCATAAGGCTCCATAGCCGACTCCACCCTGAAAACGGGCACCCTGAAGCCATCGGGGTACGCCGCGGTGTCGAGCTGGACGGCGGTGTCGTCGATGATGAACTTTGCCTTGCCCCAGTCGGTGTCCGTGCGGATAATGGCGGTCTGACGGCCGGCTTCCATATAATAGGTCGCCCCGTCCCTGGCCTTCACGGGCAGGCCCTTCTCATTGGCCGCCTCGTGGGCCGCGACAATTGCCGGCGTGTCGTCGTGCCGACCGTCGCCCTTGGCCCCAAAATCTTCGTAGGTGATATAATCCCTGCCGCAGGACACCGCCGCAGCCAGGAGCAGCATAGCGCTGAAGAAGTTGATCTTGCTCATATCTTCAAAGATAATGTATTTTTCGAGATATTCCGCCCCGCCTGTCTCTCCCGGCGTCATTTTCGGCCTCAAATTGACGCCGGAAGCTCGATTTTGCCGTTCCGGCGTCATTTTAAGGCTGTTTTTGACGCCGGAACAGGAAATTCAAGATTTGGGGCACGTTTTGAGGCCAAAAACGTAGCCCAAAATTAAAAAAGCCGCCAGCAGGCGGCCGGCGGTGCGGGCACTTGTGTGGAAGACGGCAGTCTTTCAAAGTGCTGGAGCAATAGAGCCGTGGGGGTTCGGGGGATTTGCCCCCGTATTAAAAAGCCGCCAGCAGGCGGCCGGCGGTGCGGGCACTTGTGTGGAAGACGGTAGTCTTTCAAAGTGCTGGAGCAAAAGAGCCGTGGGGGTTCGGGGGATTTGCCCCCGTATAAACCAGTGGAGATGGGCGGACTCGAACCGCCGTCCAAACACCGCTACAGGCGGCTTTCTACACGCTTATCCTTCCTTTGGCTGTCGGGGCGTCTATGCCGGGAGGCGGGCTTAGGGCGTCCTTATCCCTTGGGGCTTGGCGGAGTTTAAGGGAGTCCCTCCGTGCATCCGGTCTGAATGATACCCCCTGTTCGGAACTGGACCGGCCTGAAGTCCGGGGGATACTCGTCGGCGGGGCAGCCTTGGCCCGGCGGATTAAGCTAATCGACTAAGTCAGATTAGGCAGCGAGTGCGTAGTTGTTGTTGGCAACTGTTGTTTGGAGTCTGAGATTTACGGGCAAGGCTCCCACGCCCGGCGTGCTTACCGTCCGAGGTCAGTGCTGTCAAAACCAGAACATCCCCGAATGGACCGCAAAGGTAAGAATAAATACCGTACCGCCAAATAATTATGACGAAAAATATCCCATCAGGGCCTGCTGGTATTCGCGGAGGGCGGCGGTGCCTTTAGGAGTGATGCGGCAGACGGTGTGCGAGCCGCGGCCCTCGCCGCTGCGCGAAACCTTGATGTAGCCGGCATCGGCGAGGTTGGTCAGCTGGACGCTCAAGTTGCCGGATGTCGCCTTCGTGAGACCTTTCAGGTACACGAAGTCGGCATCGTCCAACGAATCGAGCGCGGCCATTATCCGCAGCCGCAATTCGTTGTGAAGCAACGGGTTGAGCTCCTTAAACTCCATTGCAGACGCTTTTCTTGTACATAATCCCCGGGATGACCAGGGAGACTATCGAAACCAGCGAAAGGGCCAGTATCTGCCACGTCCACATATCATCCCGGAAAAGGAATGAACCGATTGCGATGGCCGATCCGACAAGCCCGCCGACTGTCTTGGGGCGGAAGCGCAGGACCTCGCCGGTTATGAAAGCGCCGATGCCGACGAGAAGTCCGATGAGCGGGATTGCATAGGTAGTGTATACACCTGCAAATCCGAACAGAAAGCCGCTGACGCAGGAAGCGCAGCCGACGAATATCCACATATCAAGGACAACTTTCGCATCCTTTGTACGGATGTGCGTACGCTCGTGATCCTTCCTCAGAAGATACGCCATCCAGGGCCCGCCGATCGCGGGGATGCCAATCCAAAGCCACAGGCACCACTGCGCCTGCAACAACTGCCAGAGCACGAACTCCAGCAGGAAAAATACGGCCGTCAGCGCTCCCCAGAGGATAAAGAGGTTATCCCCCGTAGGGGTGCTGTCCATCTCGACTTTGCCCCTGGTACGGGCAATCACTTCAAGTGCATCAAAGTTCTCTTCCATAACAGGGGCAAAGATAATGAAAAATCAGTTGTGGTCTATGTAGATGGTGCTGGTTCTCCTGTGGTCGTACTTCAGGCGGAAAACGATTTGCATTCCGTAATAAGTCTCGCCGCTGGGGTTGCTCTCCGTGCGCTGGAGTTTGGGATGGTCGTCCTTTCCGCCGACGCCGGAGAATGAGAAGCCGTCGTAGTCGTATGCAAGCTCAACAAGCCCCCAACTCCAATAAGCGTCTGCCGGATTGGTTATCACGCCCAGCGAAAGGCCCATCCCATAGTTGCAGACACCGTGGATATTGTCATCGTGAATATATTCGTTGTTGTGGTAATAGGTGATGGTGAAGGATCTGGGTTTATGCACCACCATCTTCACGGGAAGAGTACACTTGACGCTATGGTCTGCCTTGCTGCGGAGAATTATATTGAAGTCTCCCTCGGGAATGGTGTTCTTGAACTCGACATACGGACCGTAATAGTTGTAGTCCAGCTTGTCATAATAGTCCGAAGCAGGATCGATCTCGATGCTGTGGTAGTTGAAGGAATAATAATCATCGGGCGTAAAGGAATCCACGGTGATGTAAGCAAGGTCATAGCCGGACCACACCTGAGAATCATTCTCGACAACAATCAATCCCTGCGAGCCATTTTGCGGTGAAAGGGAGAATGAGGTGTAGCCGGGACCGCAATAGAGGCTAATTTTTTCAGTCTTATCCGTACCTACGTAGCCGAAGGTCAGTTTTACCTCCTGATTATCAGCCGATTGGGTGGCGGTAATTTTTTGGGTAGATGCATCCCAGCTGAACCACTGCCCGGAATTGCCGTTGCGGACCTGGCTGTCCAGCGTCACTTTGCTCCAGTCGAAGCTGGCGCCTGCCGTCCATTCTGCCGTCAGGGTGACGGACTGTCCGGGGACCACCCAGTCATCGGAAGGATACAGATGGAAATAAGAGAGGTCGGCCACAAGCTCGTCAAGAGTGGCATTGACACAGATGGTGTATTCTTCGGCCTGTTCTTCAAAAACATAGACGCTCAGAAGCTGATACTGACCGCTGTAAGCCTTGGTGCCGCTCCTCTCCCTGAGCCAGATCTGGCTGCTGCCATCCAGTTTGACGTTTCCGCCTTCGCCGACATAGGCGCCTATATTATTTCCCAGTCTGAATGTCACCATCTTGGCGGACGCCCACGGATACTTCGTGTTGAATTCCTGATTGATTGTGGTGAGTTTATTGACAATCTCGGGAGGAATCTCTCCGGAAAGCCAGCCCTTTGTGTCCAAATCCTCATCCTCATCCATGCAGTTCACGTGAACAACCTGTTTGGTGCGATCCATATAGCTGGGACCCATATACCATTCGGAGTACTCCTGCGGGAGTTCATAGACATGTACTTCTCCACCTTTCTTCTGGACAGAGTAGGTATTGTCACGCAGTTCCAGTGCCTTCTTGATGGGAGAGTCGTCGACAGGCTCCTCGGCGTTCAAGGGCAGGACGGTGGCTGTGGCGGTGGAGAGGTCGCCCTGTTGGAACAGGCCGCCATCTTTCTCTTCCTGGACCTTCTTCAAGACGCCCGTAACGGATCCGCCCTCGAAGCTCTCGGGATTGGGTGCGGTGAACACCACAGTGATGTTGCCGGAGGCGTCGGTCGTTGCGGATGCCGGGCTCACGGTGCCGCCGGATGCGGAAAAACTGACTGTCCCTGTGAACTTTCTGATGTCCTGCACCTGATTGTTCAGGCCGCCGAAAACGGCCAGTTTGAAGGTAAAGGAGGCCTTGCCGTCGGCATCAATTTTCTTGGATCCGGGGACGACCTTGAGAGTTGACGTATAGGTCGCAATATCCGTCACGTCACCTTCGCCGCACGAAGCAAACATTCCGGCCGCGAGAGCCAGGAGAGAGAAGAATTTAAAGAATCGCATATATGTGTTGTTTTAAAGTTTACGCGCTAAACTTTCACAAAGAAAATTAAAGTTTATCACATAAACAATAATTTTACGAAGAGATACGCTCGGCCTTGCAGCCTCGGAATGACAAGCCGACGCGCCCGTAGGCAAAAACGGCCTGTTTTGCATACGAACCGGGGTAAATGACGAACTCGTAGGCAAAAACGGCTTGTTTTGCATACGAACCGGGGCACGGGAAGAAAAGTCGTCAGCGGCAGACGGCGGTCCAGCCGCCGCCGGGGGC
>JAFZME010000130.1 GCA_017553405.1 Bacteroidales bacterium
AAGTCTTCGGCGACGAGGCCGCCGAGCTCGGCCGGGCCTCGGCCAAGACTTTCCGCCAGATCGCCGGCCTCATCAACAGCCTCAGCGACGGCGTCGCCGCCCTGGTCGAAGAGCGCCGCAAGGCCAACCGCATCCCCGATATGTCGGAGAAGGCGCGGCTGTATTCCACCGCCGTGATGGATGCTATGAACCGGGTGCGCGAAGACGCCGACAAGCTTGAAATGCTTGTGGACGACGCCTTCTGGCCGCTTCCCAAATATCGTGAACTTCTTTATCTGTAGGGGATTATGTGCGGAATAGTAGGATATGTGGGCGGACGTGAAGCCGCCAACGTCATCATAAGTGGCCTCCACAGACTTGAATACAGAGGTTACGACAGCGCCGGCCTTGCCGTCATCCACCGGGACGGCGAACTCGACGTCTTCAAATGCAAAGGCAAGGTGGACGACCTCGAGCGCTTCCTTCAGGGGAAGGACTCCTCGGGGACGATCGGCATCGGCCACACCCGCTGGGCCACCCACGGCGAGCCCAACGACGCCAACGCCCATCCCCATCTTTCCCGTTCGGGCAATCTGGCCCTCATCCACAACGGCATCATCGAGAATTTCCGCGTCCTGAGGGACGTGCTGCGCGGTCAGGGATTCACTTTCCGCAGCAGCACGGACTCCGAGGTGCTTGTCAACCTTATAGAATACGTGCGCGACGAGCACCACTGCTCCCTTGAGGAAGCGGTGCGCGAGGCTCTCGGCCAGGTGGTGGGGGCATATGCCATAGCGGTCATCGAAAAAGGCGACACCAACCGCATAATCGCCGCCAAGAAGAGCAGCCCGATGGCCATCGGAGTGGGGGAGGGCGAATATTTCATCTCCTCCGACGCGGCGTCCATCATCAATTACACGCAGGATTTCGTCTACCTCAATGACGGGGAGATGGCAATCATCGAGAAGGGCAAGCCGCTCCACATTATGACTTTGGACGGCGCGGAAAGCCCCGTGGACATACAGAAGCTCAAGCTCTCCATCTCCCAGCTGGAGAAGGGCGGCTTCGACCATTTTATGCTCAAGGAGATCCACGAGCAGCCCGAGACTCTCGAGGACTGCATCCGTGGCCGCGTCATTCCCCAGACCAGGGAAGTGATACTTTCCGGCGTCCTCGACAATAAGGAGCGTTTCCTCAATACCAACAGGATCATATTCGTGGCCTGCGGCACTTCGTGGCACGCTTCGCTTATCGGCGAGCACCTCATCGAGAGTATGTGCCGCATCCCCGTGGAGGTGGAATACGCCTCGGAGTTCCGCTACCGCGACCCGGTCATCAGGCCGGACGACGTGGTCATAGCCGTCTCCCAGTCGGGTGAAACGGCCGACACGCTTGCCGCCGTGGAGATGGCCCGCAAGGCCGGCGCCTTCGTCTACGGCATCTGCAATGTCGTGGGCTCGTCGATTCCCCGCGCCACGCATTCCGGGACGTATATCCACGTTGGCCCCGAGATTGGCGTCGCCTCCACCAAAGCCTTCACGGGCCAGGTGACGGTGATGGCGATGATGGCCCTGCTCATCGGCCGCCTCAAGGGCACCATCGAGGAGGGCTACTACCACCGCGTCGCGCAGGCAATCCTCGAGCTTCCCTCGGTCATCCGCGAGGCGCTCAAGACGGCCCCGGAGGTGGCGTCGCTGGCGCGTATGTTTACCTATGCCCATAATTTCATATATCTCGGCAGAGGATACAATTACCCCACGGCACTTGAAGGAGCACTTAAACTGAAAGAGATCTCCTATATCCACGCCGAAGGTCTCCCCGCCGCCGAGATGAAACACGGCCCTATCGCCCTCATCGACGCCGAGATGCCGACCGTCGCAATCGCGACGCTGGACAACACCTACGAGAAGACTCTGTCGAATATCGAGGAGATCAAGGCCCGCGGCGGCAAGATCATCGCCGTCGTCTCCAAGGGCGACGACCTGGTGCGCCGCAGCGCCGACTACTGCATCGAGGTTCCTCCCACCGTGGAGTGCCTGATGCCGGTGGTCTCGATAGTCCCGCTCCAGTTCCTCTCATATTATATAGCCACCTATAAGGGCCGCAACGTGGACCAGCCCAGAAATTTAGCCAAATCAGTAACCGTAGAATGAAATATCAGAATCTTACACAGGAGCAGATAGACCTGCTCGTCGCCGCCGGCTGCAAGTCGGAGGAATGGGACCGTGTGAAGACCACCGCCCCCGAGACGCTTAAATATATCAAGAACGTGCGTTTTTCCGGCGACGTGTGCTTCGGCCGTTTCGACGCGGCATTCACCCTCCCGGGCGGTCTGCAGAAGCATTCCGGCCTTCGGGACGTCACCCTTCACAACGTGACCGTGGGCGACAACACCCTTGTCGAGAACATCACCGACTATATCGCCAACTACAACATCGGCAGCGACTGCTACATCGAGAACGTCGACCTGATCTACACCGACGGCCTCTGCCGTTTCGGCAACGGCGTCGAGGTGGCCGTGCTCAACGAGACCGGTGGCCGCGAGGTGCAGATCTACGACCGCCTGAGCGCGCAGACGGCCTACATCCTCGCGATGTACCGCCACCAGCCGGAAGTGGTCGCCGCGCTTGACCGTATGATAGGGGACTACGCCGCCTCCGTCGAGAGCGGGCGCGGCACCATCGGCGACCGCGTGAAGATCCGCAACACGAAGGTCATCCACGGCGTCCGTATCGGCGACTGCACCAACATCAGCGGCACCAGCCGCCTCCGCAACGGCAGCATCAACGGCAACGCAAGCGCTCCGGTGCGTATCGGTCACGGCGTCATCGCCGACGACTTCATAATCTGCAGCGGCGCGAAGGTCGAGGACAACACGATGCTCACCCGCTGCTTCGTGGGCCAGTGCTGCATCCTCGGCCACGGCTACAGCGCCTCCGATTCGCTCTTCTTCTCCAACTGTCAGGGGGAGAACGGCGAGGCCTGCGCCATCTTCGCCGGCCCCTTCACCGTCACCCATCACAAGAGCACGCTGCTCATCGCGGGTATGTTCTCCTTTATGAATGCTGGCTCGGGTTCCAACCAGAGCAACCATATGTACAAGCTCGGCCCCATCCACCAGGGCATCCTCGAGCGCGGCGCCAAGACTGCGTCCGACTCCTACATCCTCTGGCCGTCCCGCATCGGCGCCTTCTCGCTGGTGATGGGCCGCCACGTCACCCATTCGGACACGTCCAACCTTCCGTTCTCATATCTCATTGAGCAGCAGAACAATACCTATCTGGTCCCGGGTGTCAACCTCCGTAGCGTCGGCACCATCCGCGACGCCCAGAAATGGCCCCGCCGCGACGCCCGCAAGGATCCCGACCGCCTCGACTGCATCAACTACAACCTCCTCAGCCCTTTCACCATCCAGAAGATGCTAAAGGGCGTGAAGCTGCTCCACAACCTGCAGTACTCCTCCGGCGAGCTCTCCGACGTGTATTCATATCACAGCACCAAGATCCGCAACAGCTCTCTTCGCAACGGCATCCGTTTCTACGAGACGGCCATCACCAAGTTCCTCGGCAACTCCATCATCAAGAAGCTTGAAAACCTGCCTGCGGGCGCATCCGACGAAGATCTTCGTGCGGCATTGCTGCCGACCGTCGAAGGCGGCAAGGGCAACTGGGTGGATATCAGCGGAATGATAGCCCCGAAGGGAGTGGTGGACGACCTCCTGGCGAAAATTGCCGGAGGCGAGGTCGCCTCGATAGAGGAAGTGAGCAAGGCGTTCGCCGATATGCACGCCCGTTATTATGAATACGAATGGACCTGGGCCTACGAGCAGTACAAGGATTTCTTCGGGGTGGATATGACCGAAATCACAAAGGAGGACGTCATCGACATCGTTCTAAAATGGAAGGAAGCGGTGATCGGCCTCGACCGCCAGCTCTACGAGGACGCCCGCAAGGAGTTCAGCCTCGCGGCAATGACCGGCTTCGGCGCCGACGGCTCAAGGATCGAGAAGGAGCAGGACTTCGAGCAGGTCCGCGGCGACTTCGAGTCCAACTCCTTCGTCACCGCCGTCCTCGACCACATCCGCGTCAAGGAAGCCCTTGGCGACGAGCTTATCGCCCGCCTGAAGGCCTAGACGGTCTTGGCGCCGTAGACGCTCTGGGAGATGTTGATGATGAAGTCTCCCATTTTCTCTATGCAGTTGACCACGTCCATATAGAAGGATCCTGTCTCATAAGGATAGGATGCCTTCTCTATGTTGGAGAGGTGCTCGTTGCGGAGAATATCACGGTATTCGTTGATCGCCTCCTCCGCCTGCTCAGCGTTGGTGATGTCGTCGAGCTCGACAAGGGGAGTCGCAAGGTTGTGGTCCATAGCGTCATAGGCCTTGTCCACCAGGTCGACCATCTGGTTGAGCTGACTGAGCATATTCTCCGTGAAATGGCAGTCGTGCTCCCAGACTCGGGCGAGGATCTTGCCGATCGTCTCGCCGCTGTCGCCGAGGGACTCCATCTCGCCGATGACGCGGTAGAGTTCGCGTATGCGCGCCAATGCGCTGATACTCAGCTCGTTCTTGGAGACTTCGCGGAGGTAGGTCGCAATCTCGCGCTCGAGATTGTCGGTGACCTCTTCGTAGTGGACCAGCTTCTTGTCGGCAGCCTCGAACTCGGCCTTCGTGCCCGCGTTGATTGCGCTGCGGATATACGCGAGATCCCTGCGGCAGAGGTAGCCGAACTCCACGACCTCCATCTTGGCGGTGTTGAGGGCGAGGTCGCCGGTGGCGATATTGCCGATACCGATATATTTGAGCCTGTAGGTCTCCTTCTCTTCACCCTTCTTGTTGGGCACCATCCAGGTCACCATTTTGACAAGCTGCGGGATGAACCCGACGAGGATGAGCGTCGTGATCACGTTGAACACGGTGTGGAGCACCGCGACGCTGTAGGGGAGCGAGGCCTCGAGCGAAGCCCTGGTCGCCTCGTCCGCGTCTTCGAAGCTGACGGTCACGGGGTTGGGGAAGCCGAGAGCCTGCACGGTCAGGCCGACCAGCTTTATGAACGGCCTGAAGCACAGCAGGGCCAGGATCACGCCGAAGAGATTGAAGAGGAAGTGGGCACGTGCCGTGCGCTTTGCGCTCTGGTTCGCGACCGAGGCCGCGATATTGGAGGTGATGGTCGTGCCGAGGTTGCTGCCGAGGACCATTGCGGTCGCCATATCGAACCCGATATAGCCCTGCGCTATGAGGACCATAGTGATGGCCGTCGCAGTAGCGGAGCTCTGCAGCATAAAGGTAATAATGGCTCCGGCCAGCATAAAGAGGAACACGCTCCAGATCTTATAGCCCGAAAGGGTGGAGAGGAAGGTGCGGACGCCCTCATTGTCAAGCAGTTCGGTGGAAGTCTCCTTCAGCATCGATATACCCAGGAACAGCAGCGCGAAACCCATCAGGAATTCGCCGAGATTGGCGGTCTTCTTGACGCTTATGCATATGAATGCGAAGAACATCAGCGGCACGGCGATCGTCGCCACGCTCCAGCTCCCGCCTCCGAAGCTCAGCGCAAAGATCCACGCCGTCACCGTCGTGCCTATGTTGGCGCCCATAATGACGGCGATAGCGCTTCCCAGCGCCAGCAGGCCGGCATTGACGAAACTCACGATGAGCAGCGTCGTCGCGGTTGAACTCTGCACCATAGCGGTCACCACGATACCGGCCATTATGCACTTGAAATTGTTGGAGGTCATCCTGGCCATAAAAACCCTCATCCGGTTTCCGGCCATCTTCTGCAGACCCGCGCTCATCAGCGACATTCCGTACAGGAACATCGCCAGCGATCCCAGCAGGGTAAAAATCTTTAACAGCATCAGTGTTCGGCTTTTGAAAACGCGACCACCAATTTAATTGTTTTTTGCGAAACGACAAAAAGTATGTGATTTCGTGCTCACTTCGCCCTACCGCCCGTCAGTACGGCCGTGGTTTTTGGTAACCATCTGTTAAGGCACCAGTAGCACAGGACCAGCAGGACGACCGTCAGCAGCGGGGCGGTGAAGTATTTGATTGTCAGCCCGATTTGATTGAGCGGAAGGATCTTGCCGAGGATGGACTGTATCTGCGGCAGGACGATTGTGCCGTGGGCCGCATAGATAAGGAACGTACTGGCGGAAAGCAGCGGACGGACTTTGAGCCGCCCTTTTTGGAACAAGGATGCGACAATACCGATGGTGGCTACGGAGCCGAACAGCGTGAAGGCGCGGTGGGTATATTTCCAGACATCAGTATGAATGCCAAAGGTGAAGAATATCGTTATTAGAAGCGGTACGGCGATGCACACGGCGACAATCCGGAATCGCTTGAACAGATCTGTGAAGTCGATTTTCCTGATGGAGAGATATGCCCCGAGAGTGAAGAAGAAGAGTCCGTGAATGAAGAACAGCCCCGGCAGTTTTGCAAGCGGGGCCATAAAATAAAGCCCACACAGAAGGATCAGGCCGACAATCCCCGTCCTTTTTGCATAGAGGAATACAGCTGGAGACAGGATCACGAACACAATCAGATTCCGGAGAAACCACAGCGGATAATTGAAGGGTAACCCGGCCGTCCCGGTGTCCCAGAATGCCTTTAATCCGCCCATGCCGTTGTACCAGGCCGCGATGTCAGGAGTGCTTCCTTTCAGCGATGCCCTGAAATAGAGCATTCCCAAAGAGAACAGGATTGCAATCAGATTCCATAGCAGATAGGGGAGAAGGAGGGTTCTCGCCCTTCTTTTCATCTTGTCGAGCCAGATCTTTTTGTCCCATTCTTCCAGCTTGACGAAGAACAGATAGCCGGAAATTATGAAGAAGATGGGAACGGCCACCGTGCACAGGCCTTCCGAGAATAAGACCTGTGCTGTGTAATACGCGCCGTCGCGGTAGCAGAACGGGCTGCCGTCAACGGGGGGATCGACAGCGTGCAGCAGCACCACCGCCGCGATGCAGAAGAACCGTAGCCACTCTATCGTCTGCGATTTGATCGAATTGTCCTTCATCGCGGCAGTTTGATGTCAAATCCTTCGCCGGTGCCGACGTGGATGGTGCCCTGGAGCTGGTCCTCGTATTTGAAGTAGGGGAGGTGCGCGTATTTGTCGCGGGCAATCGCCTTGGCTCTTTCCGCTTCATCGTCGGAGGGCAGCCTCCAGCGACCGAAGTTCAGCGACGCCTCGCGCCTGAATGCTTCGACGAGGGTGATGTCGGGGACAATCTCGTTGTGCCAGGTGTCGGCCAGAATGTCGAGAATGTTGGTGCTGCTTTGGGCGTAGGCCCTGGAGAGGCCGCACACGTTAGAGGTGGCGATGAGTTTGTGACGGAGGAATTCGTCGGCAATGATGTCGTCGAAGGTGAGGCCGAGGGCCTTATGGATAATGTCCATTGTGCGCCTCGCCTGGAGCTTCGCGATGACCATATTGGATGCGTTGGTCATAAACGCCTGCTTCGCGCAGTCGCCGGTGGCAATCATCTCCATTATCCCTTCCTTGCCCTTGGGGCCCCTGTAGACCATAAGGTGGGCTCCGAGACAGATGACGTAGTGCTCAGGCTGGAGAATGCGAGGGGGCGTCTTCATAATGTCTGCGGCGAGCAGGTCTTGCAGATAGTAAGCATCCGCTTCGCAGATGGACGCCATCCAGGCTTCGATGTTCTTCCGGACGGAGTAGGTGAGTCCCTTGTAGAGGGGATCCATCCCGGTTAGCGAGATGCTCAGGATGCCCAGCGTGTCCTCCGAGCAGATCTTCCAAAGGAGGTTCTCCTTCTCGACTTCAATGAGGAACTCGGTGATATCCGTGTGTTTTTCGCCGATTTCGAAGAGTTTACGGTAGACGGCAAGGCCGCGCTCCCTCACCGGGAGGTCCTTGATATAATCGTAGGCCGTTTTGAACGGCTCCAGCCACTCCGCAGGGGTGGGGATGTGCTTCTTTTCTTTCGGAGCATCCTCCTTCGGGGCCTGGGCGGCAAGAGTAATCTTTGTCGAGAGGTCCATATATTTCCCCATCAGCCCGGATTCCTGAAACTTTGGGAAGAATGTCATCGCGTCGTTCTGGCTCTCACCGAAAGCCATCAGCTCTTTTTTGAAATCCTCGATTTCGCGCTTGAGGGCGTCGCTGCTCGGGTTCAAGCTGTTCAGGCCGTCGATATAGCCCTGAAGCATCATCTGTATTGTCGGATCCATGTCAGTCGAGGTTTATGAGTTCATATTTGCCGTCTTCAGTCTCGGGGGAGAGGCGAAGGCTCACAGGCCTGACCTCCTGGCCGTACCAGTGGGCACATTCGCTACTAAGCGAATCCCGCTTGTCCCAGAGCTCCGCAATCTCGTTCTGGAAATCTTTCGTGCTCCAGGGAATCGCTTCAAGGCGGCCGGTCGCGGCTTTAAGGATTGTGTCGGTAAACTCCTTATAATATTCGTCGCTGCAATCGATGAGCGCCCTGAACGACGGCATTGCTGCAAGCGTCGCGAAATCGGAGCTTGGCTTCGAGAGCCTTTTCAGGTCGGCCGCGATGTTGGACACGGCCCTCTCAGGGTCGGT
Organism: Bacteroidales bacterium; assembly: GCA_017553405.1. Lineage (GTDB taxonomy): Bacteria > Bacteroidota > Bacteroidia > Bacteroidales > UBA932 > Cryptobacteroides. Next base: position 8,532 of record JAFZME010000130.1, read on the forward strand.
CCTGCTGTCGTCATATTCAAGGAAATCGGCAAAGAGCCGGTGGAAGCCCTCGATGGTCCTGAGCCAGCGGTCCTTCAGTGCCTGAAGGTCGGCCCACAAGCCGCTGTGGGAGAATGTATAATAAGGGTCGGCCTTGATCTTCTGTATGATATCCTCGCAGTACTCTGCGACGTCATTCCATCCCATATGCTCCGCTGCCTGCTTGTGGGCAACCACGCGGTCCATAGCAACTGCGGCCGCTCCTCCGGTGTAAAGCCCGTTCTCCTTGGATCTCTCCTCCGCCTCTTCATTGGAGGAGCATTCCTCCAGAAGGGCGAGCCATTTTCTGTAATATTCCGCCTGGTAGGGCGTCCTTTCGCAGTCTCCGAACCTGCGGACATAGAGCCCGTAGAGCTCTTTCGTTGTCATAGTGTCGCTCATATACTGTTGATTATTATTCCGAAACGCTGACCGTGTAATCCCCGAACATCCGGGGATTATTGCTCACACCCAGCGGTTTGCCGCTGGTGACTGAGACGTTCTTGATGTTGACAATACCCTTGGCGATATAGGGATATAGCCCTTCTTCATCGACATTGCGCTTGAAGGACCCGAAAATCATTGGGCCCTGATAGCTGCTATCCGTTACGCGGCTGTCGTCGATGATAAGATTCTCGATGTCAAATCTTTCCGGAAGGTAGCAGGTGTAGCCGAAGTCGTGCTTCCCGGCGTTGGTCCCGCTCAGGAGGGAAACGCTTTTGGCTCCTTTGGGAACGATGAGCTTGCAGTTCTTTACGATGATTTCGCCTTCCCAGGTACTGCCGTAATCGCCCCTGAGGACGATTATGGACCTGCGATGGATGTCGCAGTTTTCAATCCGCATTGTACCGGAACCGACGACATTGACACCGGTGTGCCCGAACTCGCAGTTGGTAAGTGTGACGTTCCTCACCCCCTGGTGTGCATCGAAACGAGAGAAAACGCAGTGGTCCAGGGCGAGGGACTTGCAGAAGTTGGAGACGAAGACACCCCAGTACTTCGTGTCGTTGATGTCGGTGGTCTGGCGGCAGTTCTCCCATTTGATGTTGGCGCAGCCGGATGCCGACACGTCGTAGGAGCCCATACTGACGCTCATCCCGGCCGATCCTATTGTCCTGTAGGTCTTGTGTGCCGTGAAGAGGCAGCCGCTGACCACGATGTCGGCGGCCTTGTCCAGGACCAGGAAGCCGCCGTATGGGGCGCCGTGGTCGAGTTCTCCTTCGATATAGTGGGTGATGCCTTCAATCCTGACGTTGGACCGCTCGACATCGATGCCGCGCCCGTAGTAGGTGTACTTGGACGGGGCCTGGTTGGCGATGGTGGTGAAAGTGCCGCCCTTGATTGTAAGTGTCTTTTCATCAATGGGATAGGCTGTCATCTTCGTGATTTCGTCATAATCCCATACCAGGGCAGTGGATGGATCGATATTGCCGTCCTTGTCGGCGATGAAGAATTCCTTCTGGCCGACTCCGCTGTTCTGGTTCTTGCCGAGGCGGATGTAGACTTTCCGGTTGTCATTGACCACCTCGACCAGACAGCGGCCGGGAAGGGCTTTGCCAATATTAGTCCGGTCCCGCTTCAGGCTCCCCACGCCCTCGATGGCAACGGGCTCGAGCGCAGACTCGACCTGAAATATATCGGCCTTGCGGTCCTCTACGCCGACTTTACTGTCGTCAATGATGAACCTGGCAGTGCCGAAATCGACATCCGTGCGGACCACGGCGGGTCCGATCGTGTTGCCTATGTAGTAGGTCTTTCCGTTCTTTGCCTTGACCGGCAGCCCTTTTTCATTGGCCGCCGCGTGGGTCGCAATGATTGCAGGGAAGTCGTCGGTAATGCCGTCGCCTTTCGCCCCGAACTTCTCATAGGTGAGATATTTCGGCGCACCGCACGAAAGCGCGAATAAGGAGCAGGCGACGAGAAAATAAGACTTTTTCATAAGTTAGAATTCCACTACTGCGATTGAATTGTTGCATAACCTGACACTCACGGTCCCGTCTTCGGAGGGGAAGAGGGGGATCTCGGTGTACTTGTGCCGGTAGTCGGTAAGGTGGCAGAACACCGCTTCGCTAGGAGTGTGTCCCTTGACCGAGATCTTGACTGTCGCTATATTGCAGGTGTTGTTGTCGCCGTTGTAACGGGTGAGCAAAAGAGTGGTTTTGCCATCCTTTACTGATGCTACCGCATAGATGTCGCCTTCGCCGCCTTCCAGGGTGCAATCGCACTGCTCCCCGCGGAGCTTGCTCCAGGCGTAGAACACATAATAAGTAGGCATATGCTCCCGGGTCTGGGGATCGTAGAAACCGCAGAAGGAATCCACGTTTACGCGGAAATCATAATACATCAGCATATCCACCGGAGCGTCCTGCAACGCGCACATAACGGCGCCGACGAAGGCGGCGCCCTTGATGTTCAGGCGGGTTTCAAAGTTGTAGTATTCGTTTGCGGATTCAGCCCCATTCTTTTTCAACCGCCAGTAATTCCACTCGGTCAGGAAGAGTTCGGCATCTTCATAGCCGTACTGCTTCATCCAGTCCCTGAGCATATTGGCCTCCTTTACATAATTCGAGGGCTCTACATCGTAAATATGCCAGCTGATGAAGTCGATGGGGACGTCGTGGGAATGCATATATTCGAAGAACTGCGGGAAACAGTTTTTTTCTCTCAGGATCCTGCAATATGAGGGGCCGCCTATCTTCAGGTCGGGGAAACGCTTTTTCAGGTGTTTCGCTGCAACTTCGTAGAACTTATGGAACTCATCAATGGGGCCGCCCCAGGTGCGTGGATCGGTCTTCCATCGGTCTGATTTCTGGTCAAGATCGGCCTCGTTCCATATCTCCCAATAGCGGATATCGTAATGGAAGCCGTTCGCCCAGCCCTCGTTGTAGTGCATTATGACGTGCTCGCAGATTCTCGCCCATTTCTTGTAATCCTTGGGCGGATAGATGTGGTACTTTGCCGCTGGGTGGGTCTCGATGGTCTGGCCAAGCCGGTACATCACCTTGGCGCCGGAATCCAGAATAGTCTTGATATAGGCATCGGTCTCGCGGAAATCATAGGAGGATTCCTTGTCGGGGTCCTTGCTGAAATCCGGGAAAACGTCGGAGATATCGACCAGGTGATGGCCGTAATAATCACCGTCCGGGGAATCGTGGGTGCGGCTGAACGGAATATTCAAGATGCGGAAATCCTCTATCTGCTGCAAATCATCGACGGCGTTGGGGCCGTTGTTGACGGCATTCATCGGCTTGATGGGGCCCTTGATCACCGAAGGGTCTACGATTGCCTTTACAAGCTGTGACGAAATGTCAGGATGTGCTTTCTGGGCATTGATCTGCCCCGCACAGACCGTCAGGGCGAGGATGAACAGGAATATTCTTTTAGTATACATAAGTGTACTATTGAGTATAATGTTGTAAAGGTAACATATTTCTAAAAAAATACACTACTTTTGTAGTGGACCATATACCAAGAGCTATGAAATTTAAGATTTTCATCCTGGCCGTGTCGTTGCTGTGCGCTTCCTGCGGAACCCGAATCGCCCTCAAGGACTTTAAAGACCTCCCCGAAGACATCAGCGTGGAGACCATTGGAAACCGCGTTGCGGAGCAGCTTCTCGCCTCTGATCCGCTGGACTATGGCAACAATCTTCCGGGCTATCAGGCACCTTATAATTATGGACGTGGCGGCAAAGAGATGAATTATTCCGTGGTAAGCCTTTGGGTCAACGCCATCGAGTTTGCCCACCTTTCCCGCAACAAGGAGCTTGAGAATCGATTGATTGATTTTTTTGAGCCGTTCTATGGAGAGAGAAAGTCAAAGTGCAATCGCGATAATCACGTGGATTTCTCCATCTTCGGTGCCATTCCTCTCGAGATCTATCTGATGAATGGTGACAAGCGGGCATTGGAATTGGGACTTCGATATGCCGACCATCAGTGGGAAGACCCGACAGGGGAGCCCGGCGAGAAGGTGGGCGGCAATGGCAATTTCCCCATTGAGCGTCAGCGGGAACTGCTTGCGGAGGGATATTCTCCCCAGACACGCTTGTGGATTGACGATATGTATATGATTACGGTCCTCCAGACCCAGGCTTATCGTGCCACCGGCGACCGCAAGTATATCGACCGGGCGGCCCGTGAGATGAAAATGTATATGGACACCCTCCAGCGGGACAATGGCTTATTCTATCACGCCGCCGAGGCGCCCTTCTTCTGGGGGCGGGGAAATGGCTGGATGGCGGCAGGTCTGCCTATGCTTCTGAGCTATCTCCCCAAGGACAGTGAGTATATTCCTGCACTGAAGGAGGCATATTTGAAAATGATGCCTACGCTCCTTGAATATCAGCGCGAAAACGGTATGTGGGGGCAGGTTGTGGATGATCCGGAGTTTTGGGATGAGTCTTCCTGCACGGCTATGTTCGCCTATGCCTTTATCGAAGGCGTGCGCCTTGGCTTGTTGGACGAGGCCACGTACGGCCCTGCAGCCCGTAAGGCCTGGGTTTCCTTGTGCGGGATGTTGGATGAATATGCCAATATTGCGGAGGTTTGCATCGGGACCGGCCAAAAGAACAGCCGCGAGCATTATATGGACCGCCCCCGCTCCAACGGCGACCCCCACGGCCAAATGGCCATGATGTGGATCTGCGCCGCGCTGCTGAAATAAAATGTCGGCCGTTTTCACAAAAAATTCTGAAAATGGCTGACTTTTTAGTTTAAGGAGCGTCCCCGGAAATTATGGTATGTTTAAGATTTCTTTCGCCATAGCGTTCACGGCGTCAACATCAAT
>JAFZME010000131.1 GCA_017553405.1 Bacteroidales bacterium
CGGATCGACCGTCTTCATCGGCGGTATGCAGATCTACAACAAGGACTACTGGAAACTCCCCATCATCTACGGCGGCATCGGCACCGGCATTGGCCTCGGCATCTACTACGGCCAGCGCTACAAGGCGACCGGCAACCAGGCCTTCCGGACCGGCAGCATCATCGCCTATAGCGGTGCTGCGCTCTTCTGGTGGGCGTCGCTGATGGACGGCACCGCGTCATATAAAGACCCGAGAAAGCCCCACCCCGGCAAGTCCACGCTATATTCCATACTCTTCCCCGGACTCGGACAGATCTATAACGGGGAATATTGGAAAGTCCCTATCTACTGGGGCGCCCTGATGGGGGCGTCATATTTCCTTGCCAACAATCACACCAACTATATCCGCTACAAGCGCATCCACAACGAAGCCACCAACCCCGACGTGCCCTACACCGGGCCCATCCCGGCTGAAACGGCGGTCTACTACCGCAACGTCTTCCGCCGCTACCGTGACTACTCGATTGTCGCCCTTGTCGGATTCTACCTCCTGCAGGTGATCGACGCCAACGTCTTCGCCTATATGCAGGATTTCGAGCTCTCCGATGACCTTTCAGTCCACATAGAGCCGACCATCTATTCCCCCCTCGACTGCTACGCCTATACCGATATGGGCCGGTCGTCCGTGTCGGTGCCGGCGCTCTTCGCCGGAGGGCCTTCCACAGGAGTGGGACTGTCTATCGGCCTGAGATTCTGATGCTTATGAGACTAAACAAGATACTGACAACCATTGCGGTACTCGCCGCCACGCTCATTCCCGTTTACGGACAGAGCAAAAAGGACCTGCTCAGGCAGAACGAACTGCTCGTGCGCAAGGTAGAATCACTCGAAGAGGAGCTTGAAGCCCTCAAGAAAGAGGAAAAGAAGAACGAGGGCATCCGCAAGGAGATGATCGAGATCTACACCGAGAACGAAGACAAGCTCGCGGCCGGAATGTCCGGCGAAAGCTACAGCCCGGAAGCCACTGACAGCCTTCTGAGCATCTGGTATCTCCACCGCCAGGCCCGTTCCTCGGAAGAAGGGGCAGCAGTCGATATGGACAGCGTCCATTTCACCTCGAACGTCCCCGACCAGGTGATGATTGACAGGCTCGAAAAGATGAACGCATTCTTCACCCTCCCCTACAACGAGACGGTCAAGAACTATATGATCCTCTATTCGGAGAGGATGCCGAGGAAGATGAGCCACATCCTGGGGCTTTGCTCCTACTATATGCCCATATTCGAAGAGACTTTCGTCCGCTACGGCCTTCCCGTGGAGCTCAAGTACGTCGCGATAATCGAGTCGGCCCTCAACCCGCTTGCCGTCTCAAGAGCCGGCGCGACGGGTATGTGGCAGTTTATGTACAACACCGCGAAGAGCTACGGCCTGGAGATCGACTCGTATGTCGACGAGAGGAAGGATCCCTTCGCATCCGTCGATGCGGCAGCCAGATATCTTAAGGACGCCTACGCCATCTTCGGCGACTGGTCGCTGGCCATCTCCTCCTACAACTGCGGCTCGGGCAATGTCAACAAGGCCATCAAGCGCAGCGGAAGCCGCGATTTCTGGTCGATCTATCCCTATCTTCCGAAGGAGACGAGAGGCTATGTTCCCGCGATGGTCGGGGCTATGTACGCCGTCAACTACGCCAAGGAATACGGGCTTGAGCCTTCCCCTGTCGTGATGCCGGCCTACACCGACACCTTCCACATCCACAAGAACCTCCATTTCCGCCAGATCGAAGAGCTCATCGGCCTCCCCGTGGGCGACCTGCGCGACCTCAACCCGCAGTACTACAGGGACATAGTCCCCGGCAGCCAGGGCGACTACATCCTCCGCCTCCCCTACAACTACAGCGCTGCGTTCATCGACGTCCAGGACACCGTCTACAACCATAGGGCGAAGGAAATATTCTCCGGCGTCGACGTCGACCGCTACGGCAATTCCGGCGAAGGACCTTCCGTGAGCCACGGCACCGCGACCGGCACCACCTGGGTCTACTACAAGGTCAAGAACGGCGACTCCCTCGGCAAGATCGCATCGAAGTACCACACGAGCGTCAACCAGCTCAAGAGCTGGAACGGCCTCAAGAGCACGACCATACGCGTCGGCCAGTCCCTCAAGGTCGGCAAGAAGGCGACCTACAGCACTACGTCCTCTTCAAGCAGCGGCAAGAGCTCGTCGTCGGGCAGCGGCAAGAGTTCGTCTTCGTCCTCCTCGTCTTCCTCAGGAGGCTACACGACCTACACGGTCAAGAGCGGCGACACCCTCTACAAGATTGCGTCCAACTACCCCGGCGTGACCGCAGCCGACATTATGAAATACAACAACATTAGCGAGAACATCCATCCGGGAGACAAGCTCAAAATTCCTAAAAAGTGAATTCTCCCTGAAAATTGAGCCCGGCCTTCCAAGGTGCGGGCTTTTTCATAGTCAGGAAGCCCCTGGCGCTGAATGCCAGCTTGAAACGATGCCGCACCTTGAAGGAGCAGGCGCCGAACGCCGAGAGCGAGACTCCCCTCCCATAGTAGGCCGGAGCGCTGAAGGAGCCGGAGATATCCCTTTCATAGCAATAGACTCTGTCGGCCCAGTTGTCGGCGGCGAATCCCGTGACACGGAAAAATCCTCTGGCGTACCGGCCTGAGTAGCCGCCTTCCAGATATGAGAGGAAGCCATATCTTTTGGAAAAGGCCATCTCCACCCGGGCGTCTGCCGACCATCTGCCGAAATTCGTCTGCAGGTCCGTCCTGAAGCC
>JAFZME010000132.1 GCA_017553405.1 Bacteroidales bacterium
CCTACACCTACGACGTAGGTGTAGGTTGTCACGGTCTCCTGGCCGCCGCCGACCTTGTCGTGCGTCTCGGAATGCTGGTGCTCCTGGACCTGATAGAACTCTACGTCTCTCGAGAGTTTGATGGTCTTTTCCCTGCCGACCTGGAACTGGGCGTCGAAGAGGTTCTCCTCGGTGTCGGCGAAACCGACGCCGTGGATCATCTTGCCGTTGAGGTCAGCGTTGACTGAGGCAACGTCGCCAAGCTCGACGCACTCGCTCTGGGCGTGCTTGAGCATCCTGGTCGTCTTGACTGTCCTTCCTTCATTCCAGAAGAGCATAACGGTTGCGGCGATGATGAGGAAGAACCCCATCACCACTCCCTGGAGGGCTTTTTTCAAGCGGTCTCCGTAGGAAGATTTGGTTGTTACTGTGTAGGCCATAAATAAAAAGTTGTGTTAATTAACGTGCTAAGATAGCACTTTTCGGGGATTCGGTCAATATCTAAATGCTTTTTTCGTTAAAAATTCTTAATTTTGCACGCTAACCGCACTTTTAAAATGACAGAAGAAAAAGCGCCCGGATTTCTCCGGAGAATATTTTCATCGAAGGTCCTCCCGTCGTGGACGATACTCATCTTCGATATTTTCATAGTGGCCGCATCGGTGCTTGTGGGCTACCTTATCAGGACCGATTTCAAGTTCGTGATGGAGCAGAAGGGTATGATGTGGGCGTCCGTAGGTGTGATAACGGTCTTCGACATCATCTTCTTCAGGGTGTTCAGGACCTATTCCAACGTACTCCGCCTGTCGTCGTTCATCGACCTGATGAACATTTTCGCGGCCCAGTCCCTCTCGCTCATCTGCGTCCTTGTCCTTAACGTGGCGGTGCAGTATGCCTTCGGCGTCCAGATCGTCCCCGTTTCGGTCCTTGTTATATCATATATGGTATGCTTCGTCCTGATGGTGACGATGAGGCTTTTCATCAAGTCCCTCTACGACGAACTCAACCATTCCCGTTCCGAAAAGGTCCCCGTGTTTGTCTATGGCACAAGGAACGGCGGCGCCGCCCTGGCAAAGTCCCTCCCGCTCAATGCGGACAACAATTTCATCCTCAGGGGATTCATCTCCGACGATTCCGCGATGGCCGGCAAAGTGCTGCTCGGAGTCAACGTCTACCGCAACGACGCCGACATCGTCACTCCTCTTCGCGAGAAGCACATCCGTGCCGTCATCGTCATCCCCGGCAAGATGGACGAACTCCACTCCAGCGGCCTCGCCGACATCCTCCTCCAGGAGAACATCCGTCTCTATCTGGCAAGGAACATTTCCGACAACCCCGGCGAGAGCGAATTCTCCGGTGAGCTCAAGGCAATCGACATCGAGGACCTCCTTATGCGGGATCCCATAGAGATAGATATGGAGTCCATCAGGACCCAGCTTGAAGGCAAGAGAGTGCTCATCACCGGAGCCGCCGGCTCGATAGGAAGCGAGATAATGAGGCAGGTCGCTTCGTTCAACCCCTACCAGCTCATCCTTGTGGACCAGGCTGAGACTCCTCTCCACGACATCCGTCTCGAGCTTGAGAACAACTGGCGCAACATCGACGCCCCGACCATCGTGGCCGACATATCCTCTGAAATGAGGATGGACCGGATATTCTCCGAATACCGTCCGGAATACGTCTTCCACGCCGCGGCCTACAAGCACGTCCCGATGATGGAGGACAACGTCTCCGAGTCTGTCCAGAACAACATTCTCGGGACAAAGGTGCTCGCCGATCTCTCCGTCAAGTACGGCGTGAGCAAGTTCGTGATGATTTCCACCGACAAGGCGGTCAATCCTTCCAACATAATGGGCTGCTCGAAGCGTATATGCGAAATATATGTGCAGTCGCTCGCCAGGAAGATAGCGGCGGAGGGAGGCCGTACCCAGTTCATAACGACACGTTTCGGCAACGTGCTCGGCTCCAACGGCAGCGTAATCCCGCTTTTCCGTAAGCAGATCGCCGCCGGCGGCCCCGTCACCGTCACCCACCCCGACATCATCCGCTACTTTATGACCATCCCCGAGGCCTGCCGCCTGGTGCTTGAAGCCGGCAGTATGGGCCGCGGCGGGGAGATCTACATCTTCGATATGGGCCAGCCCGTGAAGATCGTCGACCTTGCACGGAAGATGATATCCCTCTCCGGCAGGACGGGCGTCAAGATAGAATTCACCGGACTCCGCCACGGAGAAAAACTCTACGAGGAGCTCCTCGCCACGTCCGAAAACACCATTGCGACCGATCACCAGAAGATAATGATCGCGAAGGTCCGGGAATACGATTTCAACGAAGTCTCCAAGCGCATCGAAGCCCTCATCAAGGCGAGCTACGACTTTGACGAGATGAAGACCGTAGGGCTGATGAAGGACATCGTCCCCGAGTTCAAAAGCCTCAATTCACGTTTCTCAAAACTTGACAAATGAAAAAAGCACTCATCACCGGCATCACCGGTCAGGACGGATCGTTCCTGGCTGAATTTCTCATAGAGAAGGGATATGAAGTCCACGGCATCATCCGCCGCAGCTCTTCGTTCAACACCGGCCGTATAGAGCATCTCTACCTCGACGAGTGGGTGAGGGATATGAAGAAAACCCGCCTTGTCAATCTCCACTGGGGAGATATGACCGACTCCAGCTCGCTGGTCAAGATCATCTCCGCCGTCAAGCCGGATGAGATCTACAACCTCGCGGCCCAGAGCCACGTCAAGGTCTCCTTCGACGTGCCGGAGTTTACGGCCGACACCGACGCCAACGGCGTCCTCCGTCTTCTCGAAGCCGTGCGCACCGCCGGCATAGCCGACACCTGCCGTATCTACCAGGCCTCGACTTCGGAACTCTTCGGCAAGGTCGTCGAGATTCCGCAGAAGGAGACGACTCCGTTCTATCCGCGTTCTCCTTATGCCGTCGCCAAGCTCTATGCGTTCTGGATAATGAAAAACTACCGCGAGAGCTACGGGATGTATCTCGCCAACGGCATCCTTTTCAACCACGAGTCGGAGCGCCGCGGTGAGACCTTCGTCACGAGGAAAATCACCCTTGCCGCCGCCCGCATCGCGGCAGGCCACCAGGACAAGCTCTATCTCGGCAATCTCGACGCCCTCCGCGACTGGGGCTATGCCCGCGACTATGTGGAGTGTATGTGGATGATCCTCCAGCAGCCCGAGCCGGACGACTTCGTGATCGCCACCGGCGAATGCCACTCGGTCAGGGAGTTCTGCACCCTGGCTTTCGCAGAGGCCGGCATCAACCTCCACTGGGAGGGCAAGGGGCTCGAAGAGAAAGGTATCGCCGAAGACGGGCGCGTCCTCGTCGAGGTGGATCCGAAATATTTCCGCCCTGCTGAGGTCGAGAGGCTGCTTGGCGACCCGTCGAAGGCCGTCAGGGAGCTAGGATGGAATCCCCGCAAGACCTCATTCGAGGATCTCGTCAAGATAATGGTGCGTCACGACATTGAAAAGGTAAGGAAACTCTATGCTCGATAAAAGCGCAAAGATCTACGTCGCCGGCCACAAAGGCCTCGTCGGCTCGGCCATATGGAACAACCTCCTTTCAAGGGGCTACACCAATCTCGTCGGCCGCACCCACGCCGAGCTCGACCTTCTCGACGGCGCCGCCGTCAAGGCATTTTTCGATGCCGAGAAGCCGGATGCCGTGGTCCTCGCCGCCGCCTTTGTCGGCGGCATTATGGCCAACCTGCGCTACAGGGCCGATTTCATCTGGCGCAACCTCCAGATCCAGCAGAACGTGATAGGGGAGAGCTATAAGCACGGAGTCAAGAAACTCCTTTTCCTCGGTTCGACCTGCATCTACCCTCGCGAGGCGCCCCAGCCGATGAGCGAGGACTGTCTCCTCACTTCGCCCCTCGAGTACACCAACGAGCCTTATGCCATAGCAAAGATCGCCGGACTCAAGATGTGCGAGAGCTTCTCGATCCAGTACGGCTGCAACTACATAGCCGTGATGCCGACCAACCTCTACGGCCCGCGCGACAATTTCCACCTCGAGAAGAGCCACGTCCTCCCGGCGATGCTCCGCAAGTTCCACCTTGCGTCGAGCCTTGAAAAGGGCGACTGGGATGCCGTGAGGAAAGATCTCGCCCTTCGCCCCGTCGAGGGCGTCGACGGCACCGCCTCAGAGGAGGAAATCCTCGCCGTGCTTTCCCGCTACGGCATCTCTCCGGAGTCCGTCACCCTCTGGGGCACGGGCGCTCCGATGAGGGAGTTCCTCTGGAGCGAGGAGATGGCCGACGCCAGTGTCCACGTGCTTCTCAACGTGGATTTCAAGGACGTCTCCGCCGGCGCTCCGATTAACGCCGACGGCATTGCCGAGGTCCGCAACTGCCACATCAACGTCGGCACAGGCGAGGAGATCAGCATCAAGGAGCTGGCCCTCAAGATTAAGGCCCTGACAGGCTTTGGCGGCGAACTCCTTTGGGACTCCTCCAAGCCCGACGGCACCCTTCGCAAGCTCACCGACGTCACCAAACTCCACAACCTCGGCTGGCACCACAAAATCGGCATCGACGAGGGTATTTCCCGTCTGTACAAGTGGTATCTCGAAGGATGAAAGAATTCGAGATA
>JAFZME010000133.1 GCA_017553405.1 Bacteroidales bacterium
CCATCAAGGACACCCGCGGCATCATCGACGCCATCCTCAACGGCTCGATCGACAAGGCCCCGACCAAGAAGATCCCGTTCTTCGACTTCGAGGTTCCCACCAAGCTTGAAGGCGTCGACACCGGCATCCTCGATCCTCGCGACACCTACGCCGATCCGAAGGTCTGGGACGAGAAAGCGAAGGATCTCGCCGGAAGGTTCATCAAGAACTTCAAGAAGTACGAGTCCAACCGCGCCGGCAAGGCCCTCGTCAAGGCCGGACCGAAGCTTTAGGTATGCTCTATCCTCTTAAATTCAAGCTTATCCTTAAACAGACCGTGTGGGGCGGAAGCCTTATAGCTTCGCTCAAAGGCATCGCCCCCGCGGAAGACAAAATAGGAGAAAGCTGGGAAATATCCGGCTGCAAGGGGTCCGAATCGGTTGTCGCCGAAGGACCCCTTGCCGGCAAAACTATGGGCTGGCTGCTGGAAAACTGCGGCGACGAACTCGTCGGCAAGCGCATCCACGAAGCCTATGGCAACGAGTTTCCCCTGCTGCTGAAGTTCATCGACTCCAACAGCGACCTTTCCATACAGGTCCACCCCGACGACACTCTCGCCCTGGCGCGTCACGGCTGCCGCGGCAAGAGCGAGATGTGGTACATCATCGACGCCGCGCCGGGCGCTTCCGTCATCAGCGGTTTTTCCAAGGAAATTTCGAAGGAAGAATATCAGAAACTTGTCGCGGAGAACCGCCTGACCGACGTTCTCGCCCGCCACGAAGCCCGTCCGGGCGATGTGTTCTTCCTCCCTGCCGGCCGTGTCCACGCCATTTGCAGCGGCTGCCTTCTCGCCGAGATTCAGGAGACCTCCGACATCACCTACCGCATCTTCGACTACGGCCGCCTCGGGCTCGACGGCAAGCCCCGCCAGCTCCACGTCGAGGAGTCGCTTGATGCAGTCGACTTCGCCGTCTACCCGTCCTACAGGACGCTCTATGACAAAAAGGAAGGAGAGACGGAGATCATCAGCACAAAATGGTTTACGACTTCAGTAATCGACATTAAGGCTCCGCTGACAAAGGATCTCTCCGGGATGGATTCCTTCCTGACGGTAATGTGTCTGGAAGGCTCCGGGAGCATCGAGTGCGGCATCCCCGCTTTCGAAGGCGGCCCGACCAAAGGCCACGTCACAAGCATACGCCGCGGCGAGAGCGTGCTCATCCCCGCGAGCGCCCTTTCCGCCGCATTCAAGCCGGAAGATCGGCTGAAGCTGCTGATCTCTTCTATTTAATGATTATTTCGGCCTCCGGGTCGTCGATACGCACGGCAAGCCACTCTGTGAGCTTGCCGCGCTCATTTTCGGGCATAGCCTTGGAGGTGCGCACTATGATGGTCGTCTTCGGCCTGACAGTGAGAGAGTCGGCCGAAACGGCGCGGCCCCTTGCCAGGACGATCTCCGATACCGCAGGATACTGTACCGAGACCTCCTTCGCGACGTGCTCGGAAAGGGCGTTGAACATCTCAAGGGAGTCCAGCTTGTCCTGGAGGTAGTCGATACGGGCATCGCGCCGGGCGATCTCGTGCTCCGTCCTTTCATATAAAGTGGCAATGCGGTCCGGACTGCCGTCGTCGACTTCAGTGCTTGTCTCCGTGACGACCAGCTCGCCGGGCTTGATGCCGTAGGTCTCGGCCTTGAGCATAAGGGCGGAGAGGGACTCCTCGGAGAGCTTGCGCCCCGCAACCTTGACCTCGAGGGAACGATGATAGCCGTCCACTTCGTGGTCGTAGATGTAGGCCTTGTCGAGAGTGCGGTTGGCGGCGACGAAGGCTTCGGCGCTGATCTCGAACTTGTTCATCCTGACGATGCGTACAGCCGACCAGATGCTACCGCCGATGATCAGCATAACGATGACGGCCGCCACGGCCCTGGTGCGCCTGGCTTTCTTTTCATCGACGAACTGCACCTCCTTGAACTTGAAGATCTTGACGCCGACGTAGCTGGCAAGGGCGATGAACACGGCGTTGATCGTGAACAGGCCCATAGCACCGAAGAAGAAACGGGCGCTGAGGTGGGCGATGCCGTAGCCCGCCGTGCAGAGCGGGGGCATAAGGGCAGTCGCGATGGCGACTCCCGAAATCACGGTGCCTTTCTCCTTCCTGGAGAGCTCAAGGATGCCGGCCGCACCGCCGAAGAGGGCGATGAGGACATCGAAAATCGAAGGCGAAGTCCTCGCCTCGAGCTCGGTCGGATTGACAAGGGCAAGGGGCGATATCAGGAAATACAGCGCCGACGCCGCGAGGGAGATGAGGACCATTATGAGGAGGTTCCACACCGAATCGCGGAAAAGCGAGGCGTCGTTGATGCCGCCGGACAGGCCCAGGCCGATAATCGGCCCCATAAGGGGCGAGACGAGCATCGCACCGATGATGACGGCCGTGGAATTGATGTTGAGGCCGACCGAGGCGATGACTATCGAGAATGCGAGAATCAGGACGTTGGGGCCCTTCAGGTAGACGTTGGTGCGGATGTTCCTTTCGGCGGCCTCGGTGTCGATGTGGTCACGGATGTTGGAAAGGCTGACGAAGGACTCCTTTATGTAGTCGAAAAACTTCATCAGTACTCGATCTTGTCGGCTTTATCTTTCCAGGCGGCGAAGACGGCGAGGGCTTCGTTCCTGAGAACAGGGATGACGGGAGTCTTGCGCTCGCCGAGAGGCTTCACTATCTCCTCGTAGATGAAATCGTCGTCGAAGTCGATCTCGGCGGCGTCCTTGCGGTTGTTGGCGTAGAATATGCGGTCGAGGTGGGCCCAGTAGATGGCGCCGAGGCACATCGGGCAGGGCTCGCAGGACGTATAGATGTCACAGCCGGAGAGGTCGAAGGTCCCGAGGGCCTTGCAGGCCTTGCGGATGCAGTTGACCTCGGCGTGGGCCGTGGGGTCGTTGTCTATGGTCACGGAATTGGAGCTCCCGGCGACAATGCGTCCGTCCTTGACGATGACTGCGCCGAAGGGGCCGCCGCCGGTCTCGACACTGCGGGCCGAGAGGCGGATGGCTTCCCTCATAAATTCTTTATCTTTTTCTGTAATCATAACTTATAGCGTTGTCCTACAAATATCAACATTTTTGCTTAATTTTGCAATTCAATAAACGTGTATGCGAAAACCTGACGTTTTCGAAAAGTATCTATTATGAAAAAAATTGCAGCAATTATGACAATGGTTCTGGCGCTTGGCGCCTGTGGACAGAAGAGCCACGAACCGGCCCTCGACCTTTCCAACCTCGACACGACCGTCAGCCCCAAGGTTGATTTCTACCAGTACGCCACTGGCGGCTGGCAGGTCAAGAACCCCCTGCGGCCCGAATTCTCCCGCTACGGCGCCTTCGACGCCATCGCCGAGCGCACCCAGGAGAACCTCAACGCCCTCTTCGCCTCAATGGCGGATATGAAGGCCAAGCCCGGCTCGGTGGACCAGAAGATTTCAGACCTCTACAAGATGGCCCTCGACTCGACCGCACGCAACGCGGCGGCAGCCGAGCCTCTCAAGCCCTATATCGCAGAGATTGAGGCCATCAGCTCGCGCGAAGACCTCTGCCGCGTCCTCGCCGGGATGATGAAGTACAACGACGGCGGCTTCTTCGACGCCGGTGTCGAAGCCGACCTCACCAACAGCGACAGCCAGGTCATCTACATCGGCCAGAGCGGCCTCGGCATCGGCGACCGCGACTACTATCTCCTTCCGGAGAACGCCGCGTTCAAGGATGGCTACAAGGCTATGCTCGTCAAGATGCTCACTATGGCCGGCGTCAAGAATCCCGAAGGCAAGGCGGCCGCAACCCTCGCCCTCGAGGACAAGCTCGCCGAGATCTCCTGGACCCGCGAGCAGAACCGCGATATGGCCGCCATCTACAACCCGATGTCTTCCGACGAATTCGCCGCGAAATATCCTCACCTCGGATTCCCGGCATTCCTCGAGACCTTCGGGCTTCCCGCCCAGGAGAAGGTCATCGTCGCCCAGCCTTCCTTCTTCGAAGGACTCGACAAGATCTTCGCCGAGGCCCCTCTCGAGGACCTCAAGGACTACCTCCTCGCCCACTATGTCAGCGGCAATGCCGGCGCTCTCGACGACGAGTTCTATGAGGCCAGCTGGGAGTTCTACAGCCACCAGATGGGCGGCGCGACCGAAAAGCGCCCGCGCTGGAAGAGGGCTATGCAGGTTCCCAACTCGCTTCTTGGCGAAGCTGTCGGCAAGATGTATGTCGAGCGCTATTTCCCCGAGTCTTCCAAGAAGATGATGAAAGACCTTGTCGAGAACCTCCGTCTCGCTCTCGGCGAGCACATCGATTCCCTCGACTGGATGAGCGCCGAGACCAAGGTCAAGGCCCGCGAGAAACTCGCCACCTTCACCGTCAAGATCGGCTACCCCGACAAGTGGAAGGACTATTCCACGCTTGAGGTCGATCCCGCGAAGGGCTACTTCGAGAACCTGCGCAGCGCCAGCGCCTGGTATGTCGCCGACAACATTTCCAAGCTCGGCAAACCCACCGACAAGACCGAATGGGGTATGACACCTCAGACCGTCAACGCCTACTACAACCCCACGACCAACGAGATCTGCTTCCCGGCGGGCATCCTCCAGAAGCCGTTCTTCGATCCCAATGCCGACGAGGCGATCAACTACGGCGGCATCGGCGTAGTCATCGGCCACGAGATGTCCCACGGCTTCGACGACCAGGGCTCTATGTTCGACAAGGACGGCAATATGGTCAACTGGTGGACCGACGAAGACAAAGCCAAGTTCAACGCCAAGGGCGACGCCCTCGTCGCACAGTTCGACGTGGTGGAGATCCTCCCCGGCGTTATGGCCAAGGGCCGCAACACCCTCGGTGAGAACATCGGCGACCACGGCGGCCTCTCCATAGCCTACACCGCGATGGAGAACGCCATCAAGGACCACAGGCCCGGCCTCATCGACGGCTTCACCCCCGAGCAGCGCTTCTTCCTCTCCTACGGCAACATCTGGGCACAGAACATAACCGACCAGGAGAAGGCGCGCCTGACCAACCTCGACGTCCACTCGCTTGCCGTCAACAGAGTCAACGTCTCCCTGAGGAACTTCCAGCAGTTCTTCGACGCTTTCGACATCGTCGAGGGCGACCCGATGTTCCGCCCGGAAAGCGAGAGGGTACACATCTGGTAATTTGAAGCCTGAGCGCCTCATAGCGTCCAGACTGCGTTTCGGCAGCGGAGTTGCGGCGGTCTCCATCGCCGTCAGCTTCCTTGTGATGATAGTTGCGAACGCCATCTCTGCAGGATTCCGGTCCTCGCTCAGGGATGGCGTCGCCGCTGTCGTCGGCGACATCCGCATTTCGACTCCCACGATGTCCTCCACAGGCGGCGAGAATCCCATCCCCGCCCACCTGCCTTCAGAGAAGGACATCCTCGCAATCGACGGCGTGGAAAGCGTCTCCCCCGTGGTGGTCCGCTCCGCCGTGGTGCGCTCCGGCGGCATCATCCAGGGTGTCATTATAAAAGGGGTGGAGACGGATGAAGAAGGCGGTCTCGGCGTTGAGATTCCCTCGCGTCTTTCCGAAATCACAGGCCTCGGCGAGGGCGACGACCTCGTCACCTGGTTTGTCGGAGAGAAGCTCAAAGTCAGGAAGTTCCACATCAGGAAAGTCTACGACTCCATCGTCGAGGACGGAAGCACGATGCTCGTCAGGGCCTCCATCGACGACATCCGCCGCGTCAACGGCTGGAGCGAGGACCAGGCCTCGTCAGTTGAGGTGGCCCTCAAGCCCTCCTATCGAGGAGAGATGATGACTGAATCCATCTGCGAAAGGATAGGGACGCTTCTCGTCCTGAGCCCCGACGAAAGCGAAAACGGGCTCCTCGTCACGACTGCCCGCCACGACTACAGCGAACTCTTCTCCTGGCTTGAGCTCCTCCGGGCCAACGTCTCCGTCATCCTTATCCTGATGACCATCGTGGCCGGATTCAATATGGTCTCAGGGCTTCTGATCCTCCTTTTCCGCAATATCCCGACCATCGGTATACTCAAGACCCTCGGGATGACCGACAGGGCCATATCGTCAGCCTTTTTAAGAGCGTCTTCGGTGCTCATACTGAAAGGGATGGCAGCCGGCAACGCCATCGCCATCCTCTTCTGCCTGCTTCAGTCGAAATTCCATCTGATCAGCCTCAACCCGGCCAACTACTACGTCAGCCACGTGCCGGTCAGGCTCGACATCCTTCCCATCCTGGCAATAGATGTCGTCTCATTCGCAGTGATTATGCTGCTTCTGCTGATCCCGTCGCTTTTCATCTCCCGGGTAGACCCCGCGGAGACGGTCAAGATGGACTAGCGGCGCCAGCCTTCGATGTTCTCCTTCACCAGATTCCAGTCGTAATACGGTCCCTGGACCGGTTCGAGACCTCTCAGGAGCGTCTCTTTTTCGTTTACGAGGAACTTGACGAGCACGTGGCCCTTGCGGTTGCGGTAGAATATCATCTGAAGGTTGCAGGCAAGGCAGATATACTTCGGGCCGAACCATTTCTGCGGAATCTCATCGACGCTGAGGCGGTCGCCGGGGCCTTCGAGGCCGAGATAGCTTACAATGGCCATATAGGGCCAGTCGTGGCCGAAACGAAGGTCGGCGGCAACTTCTCCGCTTTCAATGGCGTCGTCGGCCAGGCGGACGATCTCATCCACGAGAGGCTTGACGCGAGGCATCCTGAACTCCCCGAATTCCACGGAGTTGCACTGGGTGAGGTATATATGGCGGTTGCTGCCGTCGAAGCGCTGGTAGATGACATCCGTGCCGATGTGACGGAAGATATCCGAATCGATGTCGAGATTCTTCGCCATCTCGGCAGTCGCGCAGATCCGTCTCTGGAAACGGCCGACGTTATCGACAATCTGCCGGCCCGCAGCAGGGTCGGTGAAAAGATGCGAAAGGA
Source organism: Bacteroidales bacterium (assembly GCA_017553405.1). Lineage (GTDB taxonomy): Bacteria > Bacteroidota > Bacteroidia > Bacteroidales > UBA932 > Cryptobacteroides. The sequence continues at coordinate 6,940 of JAFZME010000133.1, forward strand.
TAGCCACGGTGTCGACTTCAGCCTTCCAGATGGGCTTTGTCATCCTGCCGGCTTCCGTCCGGTTCGGCTTGGAGCAGTTGTTGGTGAGAAATGGCTGGGTCACGTTGTCGGACACTATGGAGTAATTGAGGTCGGGACAGAGGGCCGTCAGGGAGGAGACAAATGATGCCATCGAGACAAGGCAGCGCGGGACGGTGCTGGAGAACACCCTGATATTCTTGGAACCCTTCCTGAACACCTGTGGGAAGCGCCTGTACATCCTTTCGGCAAGCATCCTGTGCTCCCTCTGGCCCCTCGGAGTGAGGCGGCCCTCACGCCCGTCGAATGCCTCGAGCACAGCCCTGGCTTCCCCGAGAAGGCTGCGGCCTTCATCGGTGAGGATGCCGAGGCTGTCGGCCTTCTCAAGGTGCTCTATGACGTAGAGATAATCCTTGCCGCTGTTGTTGGTCCTTGTGCCGTGGCGGCCGTAGTGGCTGATATAGAACGGTTTATAGCCCTTCGGGGGCTTGGTGTCGACTATGGGGTCGAACTCATAGACGTGCATATTGACGGCGCATCTGTCCGGGTCTTCCTCAAGGAGGGCGACCACCTCCTCAGAGGCGGCTGCAAGTCCTAGCGACGAGGGAGAGACCTCCTCCGGAGAGGGTATTTCCTGGGAATACGAGAGGGCCGCGGCGAAAAGGAGAGCCGCGAGGGCGAATATTGTTCTTTTCATAACTGCAATTATAGTAAATAAATTTATATATTTGTAGGATAGAGAAAATATAAACCAACATAATATGAAACGCAACAAAAAACAGAAGGGTTATCCCTGGAAATTCTCCTCAGTAGGAGGATCCGTCAGAGTCAACATCACCTCCGGTGAAGACATCGCCCACCTCGGCGAACTCGACCGCAAACTCTGGACAGTTCTCAGCTGCCCGACCAAAGGTCTCGAATTCGACCAGCAGACACTCGCCCACATCGACTCCAACGGCGACGGCAAGATCCGCGTCGACGAGGTCATCGCCACGGCCAAATGGCTCACGGACGTCCTTAAGGACCGCGACCTCCTCATCAAGAGCGAGGGCGTCCTCCCTCTGGCCGCGCTCAACGAGGAGAGCCCTGAAGGCGCAAAGCTCCTTGCAAGCGCAAAGCAGATCCTCACCAATCTCGAGCTTGAGAAGGACGATATCACCTTCGAAGAGGCGACCGACTCCGTGAAGATCTTCGAGAAGACCCAGTTCAACGGCGACGGCATCATCACTCCGGCATCCGCCGACAAGGAAGACCTCAAGGCCCTCATCGAGAAGATTGTCGAGGTCCTCGGCGGCCTGACCGACCGCAGCGGCGTCGACGGCGTCGACACCGACAAGATCGAGGCCTTCTACGCAGCCTGCGCCGACTACGCCGCCTGGCAGGACGCCCGCACGGCCGACATCCTCCCCTATGGAGAGGACACCGAAGCCGCCCTTGCCGCCTGCGAAGCCGTCAAGGAGAAAGTCGCCGACTTCTTTATGCGTTGCAAGCTCATAGCCTTCAACCCCGACTGCGCTCCCGCGGTGGACGTTTCCGTCGACAAGATCAGCGCCATCAGCGGAGAAGACCTCGCCGCCGCGGCCGAGATCGGCTCCTATCCCCTCGCCCGTCCCAACGCCGAGGGCCTGCTTCCTCTCGGAGGCGGCATCAACCCGGCCTGGCAGGGCGCCTTCGCAGCCCTCAAGGCCCTTGTCCTCGACAAGGACTTCCCGAAGGCCAAAGGCATCTCCGAGGCCGACTGGAACGGCATTCTCGCGAAGTTCGACGCCTATAAGGCCTGGAAGGACGCCAAGAAAGGCGCCGAAGTCGAAGGTCTCGGCCTCGACGAAGTCAAGGCCATTCTGAAGGCCGACAAGAAGGCCGCCCTCCTCGAGCTCATCGACAAGGACAAGGCCCTCGAAGAGGAGTCTCTCTCCATCGATGCCGTCGGCAAGCTCCTCCACCTGGTCCGCGACTTCTACACCTTCCTCAACAACTACATCGTCTTCAAGGACTTCTATTCTAAGGACAAGAAAGTCAAGGCGATGTTCCAGGCCGGCCGCCTCTACATCGACCAGCGCTCGACCGACCTCTGCATCAAGGTCCAGGATATGGGCAAGGTCGGCGAGCTCGCCGCCTACAGCGGTATGTATATCCTCCTCTGCTCCTGCACCTCCAAGGTCAAGAACGCCACTCTGAACATAGCCGCAGTCCTCACCGCGGGCGACGTCGACGACCTCCGCGAAGGCAAGAACGCCATCTTCTACGACCGTGCCGGCGACGACTGGGACGCCGTCGTGACCAAGATCATCGACAACCCCTTAAGCATCCGCCAGGCCTTCTGGGCACCCTATAAGAAGATGGGCCGCTGGATCTCCGACAAGATCAACAAGGCCGCATCCGAGAAGAACGACAAGTCCTTCGGCGACGCGACCGCCAAGCTCGACACCGCTGCAGCCGCTCCCGCAGCCGACGGCGCCACCGCCATCAAGAGCAGCTTCGACATCGCCAAGTTCGCCGGCATCTTTGCCGCCATCGGTATGGCTCTCGGCTTCATCGGCCAGGCTCTCGTCGCCCTCGCCAAGGGCGTCTCCAGCACCCCGGTCTGGAAAATCCTCGCCATCATCTGCGGCATCATCCTCGTGATCTCCCTGCCGTCGATGTTCCTTGCCTGGCGCAAGCTCCGCAAGCGCGACCTCGGCCCCGTGCTCAACGCCAACGGCTGGGCCATCAACGCCCGCTCGCTCGTCCGCATCAAGTTCGGAGCCACCCTTACCGCGCTGGCCAAGTACCCGAAGCTGACCGCCGTCGACAAGGCCGCCCGCAGAAGGGCCCGCTGGAGAAGGTTCTTCTGGTGCCTTCTCGCCGCGCTCGTCATAGCCGCCGGCGCCCTCTACTTCACCGACAACCTCAAATGCATCGGCCTCCCCTTCCACAAGGAGGCCCCTGTAGAGGAAGTTGTCGAAGCGCCTGAAGCCGAAGCCCCCGAGGCGGTGGCTGAGCCGGATGGTGAGCCTGTCGAACCAGCCGAAGCACCCGAAGCTGCAACCGAGTAGTCAGCCGTGGAGGATAATCGATTGAACATCAGCCAGTTATCACACTTCTCTCTGCTCGTTTTCATACAGAGAAAAACTATTTAAAACATTGATTTACAGTTAATTACCCTCCACAAAACCCCTATTGATATAATGAAAAACTTCGTAGAAGAACTTAGGTGGCGCGGGATGATACAGGATATTATGCCCGGGACGGAAGAGAAACTGATGGAAGGGCCGCAGTCGGCTTATGTGGGGATAGACCCCACGGCGGACTCGCTGCACATCGGCCACCTGGTGAGCGTGATGATCCTGAAGCATTTCCAGCAGTGCGGGCATAAGCCGTTCGCACTGGTGGGAGGCGCGACCGGTATGATCGGCGACCCGTCGATGAAATCCGCAGAGCGGAACCTCCTCGACGAGGCGACGCTTGCCCACAACGTCGAGTGCCTCAAGGCGCAGCTCGCCCGCTTCCTCGACTTCGGGGAAGACAAGCCCAACGCCGCGGAGCTCGTCAACAATTACGACTGGATGAAGGACTACACCTTCATCGGCTTCATCCGCGACATCGGAAAGCACATCACCGTCAACTATATGATGGCCAAGGACTCCGTCAAGAAGCGCCTATCCCGCGAGTCGAGCGAGGGTATGTCCTTCACGGAGTTCAGCTACCAACTTATGCAGGGCTACGACTTCTACTGGCTCTGGAAAAACCGCGGCTGCATCCTGCAGCTCGGCGGCTCCGACCAGTGGGGCAACATCACCACCGGCACCGAGCTCATCCGCAGGATGGACGGCGGCGAGGCCTTCGCCCTCACCTGCCCCCTCATCCGCAAGGCCGACGGCACCAAGTTCGGCAAGACCGAGAAAGGCAACATCTGGCTCGACCCCGAGAAGACCTCTCCCTACGAGTTCTACCAGTTCTGGCTCAATGTCTCCGACGAGGACGCCGAGCGCTACATCAAGATCTTCACTATGCTCGACCGCGAGACCATCGAAAGCCTCATCGCCGAACACCGCGAAGACCCCGGCCGCAGGACTCTCCAGAAGGTCCTCGCGAAGGAAGTCACCATTATGTGCCACGGAGAGCAGGAGTACGAAAAGGCCCTCTCCGCCTCGCAGATGCTCTTCGGCAACGCGACCTCGGAAGCCCTCCGAGCCCTCGACGAGAAGACCTTCCTCGCCGTCTTCGACGGTGTCCCTACCTTCAACGTCCCCGCCTCGGAGCTCCCCTGCGGCCTCCTCGACTTCCTTGCGGTCAAGACCAGCATCTTCCCCTCCAAGGGCGAAGCCCGCAATATGATCAAGGGCGGCGGCGTATCCGTCAACAAGGATAAAGTCACCGATTTCACCGGCGAAATCACCGCCAACGACATCATCGACGATAAATACATCCTCATCCAGCGCGGCAAGAAGAATTATTTCATTGTGAATATTATTTAGGAATACGGCACTAAGGTCTGAAGACCGTTTGCGCCCACGCAACCGTGAGTGGGAGGGGCCCATCGAAGATGGGAGGGATAGAGCCGAAGGCTCGTA
>JAFZME010000134.1 GCA_017553405.1 Bacteroidales bacterium
ACGGGTAATTAGCGGAGAGTTGTTGGTGTTGCCGACGATGCCGCCGATGTAGCTGAGACTGGAACTGGTGCCTTTTTCGGTGACCTTGATGTCGGCTTCAACGGAACAGCCGGACAGGGTGCCGCTGCCGTAGTAGCCGACAATGCCGCCTGCCACGTCGTCTCTGGCCGTGATGGCCATCTTGCTGCTGCAGTCCTTGATGTCGAGATCCTTCGCGCACATTCCGAGGACGCCGCCGCAGGAGCGCCCGTGGCCTGTCGTGAGGCTGCCGGTGGTGTGGCAGTCTTCGATATAGACTCCGTCGATAGCCTGTCCGAGGATGCCGCCGACGGGGTAATAGGTGTCGGTGTAAGTCGAGGAGCCGGTGCGCTCGACAACTCCGTCGAAGGAGCAGTGGATGAAGGTCCCGCCTCCGGATCTGCCGGAGAGGCCGCCGATGTAGGCGAGGCCCGAGCAGGAGACCTTGCCCCGAACGACGTGGATCCCGTCCATACGGCCCTGGAGGGTGCTGTCGATATTGCCGCACCAGGCGGCGACAAGGCCGATAGGAGAGGTCGAGGTCGTGACGACCTCTGAGTCTTCTATGGTGAGGCCCTTCACCTCTCCGTGGAGGACGCCGAACATACTGGCCCAGGTCGACGCGGTGCACTTGAAGTTGGAGATCTTGTGGCCGTCGCCGTCGTACATAATGCCGAAGGGCTTGTTTTCAAGATTGATGGGCACCCAGTCTTCCACCCCCGTAAAGTCGAGGTCGGCCATCTGGGTGAAATAGGTGTAGGTGTTCTCCGATATGAGGTTCCTGATGTTGTCGAAGTCTTCCACAGTGTAGATCTCGAAAGGATGGCTCTCGCTGCCTTCTCCGGAGAGGGTGCGGGCCCATTTGGCGGGGGAGGTGACGAGGGTGATCAGGTGGCCGCCGTAGAGCGTCTGGGTACCGGGGTAGAAACTGTTGACGAATATGTCGCCGTCGGAGGTGTTGACCGTGATGGAGATCTCCTTGTCCGCCTTGAGCTTCAGCTCGGGGCAGGGGAGGAATGCGATGAACGTATGGTTGTCCAGCGCTCCGTTTTCAACGGTGAGATCGATGGGCGAAATCTCATCTCCCGAGAAGGTGAGGGAAGTGATGTCAGCCGCCCTTTCCGGCAGGTTGAGCACCAGGCGCAGGAAGCCCGACTGGCTGAAAGCGCCTCCGTGGGCCGCCGCCCAGCCATAGTTGAAGACGACGTCTTCGTAGGAATCCACTCCTTCGAGCTTGACGCTGTATTTCAGATGGGATATGTCGCCGCTGGCCGCCTGGACGAGGCTTCCGACGCTTTGCGAAAAGTCCAACAGGGAGATGTCGAAACTGCTGCCTGCGGGCGCTTTGCCCGTGAAGGTCCCGACTTTGCCGTCGGAAGAGAGGAGGGTGAAGACTTCTCCGCCGACGATGATGGCGTCGCCTTCGGCCCACACGGGGTCGATGCCGCCTTTGTCGTTGAGGGAAAGTTCGGTGCGGGTGACTATGCCCTCAACTTCGGGGAGGGTGGCCTTGATGGTGACCGTCTCTCCGGCGGCCGCCCTGGTCCTTGCGGGCGCGTCAAGTGCGTCCGGGGAAACTTTTTCCTGTGAGCACGCCGCCATAAGGAGAACGGCGAAGCTTAATGCAAATATCTTTCTCACGGCAGGTAGTCTTTACAGGTGTTGTAAATGGTGTTGGCCATCGTTTCGAAGCCCTGGGAGGTCGGGTGGCTGCCTTTGCACTTCGCTATGCTGACTCCTACGAAATCGACGTAGGGCATGCCGAAGTGATTGGCTATCTCGATGGTGGAATTCTCATAGTCGGTCGTGAGGGTGTCGCCGATGATTATGATAATCTGGACGCCTTCATAGCTGTTCTGGAGAGTCTTGATCAGCTGGATATAGGCGCTGCGGTAGCAGTTGAGGTCCAGCTGGCCGATGGGATAGTCCCAGTCGTAGGTGCCGAGAGGCGAGGACTGGTTCTTGTCGTTGGTGCCTCCGTGGATGAGGATGATGTCGGGGTCTACGAAATTGAGCGCACGGTCAACGAAGCCGGCTCCCATACTCTGGCCGGTCTTGCGGCCGTTTTTGATCTCGTGGACGACGCGCGTCCCGGACCAGGAGTTGTTGACGTCGAGTTCGCCGTGCTGCATTTTGTCGTAGATAAGCCGCCACCAGTAGGTCTTCTCCTTGCTGTCGACCGCGATGGAGGGGTTGGTCCCGACATTGGGGTCGCTGGTGGGATAGAACGCCGTGTATTCATCGCTGCACATCGTGCCGTCGAAGGTGGAGATGGAATCTCCGATGACGCCGACCTTGCGGACCGGCTGGACGTCGGGCTGCGCGAAGTCAAGCGTGACAGCCACGGTCTGCCCTGCGGTCAGCGTAATGCTTTTGGTGAAGGCGTAGGTGTGACGTACGGTCTCCACGGAGAATACGCCTTCATAGGTCCCTGGAAGGCACAGGAGGCCGAAGCCGGCTGCGTCCGGCGCGTGGCCGACGGCGGGGCGGTTGACGGGATCCTCTGAGGCCCATTGCATTTTGACGGTCTTGCCGCTGCCTGTCGCGACGTCGTCCTTGATCTCGCCGACTATATCCTTGTCGGCGGTGAAACTGACGTTGAGGATACGCTCTCCGACAGCGTAGAACTTGCTGTCCTGGAGGACCAGCTTGAGCCCGGCCGTCAGCGGAGTGACTTTGCCGGCGAGGTCATCCTCGGCGGAGAGGTAGTGCTTGTACTGAAGGGCGGGGACGGCAGTGTTTTCCTTCTGCTGTTCGTCCGGCCTTTCGGGCTCCGGCTTGGGCTGCTTCTTGCAGCCGAGCGTCAGGATGACGAGCGCCGACAGTCCGATGATTCGAATTATTTTTCCGTTCATCCTTTTTACAATTTTCCACGAAGATAATTATATTTGTTCCGTATCGCAAGTTTTGGTCTATGGAAAACGAGAGAAATATCGACCGGCTGGCCGGTTGGATAATGAAACTGGGCGTATTTGCCCTTATCTGCGTCCTGTGCTGGTATTTCAGGAGCGTTCTGGTTTATGTCATCATCGCTTTCGTGGTCTCGCTGCTCGGGCAGCCGATTATGAGACTCCTTCGCAAAATCAGGATCCGCGGCAAGTCGCTACCCGATTCCCTGCTTGCGATAGTCACCCTGGTCCTGATATTCCTCGTGCTGGGGCTTCTGGTCACGGAGCTGATTCCTGTCGTGACGCATATCGTCAGGGATGCCACGGTTATGAATGCGGAGGACGTCCCGTATAATTCATTCCTGGATCAGTTGGATGTGTGGATTGCAGGGCTGTTCCCCGCGCTGGGCAAGGATTTCAACCTTGTGTCGTCCATCCTCGAGCAGATCCGCTCAGTGGAGGTGCTGTCCAACGTCACGTCGTTTGTCGGCTCGGTCGCGTCGGTCGCCGTCAGCGTGGCGGTCGGGCTGTTCTCCGTGATGTTCATCTCTTTCTTCTTCATCCGTGACGAAAAACTCTTCTGCAAGATAATCAGCGCCCTGGTCCCCGACAGGATCGAGAGCTCGATCGAGAAGACGATC
>JAFZME010000135.1 GCA_017553405.1 Bacteroidales bacterium
GACCGCTTGAAAAAAGCCCTCCAGGGAGTGGTGATGGGGTTCTTCCTCATCATCGCCGCAACCGTTATGCTCTTCTGGAATGAAGGAAGGACAGTCAAGACGACCAGGATGCTCAAGCAAGCGCAGAAAGAGTGCGTCGAGCTCGGCGACGTCTCCTCCGTCAATCCCGAATTCAACGGAAAGATGGTACACGCTTTTGGCTTTGCCGACACCGAAGAGAGTCTCTATGACGCCCAGTTCCAGGTCGGCAGGGAAAAGACCATCAAGCTCTCGAGGGATGTCGAGTTCTATCAGGTTCAGGAGCACCAGCATTCCGAGACGCACGACAAGGTCGGCGGCGGCCAGGAGACCGTGACAACCTACACCTACGACACCGACTGGGTAAGCAGCCCGATCAACTCCGCCAACTTCTCCGATCCCGACTACAGGGATGTCAACTACGTCCTCCTCGAGGTCGAAGACGCTGACTTCCAGGCTGAGAACGTTTCCTTCGGCGCCTACAAGCTCCCCGATATGCTCGTCTCTCAGATGAGCAATTGGGAAGACCTCGCCCCCAACTGCAGCGATGAGTTCGTCGCAGCTTTCGACAAGGAGATGCACTCCCGCTGGGATGTTCCCGCCAGCAAGCCCCTCTTCCAGTTGAGCGGCAACTACCTCTATGTCGGTATCAACCCCAACGCTCCCGAGATCGGTGACGTCAGGATCAGCTACAAGTATGTCGCCCCTGCAACCGTCTCCATCCTCGCAGTCGTTGACGGCGACTCCTTCAAGAAGTTCGAAGACAAGAACGGCTACAGCCTCGGTTCCCTCTCCACCGGTGAGCTCTCTATGGAAGAGATGTTCACTTCCGAGCACAAAGCCAACAAGACGACCGCCTGGATCATCCGTATCCTCGGTCTCATTATGCTTGTCTGGGGCTTCAACAACATCTTCGACATCCTGACCCACCTTGCCAAGGTCCTTCCGTTCCTCGGAAGCATCGTCGGCTTCGGCGCCAAGATCCTTGCCTGGATCATCGCTATTCCCTGGTGGCTCATCGTCGTCGCCATCGCGTGGGTATGGTACCGTCCTGTCCTCGGCATTCTCCTGCTTCTCGCCGCAGGCGGCCTGATCTATCTCGCCGTCCTCAATGGCAAGAAGAAGAAAGCCGCAGAAGCAGCAGCCGCTCCCGCAGAGGAGCCCGCCCCTGCACCTGCACCCGAGGCTCCCGCAGCCCCCGAAGAGGCTCCGAAGGAGTAATACGTAATCCATTAACAAAAAAGACTGGCAGCCAACTGTCAGTCTTTTTTTTTGATTTCTCGACTTCGCTCGAAATGACAAAACAGGCCATCTGTCATTTCGACCAAGCGAAGCGCGCGGAGAAATCTACTTGCTGTATTCCCGGATGTTCTGCTCGTCAGCCAGAGGGCAGACGATGAGGCCGCCAGGGGCCTCGCAGACGATGGTGTCGTGAAGGCCGCTGATGACGGTCTTGCGGCCGGAGTGGACGTGGACTATGCAGCCCGAGCAGCCGAAGAGGCGGACGCCTTCGCCGACGACGGCATTGCCTTCGGCATCCTGCGGGATGTGCTCGCGGACGGAACTCCAGCCGCCGAGGTCGCTCCAGCCGAGCTCTGCCGCGATTGTCTTTATGTGACGGGATTTTTCCATCACGGCATAGTCGATGGAAATCTTCTCGCAGGTGGGGAAGAACTCCCGGAGGGCCGCCGTCTCGCCCGGAGTATAGAAAGAAGGGGCGATTTTGTCCATCACCGCCATCACTGAAGGAGCGTGGGCGGTCAGTTCGGCTATAATGGTGGAAACATTCCAGACGAAGATGCCTGCGTTCCAGACATAGCTGCCGTCGGCAAGATATTTTTCAGCCGTCTCGAGATCGGGTTTTTCGCGGAATTCCGACACGGGGACGACCTTTTCCTTTTCTTTGGAAGAAGAGTGGATGTAGCCGTAGCCGGTCTCGGGGCGCGTGGGGGTGATGCCGACCGTCACGATGGAGTCGGAATGCTCAGTCTCGTCGAGAGCCTTGCCGATGACTTCGGCAAAGAGCTCCGTCCTGGTGACTATTGCATCCGACGGGGTCACGACTATGTTGGCTTCGGGGTGCCGCAGGGCTATTTTCCGGCACGCATAAGCGATGCAGGGGGCGGTGTTGCGGGGCTCCGGCTCGCAGAGAATATGGTCGGCGGGAATCTCGGGAAGATGCTCCGCAACCATCCCGGCGTATCTCTCCCCCGTCACCACCCAGAAGTTGCTCATCGGAGCAAGCGGGAGGAAGCGCTCCGCGGTCAGGCGGAGCAGGCTCTTCCCGAGGCCGAGGACGTCGATGAACTGCTTGGGGTGCTCCGGGGTGGAAAGGGGCCAGAGGCGGCTGCCTATGCCGCCTGCCATTATCACGATATGTGTTTTATTCCTGTTCATTGGAATGTCTGTTATGGGCACGCTCCCCCGCGAGGGAAAGGAGTATGCCGAGTTCGAAAAGTAGATAGAGCGGAAGGAAAACGACCATAAGGGTGAACGGATCGCCGGTCGGAGTGATGACTGCCGCAAGGATAAGCAGGATCACTATGGCGTGACGGCGGTACTTGCGGAGCAGCCCGGGAGTGACCGCCCCTATCCTGGACAGCAGCCACGTAAGCAGCGGAATCTCGAACAGCACCCCCATAATGAATATCATCGTGAAGAAATTGTGCATATACGAGTCCAGCGATATGCGGTTGGCGATGGCGTCGGAGATGGTATATTCCGTGAGGAAACGGAACATTATGGGAAAGACCACCGCGTAGCCGACTGCACAGCCCAGGTAGAACATCACGCTGCCGAAGGTGAAGACGAATCCGACAGGCCCTTTTTCGCCCTTGTAGAGCGCCGGCTCGAGGAAGCGCCAGAGTTCCACCACAAGAAGCGGAAATGCGACTATGACGGCGAGGGCGAACGCGACGCTGATATGCGTCATAAACTGAGTGGTGACGTTGATGGCGATGATGTCTGCGGAGACTCCGCCTCCGAAAACCCTGCCTCCCGTGACCGAGGAAATCCACTCGTAGAGGAAGAAATCAGGCTTTGAAGGGCCCAGGATGAAGGTGTCGAAGATTTTCGGGATGACGGCGAAACATACAACGAAAGCGACCAGAAGTATTTCGATCGCCCTGAAAAGAGTCTTTCTGAGTTCCTCGAGGTGGTCCCAGAATGTCATCTCCGCCTGCGGCATAGGGGCAGGAAACTATTCTTCAGGCTCCTTCTTGTCCTGTGAAGGCAAGACCTCTTCCGGTTTTTCATCAATGGGCTTCTCGACCTCCTTCTCCACCTCGGAAACACCTTCCTTGAAGCTCTTTACGCCTTTGCCGAGACCTTTCATAAGTTCGGGAATCTTCTTCCCGCCGAAAAGAAGCAGGATGACGAGGGCGATGATGACTATCTCACCCCAACCGAAACTGCCGAATAACAAAATGTTGTGCATAAGTATTTCTGTCAAGTAGATTACAAATATAAACAATTTTCAACTTTCGCAAAGCCTGAGCTTGGCGTAGCTGAGAAGGAGAGTCTTTTCGCCATACTGATCGAAAGCAATGCGCGCCTTGGCATCGGGCATCTTGCCCGTGATGGAAAGGATCTTGCCGCGGCCGAAGCGGTTGTGCTCGACGATGTCGCCTTCGGCCAGTTTTTCCGGAAGAGTCGGGATGAAATCGGGAATCACGGGCGGAAGATCCCTGGAGGCCGCTTCCTGACGGGAATGGAAGACTCCCGGCTTCGAAGGCGCGGGGGCGGAAGGGCGTGAAGGGAACGCCGGCCTGGCGGGCGACGGCTTGGGGGCATCACCGAAGAAACGCCTGGTGCCGCCGCCGAACTGGGAACGGGTGACGTTCGGTCCGGAGGAAGATGAACGGAAACTCGACGCCGATGCAGTGCCGAATGTGGACCTGAAGCCGGCCGTCTTCGGCGGATTGTCGATATAGCGCGGATCTATCTCCTTGAGGAAGCGCGACATATCGTGGCTCTCGTGGGAACCGTTGTGCATCCTGGTCGTGGACCAGGTCAGGGTGACGGCCTTTTCGGCGCGTGTCATAGCAACGTAGAAAAGCCTGCGCTCTTCCTCGATGTCGGCAGCAGAGGCCAGGTAGCCGCCTGAAGGGAAAAGGTTCTCCTCCATACCTGCAACGAAGACATAGGGAAACTCGAGTCCTTTGGCGGAGTGGACCGTCATAAGGGCTATCTTGTTGGAAGCTTCCTCGTCGGAGACGTCGGCGTTGGAAAGAAGGGCTATGTCCTCGAGGAAATCCATAAGGAGCGCCGGCGGGCAGCTGTCTTCGGAGATGGAGTCGGCATCGGCGCCGTCCTCTATAAGGCTCTCCATCCACTCCCCTTTCCTTCTTTCCTGGAACGAGGCTATACTGTTGAGCAGTTCGTCGACATTGGCGGTGCGGGACTGGCCCTCGATGGAGGTGTCGGACTTGAAATGGAGGTAGATGCCGGACTCGGAAGCGATGGAGACCGCGACGGAATGGGCGTCCTTTTCGGCAGCCATATCCGAATGGGTCCTGATCATATCGCAGAACGCGCCAAGCTTCTTGACGGTGCCGTCCTTGAGGCCGGCCTCAAGAAGGAGCTGCGAATCTCCGGCGGCCTGCATCAGAGGGATATTCTTCTGAGAGGCAATGTCTTGCAGGACGGAAAGAGTCGTGCCGCCAATCCCCCTCGCCGGGAGGTTGACGATGCGGCGGAAGGAGATGTCGTCGGCGGGATTGACAATCAGCTTGAGGTAGGCCATCACGTCCTTGACCTCGGCCCTTTCGAAGAAGGAATTGCCGGCCCATATACAATAAGGAAGATTTCTCCTGCGGAGCGCCTCTTCGAGAGCGCGGGACTGGGAGTTGGTCCTGTAGAGGACGGCGAAATCCTTGTAGGCGGCCCCGTCGGAGCTCATCCTCGAGACTATCGACGAAGCTATCAGGTAGGCCTCCTCGTTCTCGGAGAAGGCGTTGAGGATGCGTATCTTTTCTCCGGCCCCGGCCACGGCCCTGCAGGTCTTGGGAATACGGGACGTGTTCTTGGCGATGAGCGAATTGGCGGCCTCCACGATCGACTGTGTCGAACGGTAGTTCTGCTCGAGGCGGTAGATCCGCGCGTCGGGGAAATCCTTCTTGAAGGAAAGGATGTTCTCGATGCGGGCGCCGCGGAAGGCGTAGATGGACTGGGAGTCGTCGCCGACGACACAGATGTTCTTCGTGAAGGCGCAGAGGCGCTTGAGGATGACGTACTGGGCCTTGTTGGTGTCCTGGTACTCGTCGACGAGGATGTGGGTGAAACGGCCGGCCACTTCGTCCCGCGCCTCGGGGAAATCGCGCAGCAGGCGGTCCATATTGAGGAGGATGTCGTCGAAATCCATCACGCCGGACTTACTGCAGAACTCCTCGTAGAGGCGGAATAGCCTTGACATCTCGGGCTTGCGGCCGGCCCTGTCGGAGGCTATGCGCTCATTGTCCGCCGCATAGGCCGCGGCGGTCATAAGGTCGTTCTTGGCGTTGGATATGCGGGAAAGGACCTCCTTGGGCTTATAGACCTTCTCGTCGAGAGGGATGGACTTGATGATGCCCTTGATGGCGTTCAGGGAGTCGGTCGTGTCGTAGATGGTGAAGGTCTCGGGGTAGCCGAGCAGGCCGGCATACTGGCGGAGGATGCGGGCGAAGACGGAATGGAACGTCCCCATCTGGATCTTGCGGGCGGCGCGTGCTCCGACAAGGGTGGCGATCCTGTCCTTCATCTCGCCGGCCGCCTTCTTGGTGAAGGTCAGGGCGAGAATACGGGACGGATCGGCCCCCTGCGCTATCTGGTAGGCGATTTTGGAGGTCAGCACCCTGGTCTTGCCCGACCCTGCTCCGGCCACGATGAGGACCGGGCCGTCAGGGGCAGTGACGACTCTTACCTGCTCAGGGTTCAAATTCTTTAAAATCTCGTCCATTCCGCACATATTTTGACCGCTAATTTACTAAAAAATTGCTATCTTGGCAGAGTTTTTCCGAATACTTTTAAACACATTCATAATGTCAAGCAACATCGAACTCAAAAAAGGCCTCGACATCCCTGTAAAGGGTGCTGCGGACCGGAAAGTCCTGAGGAAGGTGGAGCCCGGCCTTGTGGCTTTGAAGCCGACCGACTTCAAGGGTCTCGTCCCGAGACTCCTTGTCAGGGAAGGCGATCCCGTAGCCGCCGGCAGCCCCGTCCTTGCCGACAAGGACCGCCCGGAGATCCTCTTCACCTCGCCCGTCAGCGGCACCGTGAAGGAGATTGTCCGCGGTGAGAAGCGCAAACTCCTCGCCGTCGTCATCGAAAGCGACGGCAAAGGCGCGAGCGTCGATTTCGGAGCCTGCAATCCCGTAGCCCTCAGCCGCGACGAAGCGGCAGGCCTGCTTTGCAAAAGCGGTCTCTGGGGCGGTATCATCAGCCGTCCTTACGGCGTGATGGCCTCCCCCGACGTCAAACCTAAAGCCATCTTCATCTCGGCATTCTCAACCGCGCCCCTCGCGCCCGACACCGACTTCACCCTCGGCGCCGACGCGGAAGCGGTCCAGGCCGGCGTCAGGCTGCTCTCCCGCCTCACCGACGGCGGAGTCCACCTCTGCCTCGACGCGAAGACCTATTCCAAGTCCCCGTTCCACAAGATTGAAGGAGCGATAGTCCACACCGTCAGCGGGCCCCACCCCGCCGGCAACGTCGGCGTCCAGATCAGCCACATCTCCCCCATCCGCAAGGGAGAGACCGTCTGGACCGTCCCGATTCTCGTGGTCGCCGCCATCGGCCGCCTCGTCCTGACAGGCAAGCTTCAGCTTTCCCGCAAGATCGCAGTGACCGGCCCCGCCGCTGAAGAGCCCGCCTATGTGGAGGCCCTCCCCGGGACTCCCGTCAGCGAGATTGTCAAGCCTGGCGAAGGCATCCGCATCGTCGGAGGCGACATCCTCTCCGGCGAGATCCTCGCCGCAGACGGCCATATAGGCTTCTTCACGGACCAGATAACCCTTCTTCGCGAAGGTACCGAAAAAGAGCTCCTCGGCTGGGCAAAGCCCTTCCGTCCGAAGCTCTTCTCTTCTTCCCCCTGCTATTTCTCCTGGCTCACCCCCTCGAAGAAATACGATATGGACACCAATCTCCACGGCGGCCCCCGCGCCTTCGTCGAGACCAAGTGCTTCTCGGACGTGACTCCTATGGACATCTTCCCCATCTACCTCATCAAAGCCTGCCTTGCCGGCGAGATCGACAAGATGGAGAAGTTCGGCATCTACGAGGTGCTCCCCGAGGATCTCGCCCTCTGCGACTACGTCGATCCTTCCAAGAACGACATCCAGGCGATCATCGCCTCCGGTATCGACCTTATGATTAAAGAAATGGCATAAGTTATGGCAGAAGAAAACAACACTCCCCGGCCCGGCCTCTTCGAAAAAGGCGGCAAACTGGGATGGCTCCATTCAACGGCCGACGCCTTCGAGACTTTCCTTCACGTCCCCGGCACGGTGACGAGGAGGGGCGCGCACGTCCGTGATGCCATCGACCTCAAGAGGGTTATGATCATAGTCGTGATAGCCCTTGTTCCCGCCGCACTGTTCGGTATGTGGAACACCGGCTACCAGACGTCCACTCTATACGGCCTCGGATGGGGCTTCTGGATGTGTTTCTGGAAAGGTCTACTGAAAACGCTTCCTCTCTTTATAGTTTCCTACGCCGTCGGCCTTGCGATCGAGTTCGCCTCATCGCAGATCCGCGACGAGGAAGTCAACGAAGGCTACCTGGTCACCGGTATGCTCATCCCGCTTATCGTCCCCGTCGACGTTCCGCTCTGGATGCTCGCGATTGCCGTCGCATTCGCGGTCATCTTCGGCAAGGAAGTCTTCGGCGGCACCGGGATGAACATCTGGAACCCCGCGCTTCTCGCACGTGCCTTCCTGTTCTTCTCCTACCCGTCGAAGATGTCGGGCTCCGAGGTCTGGATCCACGCTCCCAAGGGCGTCGATGCAGTCTCCGGTGCGACTCCCCTCGCCGTTGCAGGCGAAGGCGGCGTCTCCGCCCTCAGCGGCGACCTGAGCCTCTGGCACCTCTTCCTCGGCGACATCCCGGGCAGCGTCGGCGAGACCTCCGCAATCGCCATCCTCATCGGCGCCGTCATCCTCATCTGGACGGGCGTCGCGAGCTGGAAGATTATGGTCTCCTCCGTCGCAGGCGCATTCCTCGTGGGCTGGCTCGGCTGCATCGGCGGCGTGACGGATGTCCCCGCCTGGTACCAGCTGGTCCTCGGCGGCTTCCTGTTCGGCACCGTGTTTATGGCGACCGACCCCGTCACGAGCGCCCAGACCGAAGCCGGCAAGTGGATCTACGGATTCCTCGTCGGTGCGCTGGCCATCACCGTAAGGCTGTTCAACCCCGGCTATGCCGAGGGTATGATGCTCGCCATCCTGCTTATGAACACCTTCGCCCCTCTCATCGACCACTGCGTCGTCTCAGTAAGCATTTCCCGCAGGGAAAAGAAAATCAGAACCGCGTAACATATTCCAGTTATGAATACCAATAGCAATGTCTACACTGTGATATATACGACCATCGTGGTAGTGGTGGTCGCCGCGGTCCTCGCGCTCGTATCGCAGTCCCTCAAGAGCAGGCAGGAAGCCAACGAGAAGGCCGACACCGTCTCGCAGATGCTCACCGCCGCCGGTTTCGGCACCAAGGCCGAGTTCGGCAAGATGGGCAATGCCGCCGTCCTCGACAAGTACGCCTCCGTCCTCGGTGAGGCGTTCACGATCAACCCTTCCGGAGAGAAGGTCGCCGACCTTCCTTCCGGCAAGGTCTTCTCCCCGAAAGAGCTCAAGGCTCTTAATTATATTATAAAGGACACCGAAAAAGCCTTGGAGGCGGAACTCCCCGTCTTCGTTTTCAACAACGGCTGCACCGTTGTTCCCATCTACGGAGCCGGGCTCTGGGGCCCGGTCTGGGGCTACCTTTCCTTTGACGGAGCCGGGACAGTCACCGGAGCCTATTTCGACCACGAAAGCGAGACCGCCGGCCTCGGCGCCCGCATCAAGGACGATCCTTCCTTCCAGGCCGAATTCCGAGGAGAAAAACCCGTCTGGGACGCCCCTGAAGAAAGCCATATCTTCGAAATCGTCAAGGGAGGCTCTCCCAAGGCCGCCGACGGCAGCGAAGTGCTTGAAGACGGCCGCATCGACGCCATCACCGGCGCGACGATGACCTCCAACGGCCTGAGCGACGCCATCAACGTCTGGCTCCGCGCCTACAAGGCCTACTTCAGCGCCAAGGCAGCCGTCTCCGCCTGTTCCATCCAGGAAGAGAGCTGCTGCTGCAGCGGATGTGAGAAAAGCTGCTGCGCAACCTGCCCCTGCGAAAAGTGCTGCACAAGCGACGACTGCAAAGTCTCCTGCGGCCCTGAGTGTTGCAGCGAGCAGTGCGGCTGCTGCGGCGAGGATTGTTGCAAACCTAATGAAGTGGAGGAATAGAGTATGAACGCAAAAATTAAAGAGACAATTCTCAACCCGATATTCAAGGGCAACCCGATTACCGTCCTTGTCCTCGGTATATGCTCCTCGCTCGCCGTCACGGTGACGCTGAAGGGAGCTCTCGTGATGGCCCTGTCCGTCATAGTCGTGACAGGAGTCTCATCCGTCATCCTCTCCATCCTCCGCAACACGATTCCCAGCCGCGTACGCATCATCGTCCAGCTGGTCGTGGTGGCGATGATGGTGATCCTGGTAGACCAGGTGCTCAAGTCCTTCGAGGCGACCTACGCCATCGACAAGCAGCTCTCGGTCTACATCGGCCTCATCATCACCAACTGCATCGTAATGGGCCGCATCGAGGCCTTCGCCCTGGGCAACAAGCCCTGGCCCTCGTTCCTCGACGGTGTCGCCAACGGCGCCGGCTACGGACTCATCCTCATCGTCGTAGCCTTCTTCCGCGAGCTTCTCGGAAGCGGCACCCTCTTCGGGTTCGACATTCTGGGCCGCTTCGGCTACGTGACCAACAACCTGGTGATCCTGCCTCCGTTCGCGCTCATCTTCATCGGATGCATCGTATGGCTGCAGCGCTCCATCCAGAAAGACCTCCAGGAGAAATAACCAAGCAACGTCAAGACTATGGAATATCTAAGCTTATTCGTAAAATCGATATTCGTCGACAATATGATTTTTGCATACTTCCTCGGAATGTGCTCATTCCTGGCGGTATCCAAAAACGTAAAGACGGCTGCCGGACTTGGTGTCGCGGTTATCTTCGTTCTCCTTGTGACCCTCCCGGTCAACTACCTCCTCAACGAGTATGTGCTTAAGGCTGGAGCCCTGTCCTGGCTCGGCGAAGGTTTCGCCGACGTGGACCTGAGCTTCCTCAGCTTCATCATATTCATCGCCGTCATCGCGGCAATGGTCCAGATAGTCGAGATGGTCGTGGAGAAGTTCTCGCCGAGTCTGTATTCCTCGCTCGGCATATTCCTGCCGCTGATCGCCGTCAACTGCGCGATCCTCGGCGGCTCCCTCTTTATGCAGCAGAAAGACTTCGTCAACATAGGTGAAGCCGCGGTCTATTCCCTCGGCAGCGGCATCGGCTGGTTCCTCGCCATCGTCTCCCTCGCGGCCATCCGCGAGAAGATGTCCTACTCGAACGTCCCCGCAGCCCTCAAGGGTCTGGGCATCACGTTCATCACGGTAGGCCTGATGGGTCTTGCATTTATGACCTTTATGGGTATATCACTTTAGAAAAGGAGGATAGAAAATGCTTACGACAGTAATTTCCGCGATCTGCCTCATCACCCTGGTGACGCTGATCCTCGTCGCCCTCCTTCTCTGGATCAAGGCGAAGCTCACCCCTTCGGGCAATGTCAAGATTTCGATCAACAGCGGCTCGAAGGAGCTCTCCGTCACCCCTGGAGGCAACCTTATGAACACCCTCGCCGGCGAAGGCATCTTCCTGCCTTCCGCTTGCGGCGGCAAGGCCAACTGCGGCCAGTGCAAGGTCCGCGTCCTCGAAGGCGGCGGCACCATCCTCCCGACCGAGACGGGCTTCTTCTCCCGCCGCGAGATCAAGGACGGCTGGCGCCTCGGCTGCCAGGTCAAGGTCAAGGACAACCTTGAGATCGCCGTCCCCGAGTCGGCCCTTTCGGTCAAGAAGCTCGAGTGCGAGGTCGTATCCAACAAGAACGTCGCGACCTTCATCAAGGAATTCACCGTCCGCCTCCCCGAAGGAGAGGAGATCGACTTCAAGTCCGGAGAGTATATCCAGATCGACATTCCCGAATACGAAGCCGACTTCTCCGATATGGACGTCGATCCCATCTATATGGGCGACTGGGAGAAATACGGCATCACTTCGCTCCGCTTCAAGAACACGGAGCCGACGATCCGCGCCTACTCGATGGCCTCGTATCCTGCGGAGAAGGGCCTCATCAAGCTCAACGTGCGTATCGCCACTCCCCCGTTCGACAAGACTCAGCCGCGCGGCGTCTTCAAGTTCGTCCCCGGAGTGCCTCCGGGCATCGCCTCGACCTACGTCTTCTCCCGCAAGCCGGGCGACAAGGTCTGGATCAGCGGCCCCTACGGAGAGTTCCTCCTCCCGAAGGACGACCCCGACAGCCAGGAGTACATCTTCGTCGGCGGCGGTGCCGGTATGGCGCCCCTCAGGAGCCATATTATGCACCTGTTCAAGACTTTGCACACTAAAAAGCAGGTGCGCTTCTTCTACGGCGCCCGCGCCCTCGTCGAGGCGTTCTACCTCGAGGACTTCGCCGAGATCGAGAGGGAGTTCCCCAACTTCCACTTCCACCTCGCCCTCGACCGTCCCGACCCGGCAGCCGACGCCGCAGGTGTCAAGTACACCCCCGGCTTCGTCCACCAGGTGATGAACGAGCTCTACCTCAAGGACCACGAGGCCCCCGAAGACATCAAGTACTTTATGTGCGGCCCGCCTATGATGGTCAAGTGCGTCAACGACCTCCTCGACTCCCTCGGCGTCGCCCCCGAAAGCATCCTCTACGACAACTTCGGCGGGTAGGCGCTGACCGGCGGATATGATGCGACCGGTCGACATACTTGAGCAGTACTGGGGCTACAAGAGTTTCAGGCCGATGCAGGAGAGCATCATTATGGATGCGCTCTCCGGCAAGGACGTGCTGGCCATACTGCCGACCGGCGGAGGCAAGTCGATATGCTTCCAGGTCCCGGGGATGATGAAAGAGGGCATCGCGCTGGTCGTGACGCCGCTCATCGCCCTGATGAAGGACCAGGTCAAGAACCTGCAGGACAGGGGGATAAAGGCCCTCGCCATCTATGCGGGTATGACGCGTCACGAGGTCGACCTGGCGCTCAACAACGCCGCCTACGGCGACTTCAAGTTCCTGTATCTCTCGCCCGAAAGGCTCTCGACGAGGTCGTTCCAATCCTATCTTCCGGATATGAACGTCTCTTTCATAGTCGTCGATGAAGCCCATTGCATATCCCAGTGGGGCTATGACTTCCGCCCGGACTATCTCGCCATTGGCGAGCTCCGGAAGGTTGTCGACGCCCCGGTCATCGCCCTTACGGCGACGGCGACGCCGGACGTGGCCGGGGACATTATGGACAGGCTCGGCTTCAAGGAGAAGAACCTTCTCCGAAGCGGCTTCGAGAGGCCGAACCTGTCTTATATTGTGCGTAAGACCGAGGACAAGAAGGGCCAGCTGCTCTCCCTGTGCCGCGGCGTTGAGGGGACGGGCATCATCTACGTCCGCAGCCGCAACCTCACGCAGGAGATCGCCGCCTTCCTCCGCAGCGAAGGCATCGAGGCCGACTACTACCACGCCGGGCTCGGCTCGCAGACGCGTTCCAAAAAGCAGGACGACTGGAAGGAAGGGCGCACGAGGATAATGGTCTCGACCAACGCCTTCGGGATGGGCATCGACAAGCCCGACGTGCGCTTCGTGGCCCACTACGACCTTCCGGACAGCCCCGAAGCCTACTTCCAGGAGGCTGGGC
>JAFZME010000136.1 GCA_017553405.1 Bacteroidales bacterium
CTGGCCGGAGGCGACAGGGAAGCCCTGATAGCCGCACTCAAGAGCCGTTTCGTCAACGCGGACCCTGAAAAGGCCGTGTTCAAGGAGATATCCATTCTCGATATGATAAAGGAAGCCATCCCCGGCAAGATCGAGCCCGAGCGCCCCGACGTGCTCTCGCTCTCCGAGGCGTGGTATTCATCGATGCTTTCCTCCAAACTCCGCGGCGAGGAGCCGGGAGAGGAGGCGGCTGAGCTGCTGAAGAAGGTAATGGCCTGCCGCAACTCCGACGGCGGCTTCGGCTGGTTCGAGGGGATGGAGTCCTCCATCTCAATCACCGCCGTCATCCTTGAAAGGGCGGCCATCCTGGCGGCCCACGGCTTCGAGGTGCCCGATCTCACTTCCTCGGTCGAGTATCTCGACAAGAGGCAGTTCGGCGTCGAGTTCCCCGAATGGTGCGGATGGATTTCCGACACGAGATATATGTATGTCAGGTCGATGTATCCCAATGTGAAATTCAAGGTCGGCCCCATAAACGACAAGAAACTCTTCAAGGAAAGGATGAAGGATTTCAAGGCCGAAGCCAAGGACTACCTTACGCCGAAGGCTAAGGACGGACGCGGTCTCCAGGGCGCCATCCTTTCCAAGGCCCGCCGCCTCAAGACTCTTCGCAACCTTGCCGCCAGCAAGGAGGGTGTCGCCCTCGCCAAGGCCTGGGGCGTCAAGGGCGTCGCTTCCAACAAGCTGGTGCGCAGCGCGGCCGCCGATGTGGTTTCCCTCAGCGAATACGCTGTGGACCACCGCGACGGCGGGATCTACTATCCCAACGCCGTGATGCCGTGGAGAGGCCTTCTTGAAAACGAAGCCTACGCCCACTCGCTGCTCGCAGACCTCTTCTCCGACGCTTCCAAGGACGACGGAACGGTCAAGGGCGCCATCTCGAAAGATGAATCCGCGCGCCTTGCCGACGGGCTGCGCATCTGGCTGATGCTTCAGAAAGAGACGCAGAAGTGGGACGAGGATCCCGCCTTCGTCAACGCCATCTCGACGGTGCTTGACGGCTCGGAGGCTGTCCTGCAGACCAAAGTACTCATATTCAAGGCCGATGTCACAGCGCGCTTCAGCGACATCAAGGCTGCCGGCAACGGCTTCACCATTTCAAGGACATTCTTCAGCGAGCTCACCGGCGAGGAGATAAAGGAAGGCGACAAGGTCAAGACCGGCGACCGCATCATCATCCGCTACAACATCTGGAACGGCGAAAACCGCAGCTTCATCCGCATCCTCGCTCCTCGCGAGGCGGCCTTGAGGCCGGTCGACCAGCTCTCCGGACGCTACGGATGGAGGTTCAGGCCTCTCACTGCGGGATGGTACACATTCTCGCCGCAGGGCTACCGCAACGTCAAGACCGAGCGCACGGAGTACTATTTCGACACCTTCCCGGAGGAGAAGACCACCATCGATGAGACCTTCTTCGTCACCCAGAGCGGCACATTTACCGCGCCGGTCGTCACGATTGAGTCGCTCTACGCCGACCATTACCGCGCCAACGACAAATTCCACGGTCTGTTAACCGTAGAATGAGAGAAGCTGTTTTGAAATGATTGATAAAGTTTATTATAGAAGATTTTTTAGATATTTTTGCAGTTTGAAGAAGGAACATAGTGGGTGCTATGTGACTGATGAAAAATGTAAAAAGATCAAAAAAGATACTGTAAGAAATTTATTAAATTATTTCAAAACAGCTTCTGACTATTTGCAGGTTTTTTAGTAGTAAAAATATGGATAAGTTCACTCAGAATTACATTGACGGCTTTATGGCCGAGCTCCTTCGCAGGAACCCCGGGGAGCCCGAATTCCACCAGGCAGTCCACGAGGTCCTCGTGAGCGTGGCCCCCTACATCGTGGAGTACCCCCACCTTATGGATCTCAAGATTCTCGAGCGCATCGCCGAGCCCGAAAGGGTAGTGATGTTCCGCGTGCCGTGGACCGACGACCGCGGCGAGGTCAGGATCAACCGCGGCTACAGGGTGCAGTGCAACAGCGCACTCGGTCCCTACAAGGGCGGCATCCGTTTCCACGCCAGCGTCAACCTTTCCATAATGAAGTTCCTCGCCTTCGAGCAGACCTTCAAGAACTCCCTCACCACCCTCCCGATGGGAGGCGCCAAGGGCGGTTCGGATTTCAATCCGAGAGGCCGCTCCGACGCGGAGGTGATGCGTTTCTGCCAGAGCTTTATGACGGAGCTTTTCCGCCACATCGGGCAGGACACCGACGTCCCTGCGGGCGACATCGGTGTCGGCGGCCGTGAGATCGGTTTCCTCTTCGGCCAGTACAAGAGGCTTTCCAACGAGTTCACCGGCACCCTTACGGGCAAGGGCCTCGGATGGGGCGGAAGCCTCCTGCGTCCCGAAGCCACCGGCTACGGCCTGTGCTATTTCACCGAGCAGATGCTCGCCCAGCGCGGCGAATCCTTCGAGGGCAAGACGGTCCTCATTTCCGGTGCCGGCAACGTGGCCCAATATGCAGCCCAGAAAGCGATGCGCCTCGGAGCGAAGGTCGTTACGCTGTCGGATTCCGACGGCTTCGTCTACGATCCCGACGGCCTCGACGAGGAGAAGATGGCCTATGTCTTCGAACTCAAGAACGTCCGCCGCGGCCGCATCAGCGAATACGCGAAGAAGTATCCCAAATCGACCTATTATCCCGGGATGCGCCCGTGGGCTGTCCCCTGCGACATCGCACTCCCCTGCGCGACGCAGAACGAAATCGAGAAGGCCGACGCGGAGAACCTCCTGAAAGGCGGCTGCTTCTGCGTCGCCGAAGGCGCCAATATGCCTTCGACTCCGGAGGCGGTGGCCCTGTTCCTCGAGAACAAGCTTCTCTACTCCCCCGGCAAGGCATCCAATGCGGGCGGCGTCGCCACCTCAGGCCTTGAAATGAGCCAGAACTCGATGAGAGTCCACTGGACCAAGGAGGAAGTCGACGCCCACCTCCGCAGGATTATGTCCGACATACACGCGGCCTGCCTCCGCTACGGCACTCTCGAGGACGGCTACGTCAACTACGTCAAAGGCGCCAACATCGCCGGCTTCATCAAGGTAGCCGACGCGATGGTCGACCAGGGACTTGTCTAAAACGATGGAAGGAGTTTTCTTGATGGAAAAACGGATCAGGAGGATTCTCCTGGTCTGTTCCAACTATGACAGTTACGCCCTCGAAGAGGACGGAAGGATCGAAGCACGCATCACCAAGGAGTACTCGGACCTCAACCTGAGCAATCCGCCCGTAATAGTACGCGCTGAGTCGACGGTAGAGGCCCTCGCGCTCGTTGAAGGCGGCGAGCACGTCGACCTCGTAATCACGATGTACAACGTGGGCGAGGTGGACGTGTTCTCGTTCTCCGCCAGGATGAAAGCCCTGGCGCCCGAGACTCCTATAGTCCTTCTGACATCCTTCTCCCGCGAGCTCTACCGTCAGATCGACGAGAAGGACACTTCATCCATAGACTATATGTTCTGCTGGATGAATTCCCCGGACCTCATCATAGCCATCATCAAACTCCTTGAAGACAAGCTCAACGCCGAAGAGGACATCCTCGACGGCGGGGTGCAGGCCATCCTCCTCGTGGAGGACTCCGTGAGGTACTATTCCACCTACCTGCCCCTTCTTTATAAAATCGTCCTCCAGCAAAACACAGCCTCCCTCAAGGAAGCCCTCAACGAGAACCAGCAGATAGCCCGTAAAAGGGCCAGGCCGAAGATCCTGATGGCGACAAGCTACAATGAAGCAGTCTCCCTCTTCGACCGCTACAGCGAAAACCTGCTGGGCGTGATTTCCGACATAGGATTCGTGGTCAACAGGGGCGACCGTCCGGAGACGGAGAAGCTCGACGCCGGCATCGATCTCTGCGACCACATCCGCAAGCGCGATCCCAAGATGCCTATCCTCCTGCAATCGTCGCAGGAGAGTATGAGAAGCGTCGCCGAGAAGCTCAAGGTCGGATTCGTCATCAAGCAGTCCAAGACGCTGACTGCGGAAGTAAGCAAATACATCGAACGCGAATTCGCCTTCGGCGATTTCATCTTCTCGGATCCTGTGACCGGAGAGGTTTCGGCAAGGGCCCACGACCTGCGTGAGCTGGAAGAAGTCCTCAAAACTGCCGACCAGGGCCAGTATGCCGCCCTCGTTGAGAAGAACTATGTCTCCAAATGGCTCTTCGCCAGAGGCCTTTTCTCCATTGCCAAGATCATCAGGCCGCTGTCGCTTTCCGACACCCTCCGCCAGACGACCATCAAGGCCATCCGCGACTACCGCGTCAAGCAGGCCCTCGGAGTGGTGGCTAAATTCGACCCGGAGACCTTCAACGACACGATGACCTTCTCCAAGCTCGGCGACGGCTCGGTCGGAGGCAAGGCGAGAGGACTTTCCTTCCTCAACCATATCCTCCAGAAATACGACCTCTACAACAAGTGGGAGGGCATCCGTGTCACGGTCCCGCGCACTCTCGTCGTCACGACCGACTATTTCGACACCTTCATCGAGGAGAACGGCCTCCGCTACGTCATCAATTCGGATTTCTCCGACGAGGAGATTC
Source organism: Bacteroidales bacterium (assembly GCA_017553405.1). Lineage (GTDB taxonomy): Bacteria > Bacteroidota > Bacteroidia > Bacteroidales > UBA932 > Cryptobacteroides. Next base: position 4,577 of record JAFZME010000136.1, read on the forward strand.
TGTCCGAATTTGTGGCTTCCACGCTGCCGAAAGACCTGACGGAAGCGCTGAAAGTCTTCATCCACAGCGTCCGCAAGCCGCTCGCGGTGAGGTCGTCATCGAAACTTGAGGACTCCTACTACCAGCCTTTTGCCGGAGTCTATTCGACCTATATGATCCCCGTGTCGGACGACCCGGACCAGCAGTTCCGTATGCTCGCCAAGGCCATCAAAAGCGTCTATGCTTCAGTCTATTACGCTTCTTCGAGGTCTTATATAACGGCATCCGCCAATGTCATTTCCGAAGAGAAGATGGCCGTCATAGTGGAGGAGATCTGCGGCAGCCGCGACGGGGAGCGCTTCTTCCCCACCCTTTCGGGCGTGGCGAGAAGCATCAATTTCTATCCCATCGGCTATGAAAAGGCCGA
>JAFZME010000137.1 GCA_017553405.1 Bacteroidales bacterium
GGCCGCCACGGTCGGGGCGAGGAGAAGGGCGACACCGCAGTACCAGCTGTGGGTGGGCAGGCAGTTGTAGGTGTAGGCGAAGTTCCAGATGTCATAGATGACGATATAGACCCAGGTCATATCGGCCCAGATCATATCCTTCTTGTCCTTGGAGGCGTAGACGTTCCACCATGCGGTCATACAGAAAATGTTGATCAGACCGGCAACGCCGTTCATCACATTGTGCCAGCCGCCGTACTGCCATACGCCTTCGGAGGTCAGCCACCACTTGTTCCAGCCCATAAATGCGCTCTCGAAGTCGGATGCGCAGGCTATGAGGATGTTGATCGCGACGATGATGAAGGGGAACGGCTTGAACCAGTGCCTGGCACCGATGCCCCATTTGTATTTGATCATCATAAATCCGATACACCCGGCAGTGGCCGCATATAGCTTCGCATAGTGGAACCAGCCCGCCATATAGACGTGCGTCTGGTTTTTCAGGGCCCATTCCGCACCGGTCTTTACACCGATGAAAATGGCGACGAAGTAAGCGGTGAGGGCCAGAGGGATGGCCAGGAAAGTGACGATGCCGCCGAACTTTGTGCGACGTGCGAATTCGTTGAAGAGAATAAGGCCCACAAGGACCGCGAGCATCATTCCCCACTGTGTAAGGGCGTGAGCTCCATAAACTTGAAAGAACATAATTTAATTATTAATTGGTTATTTGGTTGACTGTTGCAGTGTCCTGCGGTCTTTGACCACGCCGTAGACTACCCATACGGCGGTGATTATGACCGACATAGGTACGCCGACCGTAAGCATCTCCCGTAGTACTATACTCCATCCGCCCGTCTCTCCGAGGGCGGTGATGAAGGGGAATCGCCAGGTCAGCTCTCCGTTGATTATATGGTCTACTATTAACATCACCGAGCCGCCCCAGAGCATCAGCTCGAGGGAAGCGATGTGACGACCGGCAAAACTGTCTTTGCCGAAGGCTTTCCTGCAGGCGGAAGTCGCTATCGCCTGCACAAGCGGTACTATGAAACAAGCCATATCAATTGAATTCTATTTGTTTTATCTCAACTTCATTGCCCTGAACCAGAAAGGTGTCCTCGCTGCCACATTGCGGGCACTTTTTCCCGTGCTCCACTGTGGAATATTCATTGCCGCAGGCGTTGCAGCGGGTTATCGCCTGGATGATCTCGCAGCGGAGCTCCGCCCCGCGGAGAACATCCTCCTTGTCGGCTGCCCATCTCCAGCAGTCGGTCAGGTATTCGGGCACGACGGTGGACACTTCGCCTATATTCATAACGACGGCGTCTACGTGCGGCACGCCATTCTCCTGCGCCGCTTTCTTCACGTCGCGAATGATATAGAACACTATCCCTAATTCGTGCATATCTCACATTGTCTTGCCGAGACCTTCTTCGTTTGTCATACCGAGGCCTTCAGGCCGAGTGTATCTCCTTATTTCTTTTTGAAAAGGATTCTCCCCGTCCTCTTTATCATATACGGCAATATGCCGCTGAACTTGTCCTCTGAGGTGACCATATGGCTGGCCTCGGGGTGGACGCGGTGGAGGTGGATGGCGTCGAAGCCGCACTTGGTCGTGCAGATGCCGCAGCCGATGCAGCGGTTCTCATCCACGACGGAGGCGCCGCAGCCAAGGCAGCGGGCCGTCTCCTTGCGCACCTGCTCCTCGGTGAGGGTGCCCTGGTACTCGGCGAACTTGTCCTTTACGGGCACCACGCCGGGATCCTGGCGGGAGGAGTTGTCGTAGGACTCGACCAGAATGTCGCCCTTGTCGATTTCAATGAAATCACGGCGGTTGCGGCCTATTGTCATATGGCCGTGCTGGACGAAGCGGTGGAGGCTTTCGGCGGCCTCCTTGCCCGCGGCAATGGCGTCGATGGCGAACTTGGGCCCTGTGAACACATCGCCTCCGACGAAGATGTCGGGCTCGGCGGTCTGGTAGGTGAGCTTGTCGGCAATGGGATATACACCGCGGAAGAACTCGACCTTTGTGTCCTTGAGAATATCCTTGAGAACCACGGTCTGGCCGATTGCGAATATGACCATATCGGCGTCGAGTGTGATGAGCTCGGACTCGTCATAGGTCGGGGCGAATTTGTGCTCGGCGTTGAATACGGAAGTGCACTTCTTGAAGACTATGCCTTCGACCTTGCCGGAGCCGAGGACTTCCTTCGGGCCCCAGCCCGGGTTGATGACCACTCCGTCCTCACGGGCTTCGGCGCGCTCCTCGAGGGAAGCGGGCATAATGTCCTCGGTCTCGAGGGAGAGCATCGTCACGGAGGAAGCGCCGCTGCGAAGAGCCACGCGGGCCGCGTCGATGGCTACATTGCCGCCGCCTACCACGACGACCTTGCCGGAGACCTTTGTCTTGCCGGTGTTGGCATTGTGGAGGAAGTCGATGGCGGTCGTAGTGCCTTCGAGAGTCTCTCCGGGGATGCCCGGAAGGCGTCCGCCCTGGCAGCCGATGGCCACATAGAAGCCCTTGTAGCCTTCTTCGCGAAGGCCGGCGATGGTGACGTCCTTGCCGACCTCCACGCCGCAGCGGATATCCACTCCGATTTCGCGGAGGATGTCGATTTCGGCGGCGAGGACGTCCTTGCCGAGTTTATAGGAAGGAATGCCGTAGCGGAGCATACCGCCCGGCTCTTCGTTCTTCTCGAAGATGGTGGGTTTGTAGCCCATAGTCGCCAGATAGTAGGCGCAGCTGATGCCGGCGGGGCCGCCGCCGATGACGGCAATCTTCTCCTCCCAGCGCTCCTGCACGTTGGAGCAGATGTTGACCTCGGGGATGAAACGTGTTTCGGCCTTGAGGTCCTGCTCGGCGATGAACTTCTTGACGGCGTCGATGGCGACAGGGGTGTCGATCGTGCCGCGGGTGCAGGCGTCCTCGCAGCGGCGGTTGCATACGCGGCCGCACACTGCCGGAAGCGGATTCTCGCGCTTGATGAGCTCGAGGGCCTCGCGATACTTGCCCTCGGCGGCCTTCTTGAGATAGCCCTGGACGGCGATATGTGCCGGGCAGGCCGTCTTGCAAGGGGATGTGCCGGTCGGGTAGCAGTTGATGCGGTTGCGGTCGCGGTAGTCCTCGTTCCACTTCTCGGGGCCCC
>JAFZME010000138.1 GCA_017553405.1 Bacteroidales bacterium
CCGAGAACGAGGTGAGCGGCCACTCGGCGGGGATGGTCTCGGCGACTATCTTGAATACCTGTGAATCGGTGATCACCAGATCCGGCGCTCCGGTGAGGCCCTTGATGGCGTCCGGCAGCGACTCCGCCGTGCAGCAGTGGGGGATGCAGCCCCTGTCGAGCAGCTCCCTGATTACATTGACCTGGGGGAGGATGAGCCGCCCCTTTGGGGCTTCGCTGTCCTGCGGCATAACAAGGAGCACCTGGCTGCCTTTACCGACGAGATTGCCGGTGAGGAAGCCTTCCTGCGGAAGGTCTTTCGCCGCCTCCGCCAGCCGCACCAAAAGCCACTCCGCGCCCTCTCCGGCGTAACGGACGACAGGCTTTCCGGAGAGTCTTGACTCAATCCTGTCGGAGATCTCTCCGAGCACTACGGCGATGTGGGCCGAATCGATGGCAGCTTCCGTCAGGCGCAGGCGCTCCGCGCCAAGCGCCGACGAGTCGTCGTAGCCGGCCGTGTCAATCAGGACACAGGGGCCGAGTCCCGGCAGTTCCGCGACCTTACGGACGGGGTCCGTGGTCGTGCCCGGAACGGGGCTCACCAGCGAGACCTCCTGGCCGCAAAGGAGATTGACCAGGGTGGATTTCCCGCTGTTGACGGGTCCGAGAAACACTATGTGGAGCCTCTCCATCAGAATCTGAAGTCTCTTGATCCCTCCTCTATCTTGCGCAGCCGTTCGCGTGTGATTTCCAGAACCCTTTCAGAAGGTATCTCCTGAAGGCTCTTTTCAATAAGTGCTTCGCCTTTCGCCCTGGTCGCCGGGGAGGCGTAGTCCATAAGATATTCCTTAAGAGTCATTATGGCGTTGGGGGTGCAGCAAAGGCCGATTTTGCCGCTCTTACAGAGCGACATAAAGCGGTCGCCGGTGCGGCCCTCGCGGTAGCACGCCGTGCAGAAGCTCGGGATGTGGTCGTTGTCCAGGAGCCATCCCACGACCTCGTCGAGCGAACGGGTGTCGGAGACGTCGAACTGGGAGGTCTCGTCGTGGCGCTCGACGGTGGTGTAACCGCCGACGCTGGTCCTGGAGCCGCCGCTGATCTGGGATATGCCGCAGTGGAGAAGCCGCTCCCTCATCTTCGATGATTCACGTGTGGAAATGATCATACCGGTGTAGGGCACCGCGACGCGGAGCACCGCCACCAGTTTTTCGAATACACCGTCAGGCAGTGCGTCCGGGAAGTCCTCGGTCGAGATGTCGTCAGCGGGGCAGATCCTCGGCACGCTTATCGTGTGCGGGCCTACTCCGAAGCGGGCCTCCAGGTGCTCTGCGTGCATAAGCAGGCCGACGAGCTCGTAACGGTAGTCCTCAAGCCCGAAGAGCACGCCCACTCCGACATCGTCGCAGCCGCCCTCCTGGGCGCGGTCCATCGCTTCCGTGTGGTACTCGTAATTGCTCTTTGGCCCGGTCGGGTGGAGCCTGCGGTATTTTTCCCTGTTGTAGGTCTCCTGGAAAAGGATATATGTGCCGATACCGGCTTCCTTGAGCTTGCGGTAGGACTCGACGTCCGTCGCCGCGATGTTGACGTTGACACGGCGGATGGAATTGCCGCCCTCGCGGACCGAATAGATGGTCTTGATGGAATCGAGAATGTACTCGAGAGGATTGTTGCGGGGGTCCTCGCCGGCTTCGACCGCGAGCCTCTTGTGGCCCATACGGATCAGCGCCCTGACCTCCTCCTCAATCTCTTTCTGCGAGAGTTTGCGGCGCGGAATGCTCTTGTTCTTAAGGTGATACGGGCAATAGACGCAGCCGTTGACACAGTAATTGGAAAGGTAGAGCGGGGCGAACAGGACGATGCGGTTGCCATAGAAACGCTGTTTGATCTTTGCCGCCAGGGCAAAGATATCCTTCTCTACGGACTCGTCGCGGCAGTCCATAAGGATGGCCGCTTCCCTGTGGGTGAGTCCCTTGCAGAGAGCGGCCTTCTCAAGAATCTCCCTCACGCGGGAGAGGTTGAGGCTTTCCCTGGAGGCCTCAGAGAGAGTCTCCAGGATTTCCTCGTTGTCTATGAATTCACCGGCGTGCGGTGAAGACGGATCGTACATCTTTTAGTCCTCGAATTCGGACACTATCTTCTTGATGTCCGAAGGGTTGAGGCGGCCATACACCTTTTCTCCGATGGTCGCCACGGGAGCGAGACCGCAGGCGCCGACGCAGCGCAGGCAGTCGAGGGAGAACTTCCCGTCGGGGGTGGTCTCTCCCACGTCGATGCCTAGCACTCTGCGGAACTCTTCGAGCACCTTGTCGGAACCCCTCACATAGCAGGCGGTCCCAAGGCACACCGACACGGGGTACTTGCCCTTCGGCACCATCGAGAAGAAGGAGTAGAAGGTCACCACTCCGTAGACTTTCTGGACCGGGATGCCCAGCTTGTCAGCAATCACCTTCTGGACTTCCTCAGGCAGGTAGCCGAGGGTGTTCTGGCACTCGTGGAGGATGGAGATGAGCTCTCCGGGGTCGCAATTGAATTTCTCGCAGATCTCTGCCGTGCGGGAAAGGGCTTCACAAGATATCTTACTCATAAGCTTTTGTCGAAATAACGGGTGTGAAGAAGGTGGTGCGAACGCTCGCTGAGGGGCTCTCCGAGGAATTCCTTGTAGAGGGCCTTGATGTCGGGGTTCTCGTGGCTCTTGCGGATGGGCTTGCCTTCATCCTCGCGGTAGATGGCTGCCGTCCTGGCTTTGAGGATCTCGACGTCGCCGTGGTGGTAGGGCTGGCCAGCGCCGCCGATGCAGCCGCCGGGGCAGGCCATCACTTCGACCACGTGGTAGTCGAGCTCGCCCTTGCGCAGACGGTCCATAAGGATGCGGGCGTTGCCGAGGGTGTGGGCGACACAGACCTTGAGGGGGAAGCCCGCGAGGTCGATGGTCGCTTCCTTGATACCGTCGAGGCCGCGTACGTCGTGGAACTCGATGCGGGGGAGAGTCTTGCCCGTGTAGACCTCATAGACGGTCCTGAGGGCTGCCTCCATCACGCCGCCGGTCGCGCCGAAGATGGCCGCCGCACCGGAAGACTCGCCGAGAGGCTTGTCGAAGTCGGTGTCGGGGAGTGAAAGGAAGTCGATGTTGGACCTCTTGATGAGCCTTGCGAGCTCGCGGGTGGAGATGGAGTAGTCGACATCGGGATTGCCGTCGACCTTGAACTCATCCCTTTCGCATTCGTATTTCTTTGCAAGGCAAGGCATTATGGACACGACGACAAGTTTGTCGCGCGGGATGCCCATCTTGTCGGCCCAGTAGGTCTTCGCTATGGCGCCGAACATCTGCGCCGGGGACTTCGCCGAGGACGGATATTCGAGAAGATCCGGATAGTTGTGTTCATAGAAATTGACCCAGGCGGGGCAGCAGGAAGTCATAATCGGCAGCTTGACGCTCTTGTCTCCGCCGAGGAATGCCTTGAGCCTCTGGAGAATCTCCGCGCCTTCTTCCATAATGGTGAGGTCGGCGCCGAAGTCGGTGTCGAACACGTGGTCGAAGCCGAGGTAGCGGAGCGCCGTGGTCAGCTTACCGGTCACGATGCTTCCGGCGGGCATACCGAACTCTTCGCCGAGAGCCACCCTGACCGCGGGAGCGGGCTGGGCGATGACGATCTTGTCGGGATTGCAGATGTCGTCGAGGAGGCGGTCGGTGTTGTCCCTTTCAGTGAGGGCGCCGGTCGGGCACACTGCGACGCACTGTCCGCAATAGGTGCAGTTGGTCTCGGTGAACATCTTGTCGAAGGTCGGGGCGATGGTCGTGGCGAAACCGCGGCGGACGGCGCCGAGAACGCCGACTGTCTGGACGTTGTTGCACACGCTTTCGCAGCGGCGGCAGAGTATGCACTTGTCCATATTGCGGGTGATGGCGACGGTCTGCTCCTTTTTGCGGAAGGACTGCTCGCCCTTATATGGCATCTCCCTGATGTTGAACCTTGTGACGAGTTTCTGCAGCTCGCAGTCGCCGCACTTGGGGCAGGTGAGACAGTCGTTGGGGTGATCGGAAAGGATGAGCTCGGCGACCGTCTTGCGGGCCTGGATGACACGGGCGGTGTTGGTCTTGACGACCATACCTTCCATACACATCGTGGCGCAGGACGGGGCCAGGTTGCGCCTGCCTTCCACCTCCACCACGCAGACACGGCAGGATGCAGGGGAGTTCTTAACACAGGTGCCCTTGAGGTCGATATGGCAGAGAGCCGGGATGTTGATGCCGATGGAAGCGGCTGCATCCAGGACCGTGGTCCCCTTGGGGACGCTGACGGGGCGGTTGTCTATTGTAAGGTTTATCAAGTTTTCCATTATCGTACAGTGATGGCGCCGAAGTGGCAGCGGGACAGGCACATACCGCAGCGGATGCACTTTTCAGGGTTGATGACAAAAGGTTTGCGAGGCTCGCCTGCGATGGCCTCGGCAGGGCAGTTGCGGGCGCAGAGGCTGCAGCCCTTGCAGATGTCCGGGTTGATCGAGTAGGTCAGGAGGGCCTTGCACTTGTGGGCGCGGCAGACGTGATCCCGGACGTGCTCGATGTACTCGTCGCGGAAATTGGCGATGGTGGAGAGCACGGGGTTGGGGGAGGTCTGGCCGAGGCCGCAGAGGGCGGTGTCCTTGATGACCTTGGCGAGGCTCTCGAGGCGGTCGATGTCTTCCATCGTGCCGCGGCCGCTGGTGATGCGGTCGAGGATCTCGAGCATACGCCTGTTGCCTATGCGGCAGGGGGTGCACTTTCCGCAGGACTCGTCGACGGTGAATTCAAGGAAGAACTTCGCCACGGAGACCATACAGTCGTCCTCGTCCATAACGATCATACCGCCGGAACCCATCATAGAGCCCGCTGCCGCGAGGCTTTCGTAGTCGATGGGGATGTCGAGGTGCTTCTCGGTAAGGCAGCCGCCGGAAGGACCGCCGGTCTGGACGGCCTTGAACTTCTTGCCGCCCTTGACGCCGCCGCCGATGTCGTAGATGATCTCACGGAGAGTCGTGCCCATAGGGACTTCGATGAGGCCGACGTTGTTGATCTTGCCGGCGAGGGCGAAGACCTTGGTGCCCTTGGACTTCTCGGTGCCGATGGA
>JAFZME010000139.1 GCA_017553405.1 Bacteroidales bacterium
CTTCCGCTCCATCGGCGCCGACGCGGTGGGTATGTCCACGACTCCGGAAGTCATTGTGGCCCGCCACAGCTCCATCCCCGTCTTCGGGATGTCCGTCATCACCGACGTCGCCCCCGACGAGGACGACTACGTGACCGACGGTGAAGCCATCGTCGCGGCAGCCGACGCGGCCGCAGACAAAATGACCTCCCTTTTCGAGGAGGTCATCGCGAGACTATAAGGATTCGAGTTCAGCCAGCCATAGCTGCGCGGCCGCATCCGAAGGCATTCGCCAGTCGCCGCGCGGCGACAGAGAGACGGAGCCGACCTTGGGCCCGTCCGGAAGGCAGCTCCTCTTGAACTGCTGTGAGAAGAACCTCTTGAAGAAGACTTTAAGCCACTTCAGGAGGGTTTCTTTTTCATAGCGGCTTCCGAAGGCATTCTCCGCAAGGAAGAGAATCTTCGCCGGAGAGCAGCCGAAGCGGAAGAAATGATAGAGGAAGAAATCGTGAAGCTCATAGGGACCGATGAGGTCTTCGGTGAGCTGCGCAATCTTGCCGTCCCTGCCGGCAGGAGTGAGCTCGGGGCTGATCGGGGTGTCGACGATGTCGAGGATGATCTCCCCTGCCGTGCGGCCGCAGGATTTCAGGCCGTCCTTGAACACGTTCTCCGCGCAGAAGCGGCAGAGCTCCCTGACGAGAGTCTTCGGGACGGAAGCGTTGACGGCATACATCGACATATGGTCGCCGTTGTAGGTACACCAGCCAAGAGCGAGCTCCGAAAGGTCGCCCGTGCCGACGACGATGCCGCCGGTCTGGTTGGAAATGTCCATAAGAATCTGGGTGCGCTCTCTCGCCTGGGCGTTCTCGTAGACGCTGTCGATGACGGAGGGGTCGTGGCCGATGTCGCTGAAATGCTGCTCGACTGCGGGAACGACGGAGATCTCCTTCGTCGTGATCCCGAGGGCGGCCATAAGGGCGCCGGCGTTGCCCTTCGTGCGGGACGAGGTGCCGAGGCCGGGCATCGTGACTCCGATGATCCCGTTGCGGGGCCAGTTGAGCTTGTCGAAGGCCATCACGGTCACGATGAGGGCGAGGGTGCTGTCGAGCCCGCCGGAGATGCCTATGACGGCTGAACGTGCCTTCACGTGCTCAAGCCTCCTCGCCAGGCCGAGGACCTGGATGGAGATGACTTCGCGGCAGCGGCCTTCCAGATCGGCATCCTTGCCTTCCGGCACGAAGGGATGCGGCTCGATCCTGCGGAAAAGCTGCTGGGTGAAATCCGTCGAGGCGGCCTTGCCGAGGTCGAGGCGGGAATACATCCTGCCGTAGAAGGAAGAGCCCTTACCGTCAGGCGTGACATAATGGAAGGAACTGCGCTTCTGGCGAAGGAAGCTTAGCTTCTCGACGTCGATGTCGGCGAATATCATTTCGGGACCGGTCATAAACCTTTGGGCTTCAGCCAGAAGGGCGCCGTTCTCATAGATGAGCGAAGAAGCGTCGTAGACGAGGTCCTGCGAGGACTCGCCGTAGCCGCCCGAGCAGTAGACATAGCCCGAAAGGGTGTGGGCGCTCTGCTCGCACACGAGGCTCCTGCGATAGGAGTGCTTGAGGAGAACCTCGTTGCTGGCCGAGAGGTTGAGGATTATCTGCGCCCCGGCCACCGAGTGGAATGAGGAAGGAGGGACGGGAGTCCACAGGTCTTCACATATTTCGACTGCGAAAGAGGCCTCGCCTACCTTGAAAAGGAGGTTGGGAGATATGTTGCACCGCTTTCCGGCGTAGACGGTCTCGCTGCAGAAGCCTTCGCGCACATAGGCTGTGCCGTCGTCGAGGAAGCGGCCGGCTCCGCAGAGGTCGCCGGTCAGGAAGTCGCTCCCCGAGGCGAACCAGCGGGACTCGTAGAATTCGTTGTAGGTCGGAAGATAGATCTTCGGGACTATGCCCTTGACCAGGCCGTTGCGGATGACGACCGCGCAGTTGTAGAGTCTGTCGTGGCAACGGACGGGAGCGCCGACGACAACGGTGATCTCAAGGCCCCTTGTGTGGTCCATAACCGCCCGCACCGCCTTCTCCGAACCTTCCGCAAGGGACTTGCTGCCGAAAAGATCGCCGCAGGTGTAGCCCGACACGGACAACTCGGGGAAGACAAGGATGGAGACCTTGTTCTCCTCCGCATCGTCGATCATCGAAATTATAGCCTTCGCATTCGCCTCCGGATCCGCCACCTTCACCACCGGCGTCGCCGCCGCCACTCGAATCAAACCGTAATTTTTCATCTCAATGATATTTAGCGGAATAAAGACTCTGTCTAAAACCTGTGGCCGCCCATGGCCTCACGAATGGGCTTGACTGTGACCGAAGGAAACTGGGGACGAAGAACCGTAGGTTCGAAGGGTTTTGGACAGAGTCTTTATGTAGCAAAAAAACATCTATATAATTTTTTTACAAAATTAAACGATTTTTTAGTTTTAGCGATAAAAATTATTATTTTTGCAGAGATTAAGGGTAAAAGCCGAAGAATGCTCGAAAAGTTGAAAAACAGCATAGCGGAGCTGATCGCTCTCTATGAAGCGGAAAAGGCGGAGAAGGAATCTCTCCGCTCCTCTCTTGCCGAGCGCGAAGCGGAGGCCGATGCCCTCAGGAAAAGGATAACCGAGCTTGAAGATAAGATGGAGTCCCTCCGTCTGTCCGCGGCTTTCAACCCATCCGGAGGTTCCAACGCCTCCGCCAAGGAAAAAATTGACCGGATGATAAGGGAGATAGATAAATGCATCTCCGCAATGGAAGGCTGAAAATGGCACAGAGAATCACCATACGCCTTGCGGGCAAGGAGTACATCCTGAACGCCGACTCCCAGGAGGAAGAGCGCAGGATCCGCCTTGCCGCGGAAAGCGTCAACTCCCGCCTTTCGTCGTATATGGGCTCATTCCCGGGCCACAAGGACACCGAACTGATGCCCTTCGTCGCCCTCAACGAGTGCATCGCCCGACTTTCAGCGGAAGAAGGCAAAAAAGCCCTTGAAGATGAGGCTGCAAAGCTGCTTGCAGACACTTTGTCCTATCTTGACTCAAAGAAGTAGCCGCCGTACCTCCCAGCGAAAACAACAAGTACCGAGGTACCGGGAAATCTCAGACCGCAGACGACAGGCCCCAATCCCTCAGGGGATTCCGCCAAGGACAGGGGAAGCCGGAAAGCGGATGGAGCCCAAATCTTTTTAGAAGATTTTTCTGCTAAGATGACGGCGGCTTTTTCAATATGCCGGAGCCGTTTCCTGAATAAGGAAGCGGCTTTGTCCGTTTATATGTGTGACAACTAAAACCAAATATATATTATGGAATACTTGTTTTTGATAATCGGAGCAGTCGCAGGTGCGGTTCTCACGCTTGCGATCTACATACCCGTCCGGAAAAGGAGCCTTAACGGCCAGAAAGAGGACATCCTCCGCAAGGCGGAGATTGAAGCGGAAAAAATCAAGAGCGAGAAGATTCTCCAGGCAAAGGAGAAGTTCCTCTCCCTCAAGAGCGAGCACGACCAGTATGTCAACGAGTCCTCCGCCCGCATCCGCGAAGCCGAAAACCGCATCCGCCAGAAGGAGAACACCCTCAACCAGCAGAATATGGATCTCCAGCGCAAGCTCAAGGAGGCCGACGCCCAGAAGATGGCCCTGAAGAGCCACGAAGAGGCCCTCGAGCGCAAGAGCGAAGAGTACGACCGCCTCAAGGACGAAGCCAACCGCCAGATCGAAAGCATCGCCCTTATGAGCGCAACGGAAGCCAAGAACATCCTGATGGAGAATATGAAGGCGGAAGCCCGCACCGAGGCCCAGGCCTACATCAACGACACTATGGATGAAGCCCGCCTCAACGCCGCAAAGGAAGCCAAAAGGATAGTCATCAGCACCATCCAGAGGACCGCGACCGAGACGGCCATCGAAAACGCCGTCACGACCTTCCCCATCGAGAACGACGACATCAAGGGCCGCATCATCGGCCGTGAAGGGCGCAACATCAGGGCTCTCGAGGCCGCGACCGGCGTCGAGATCGTCGTCGACGACACCCCGGATGCCATCCTTCTCTCCAGCTTCGACCCCGTCCGCCGCGAGGTGGCGAGGCTTTCGCTCCACCAGCTCGTCATCGACGGCCGCATCCATCCGGCCCGCATCGAGGAAGTCGTTGCCAAGGTTTCCAAGCAGCTTGAAGAAGAGATCCTCGAGACCGGCAAGCGCACCTGCATCGACCTCGGCATCCACGGGATGAGTATGGAGCTCGTCCGCCTGATCGGCCGTATGAAATACCGTTCCTCCTACGGACAGAACCTGCTTCAGCACTCGCGCGAAGTCGCCAACATCTGCGCCATAATGGCCTCCGAGCTCGGTCTCAACGTCAAGGCCGCCAAGAGGGCCGGACTCCTCCACGACATCGGCAAAGTCTCCAACGACGATCCCGAGCTCCCTCACGCCCTTCTCGGAATGAAGCTCGCCGAGCAGTACAAGGAGCGTCCCGAGATCTGCAACGCCATCGGAGCCCACCACGAAGAGGTCGAGATGACATCCCTCATCGCCCCCATCGTGCTCATCGGCGACGCCATCTCCGGCGCCCGTCCCGGTGCACGCCGTGAGGTCATCGAGTCCTACATCAAGAGGCTCAAGGGTATGGAGGATCTCGCCGCGTCCTACCCGGGCGTGACCAACTCCTACGCCATCCAGGCCGGCCGCGAGCTCCGCGTCATCGTCGGTGCCGAAGAAGTGACCGACCAGCAGGCCGCCGTCCTCTCCGGAGAGATTGCAGCCCGCATCCAGAACGAGATGACCTATCCCGGCCAGGTCAAGATCACGGTCATCCGCGAGACACGTTCGGTAGCTTTCGCAAAATAATGAAGCGCGCCGCGGCCATATCCCTGACACTTTTCTGTGCCGTCTCAATGATGGCGCAAGGCGTGTCCTGGAGCGCATCTTCGGTAAAAGAAGGAGATCTTGTGAAGGTGACCTTCACGGCCTCCGTCCCGGAAGGGCTCCACATCTATGGCCCCGGCGACGGCTACAACACCACCTCGGTCCGCTGGGCCACCCCGGCAGAGCCAGCAGGGCCTCTCGAGGCCGTAAGTGAAGGCTTCGACTTCAAGGGCGAGACGGTCTATTCGGGCAAGGTGGAGTTCACCCAGAAGATTGCAGCGGCTTCGGAGGATCTGGAGGCGACAGTCTCGTTCACTGCGTGCGACGAGGAGGGCCATTGCGGATTCCCCGAAGAAGCCGTGGTCTCCGTCCCTGCCGCAAAGGAAAAAAGCAGCCGGGGGCTCTGGAAGCTCATTCTCGAAGCCATCCTCTGGGGCCTGGCGATGCTCCTGACGCCGTGCGTGTTCCCGATGGTGCCGATGACGGTGTCGTTCTTCCTGAAGAGCGAGTCCTCCCCTGCCGCCGGCAGGAGGAAGGCCTTCGCCTACGGGCTTTTCATAGTGCTGCTCTACACGCTTCCTATCTCGGTCATCATCCTTCTGACCAGGCTCCTCGGAGGCGATGCGGTCACCGCCGACATCTTCAACTGGCTCTCCACCCACTGGCTCCCCAACCTGCTCTTCTTCGTGATATTTATGGTCTTCGCCGCATCCTTCTTCGGCGCGTTCGAGATCACCCTTCCGTCGAAATGGACCGACAAGGCCGACAAGGGCAGCGACAGGAAAGGCCTTGCGGGAGTCTTCTTTATGGCCCTCACGCTCGTGCTGGTGTCATTTTCCTGCACCGGACCAATCGTGGGCTCCGTGCTCATACGCTCGACCGGCGGCGAATTCTGGGTCCCGATGGCCACGATGCTGGCATTCTCGGTCGCATTCGCCCTGCCGTTCACCGTCCTTGCTATGTTCCCTTCGCTTTTGAAGAAGGTCAAAAGCGGGAGCTGGCTCGGCTCGGTCAAGGTAGTGCTCGGCTTCATCGAGGTGGCCCTCGGCCTCAAATTCCTCTCCGTGGCCGACCAGACCTACCATTGGGGCATCCTCGACCGCGAGATCTACCTGGCGATATGGATCGTCGATTTCACTCTTTTAGGATTATATCTTCTCGGCAAGATCACCTTCAAGAAAGAGGAGAAGACGGAGAAGATCTCCCTCTTCAGGTTCATCCTTGCGGGCGCGGTGTTCACCTTCGTGGTCTATATGATTCCGGGGATGTTCGGAGCGCCTCTCAAGGCCCTCTCCGGCTATCTCCCGCCCCTTGAGACACAGGACTTCGTCATTGGCCGGCAGGAAGTCCGCGAAGCCCCCTCCGGCGACGCAAAGACCATCACCATCGCCCACGGCCTCCAGGCCTGGCCTTCCGTGGAGAGCGGCCTCGAAGCCGCCGCGGAAAGCGGCAAGCCGGTTTTCGTGGACGTGACGGGCTACGGCTGCGTCAACTGCCGCGAGATGGAAGAGAGGGTGTGGAGCGACCCGGAGGTCCTCGGGCTGCTCCGCGAAAGATTCGAGATAGTCGCCCTCCACACCGACGACAAGGCCAAGCTCCCTGAAGATCAATGGGTTCGCACCGACGGCGGCAAGGTTCTCAAGGATGTCGGAAGAGTCAATTCCGAGATAGCGAGGAAGCGTTTCGGAGTCAATTCACAGCCTTCCTACATAATCCTCTCCCCCGACGGAGAGCAGATTGCTCCGGTCAGGAGTTATAATCTCGATATCGAAGGATTCAGGGACTACCTGCGCTCAGCCCTTTGACGAGGCGGCCCGTATCTGGCGGCGTACCCAGAAGTAATTCCACGGCAAAAGCCTGTAGGCATAAAGCAGATATGGGCGCAAAGGCAGCAGCTTGTACCATAAGGAAAACAGCAGCAGCATCGGCCGGCTGTAGGGGTTGATGCGCTTCTTGCCTCTGCGGAGTATGCACTCCGCCCTTGCGCAGATGTCTCCAAGACGGACATTCTCCCTGTTGCCAATGACGCCGTCGCCCATTATCTCCACGTCGTCGCCCTTGATGGAAATGATCCTGTGCATAATATAACGGCCGTTGCAACGGAAAAGGACGATGTCCTTCTCACGCACCTCACTGCACGCCCTGAGGATCACCAGATCCTTTTCGCCGCGTATGAGAGGCAGCATACTGAAGCCCTTCACAGGGATGGTCGCATCGCGGCCTTCCTTCAGGCATTCCAGCACGCTGGCGAAAAAATCGTCGTTATTGATGACAATACTTTCCATTGCGATGGCAAATTTAAAGAATTTTTCGTATTTTGTGACGATATGGGGAATGATCGTCTGAATATGGAAATCCAGTTCCTCCACGGAGTTGGGCCGAAAAGGGCTGCGCTGCTAAAGTCGGAGCTCGGGCTCAGCACCGTGAGCGATCTTCTCCGTTTCTACCCGTTCCGCTACATCGACCGCGGCATCATCCACAAAATCGGCTCCCTGGAGGCCGGGATGGCCGATGTCCAGATCCTTGGACAGGTCGTCCGCTCCGAGATGCAGGGCGGCGGAGAAGGCAAAGGGGGCAAGCGCCTCAGCGTCATCGTGACCGACACGACCGGTGAGCTCGAGCTCGTCTTCTTCAAGGGATTCAAGTGGATATCCGAAAAGCTCACCCCCGGCAGCGTCTACCTCTTTTTCGGCAAACCCGTCGTTTTCAAGGGGCGCATCAACATAGTCCATCCGGAGATCGATTCTCCCCCTCCCCCCGGCGAAAGCGGCAAGTCTTCCATCAGCGGAGTCTATTCCTCCACCGAAAAGATCAAAAACGCCGGCATCACCGGCAGGACCATCCAGAAGCTCGTCTCCGAAGCCCTGTCAATCGTCCTGCCGACTCTTCAGGAGACGCTTCCCGAATACGTTCTCCGCGAGAAGGGGCTCGTTCCCCTTTCCTACGCGCTTCGCAACATCCATTTCCCCGTCGACGGCAACGCCCTCAACAAAGCCGTCTACAGGCTCAAGTTCGAAGAGCTTTTCCTCCTCCAGCTGTCGCTTCTCAAGCAGAAGTTCGTCAGGAGCAGGGCCGCCTGCGGCATCCCTATGCCTATGGTCGGCGAGCCCTTCAACCGCTGCTACGAAGCTCTCCCCTACACCCTTACGGGCGCCCAGAAGAAGGTCATCCGTGAGATAAGGGAAGATCTCAGAAGCGGCTCGCAGATGAACCGCCTTCTCCAGGGCGATGTCGGCAGCGGCAAGACTATGGTTGCCGTGCTGTCGATGCTCATCGCAGTCGGCAACGGCTACCAGGCCTGCCTTATGGCCCCGACGGAAGTGCTTGCCCAGCAGCACTTTGCCAACATATCGAAGTACCTCGCCCCGACGGGTGTCCGCGTCGAGCTCCTCACCGGCTCGACCGGCGTCGCCGCAAGGCGCAGCATCCACGCCGGCCTTCAGGACGGCTCGCTCAGCATCCTCGTCGGCACCCACGCCCTCATCGAGGACACCGTCCAGTTCAAGGCGCTCGGCCTTGCAATCGTGGACGAGCAGCACCGCTTCGGGGTGGACCAGCGTGCAAGGCTCTGGTCCAAGAACCCGGGAGGCCCTCCGCCCCACGTCCTCGTTATGACCGCCACCCCCATCCCGAGGACCCTCGCGATGACTCTCTACGGCGACCTCGACGTCTCCGTCATCGACGAGATGCCCCCCGGCCGCAAGCCCATCAAGACGATCCAGATGACCGAAAGCAAGCGGATGGCCCTCTACAACTTTATGAAGCAGCAGATAGCCCTGGGCCGTCAGGTGTTCGTGGTCTATCCCCTCATATTCGAAAGCGAGAAGATCGACTACCAGAACCTCGAGAAAGGCTATGAAGAAATAGTGACCTACTTTCCTCTCCCACAATACAAGGTGGCCATAGTCCACGGCAAGCAGACCACCGAGGAGAAGAATTTCAATATGTCGGCCTTCGTGGCCGGCAGGGCCAATATCCTTGTCTCGACGACCGTCATCGAGGTCGGAGTTGACGTCCCGAACGCTTCGGTGATGGTCATCGAAAGTTCCGAACGGTTCGGCCTCAGCCAGCTCCACCAGCTGCGCGGCCGCGTCGGAAGAGGCTCCGACGAGTCGTTCTGCATCCTGATGACCGGGCAGAAGGTCTCCAACGAATCGAAAAAGCGTCTCAACCTGATGTGCTCGACGGAAGACGGCTTCGTCCTCGCCGAGGAGGATATGAAGATGAGAGGCCCCGGCGACCTCGAAGGGACCGCCCAGAGCGGCCTTCCCATCAACCTCAACATCGCCTCCCTGGCAAAGGACAGCCTCATCCTTTCGGATGCCCGCGCCTACGCCACGAGCGTCCTCGACCGCGACCCTTCCCTCGAGCAGCCCGTCAACGCCCCTCTCCTCAATGAAATACGCCGTGAAAAATACGCCGTCAAGGACTATTCGAAGATATCGTAGATATGGTAGGTGAGCTCATAGAGAAATATATCTGGCTGCTCGGGACCATTCTCGACGCAGGCCCGGGCGGGCTTTCGCTCGAGCAGATCGCCTCGCGCTATGAGAGCCGCTACGGCGCCGCCTACCCCCGCCGTTCGTTCAACAACCACAGGGCCGCCATCTTCGATGCCTTCGGCATAGAAATACTCTGCGACAGAAGCACCAGGTGCTACTATATCCCCAGCGGAGACGACTCGCTCGATGCGGCCGCCTCCACACGCTGGCTCATCGACACCTTCACGGTCGGCAATATGCTCTCCCTGGGCAAGGAAAGGCTGACCGGCCGCGTGTCCGTCGACGAAATCCCTTCCGGCCACAGACACCTGACCGCCATAATGAAAGCGATGCTCGACGGCAGGGAGCTCGCCATCGGCTACCAGAAATACACTTCTCCGGAGGCCGAGCCTCTCACGGTCCGGCCCTATGCGGTCAAGGAGGTCGCCCGCCGCTGGTATCTCGTAGCTTTCTGCAAGGAGCGCAACGCTCTCCGCGTCTATGGACTCGACAGGATCCGTTCCCTGAGCGAGACCGGCGCCGATTTCACCGTTCCGAAAGATTTCGACGTCGATTCGCTGTTCCGTGTTTCCTACGGAGTCTATATCCCGGAAGAAGGCAAAAAAGCGGAGATAATCCGCATCAAGGCCGTTCCCAAGGAGACCAGATACCTGAAAGATCTCCCTCTCCACCCCACTCAGGAGATAGAAGAAACACTCCCGGACGGAAGTTCCGTCTTCCGGGTGTTCCTCATCCCGAATGAAGATTTCATTATGGAACTGTGCAGGCGCGGCGCACGCATAGAAGTGCTCTCCCCGGAGTCCGTCCGCAGCGCCGTGGCCGGTGAACTGAAAAAAGCGTCTGAAATATACGAACCCAAGAAATGAAAAAGTTATTTTGGTATTTTGCTGCGGCCCTTGTTGCCGCAGGATGCAATTCTTCAACAATGAAAGACAATTCTGAGTACATCGGACCGTCGTCCCCGGAAATTGTGGACGGCCGGATGACGCCGGAAGTCCTCCTCTCGCTGGGCAGACTCAGCGATCCGCAGATCTCCCCCGACGGAGAGAGCATCCTTTACGGAGTCTCCTACACCTCCATCGAGCAGAACCGTTCCTGCCGCAACCTCTTCATCACGCCGGCTTCCGGAGGAGAGAAAATCCAGCTTACCCGCAGCGGCAAAAGCATCAGCTGCGCCAGGTGGAGCAAGGACGGAGGAAGCATCTGGTATCTTCAGGGGGGCCAGCTCTGGAAAGCACGCCTTAACGGCAACGTACTCGGCAAGGCAGTCAAGATGAGCGACGTCCCTGCAGGCATCGAGGAGTTCTGCTTCTCTCCCGACGGGGAGCACATCCTCTATGTCAGCCAGGTCCGTTCGGCAGTGGAGATCCCCTCCGAGAGCGATCCCCTGCTCTCGAAGGCAAAGGCCTACGCCACCGAGGACCTGATGTACCGCCACTGGGACCACTGGATGACCGAGATCAACCACAGTTTCGTCGCGCCTGCCGGCAAGAAGATCACTCCGGAGAACTCCATCGACATCCTCGGCGGCCCGGAGGTAAAATACCAGCTTCCCAACGGGCCTTGGGGCGGACTCGAAGAGCTCGCCTGGAGCCCCGACAGCCGCTACATAGCCTATTCCTGCAAAAAGCTCGAAGGCAAGCAGTATGCATTCTCCACCGGCACCAAAATCTACGTCTATGACCTGCAGACGGGCGACACCTCTTCTCTCGAGGGCCTCTGCCCCGCCGGCTACAACACCAACCCGGTCTGGAGCCCCGACGGCGAGAGCCTCATCTGGCTTTCGATGGAGCGTGACGGCTACGAGGCCGACAAGGTCGACATCTTCGAAGTCAGCATCCTGCGCGACCACGACTGTGAAGAGGACGGCCACCCCGAGCTCATCGGCTACAACCCCAACAACCTCACCTGGGAGCTCCCCTGGAACGCCGCTTCCCCGGTCTTCAGCCCGGACGGCAAGTGGATCTATTTCAATGCTTTATATAAAGAAGGTGTCCAGGGCATTTTCCGCATAGCCACGGTAGGCAAGACCATAGAGGGCCCTCTGACCAGCTACTGCGAGACCGCCGATTTCGGCACACCCTTCGCCTTCCGCGAAGACG
This sequence comes from Bacteroidales bacterium, assembly GCA_017553405.1. Lineage (GTDB taxonomy): Bacteria > Bacteroidota > Bacteroidia > Bacteroidales > UBA932 > Cryptobacteroides. The sequence goes on from JAFZME010000139.1 coordinate 11,477, forward strand.
GCACGCTCCTTACGACCTTCTCCTCAATGGACTTCCCTACCGAAATCGCCGCCCTCAAGCCCGAGGACGGGTTCATCGACAAGATTACCCACGAGAACGACGCCATCCTGTCCAGGCTGTCCCCCATCCGCCACGAAAAGCGTATGATAAAGACCGTCGACGCCCAGGAGATGCTCACCTGGGTGCTCTACCCGCCGCAGTTTGATTCTTCCAAAGTCTATCCCGCCATTGAAATCACCCTCGGAGGCCCTCAGGGCACACTTTCCGAAGACTGGTCCTACAGGTGGAACTACCGCCTGATGGCGTCCCAGGGCTACATCGTCATCCTCCCCAACCGCCGCGGCACGACCGCCTTCGGCCAGGAGTGGTGCGAGGAGATCAGCGGCGACTACATCGGCCTCAATATGCAGGACTACCTCTCCGCCGCAAAGGCTCTCAAGGAGGAGCCCTACGTCGGTAAGATGGCCGCCTGCGGCGCCAGCTACGGCGGCTACAGCGTCTACTACCTCGCCGGCATCCACGGCGACGTCTACGACTGCTTCATCGCCCACGCCGGCATATTCAACGAAGAGCATATGTATATGACGACTGAAGAGATGTGGTTCCCCAACTGGGACAACGGCGGCACGCCCAACGAGTATTCCTTCACCGAAGGCGAACTCGGCCCCCGCGGCGACGGCATCACCTTCGGCGGCATCCAGCAGGCCGGCTCCCCCTGGAGCACCAAGGAAGAGGCCGTGCGCCACTACGCCAACTTGCCCCACAAGCTTGTCGACAAGTGGCACACCCCCATCCTCTGCATCCACGGAGGCAATGACTTCCGCGTTCCGTACGACGAAGCGATGGCAGCATTCAACGCCGCCCAGATGATGGGCGTTCCTTCGCGCCTCATCGTCTTCCCGGACGAGAACCACTGGATCCTCCAGCCCCAGAACGCCCTCTATTGGCACCGCAGCTACTTCTCCTGGCTCGACCGCTGGCTCAAGAACGAAAAATAAACCTTAACCTGTTTATATTATGAAAAAATTTATCGTGTTGCTTGCAGCGATAGCTTTATTGGCGCCGTCCTGCAGAAATTATGAGAAAGTGTCGGGAGACCCGATGGATTCGCGTATCTATACGCTCGACAACGGCCTGAAGGTCTATATGACCGTCAACAAGGACGAGCCGAGGGTCCAGACCTACATCGCCGTCAGGGTTGGCGGCAAGAACGACCCGTCCGACAACACCGGCCTCGCCCACTACCTCGAGCATATGATGTTCAAGGGCACCGAGCAGTTCGGAACGACCGACTATGAAGCCGAAAAGCCGATGCTCGACGCGGTCGACAGCCTGTTCGAGGTCTACAGGACAAAGACCGACCAGGCGGAGAGGCTGGCGCTTTACCATAAGATCGACTCGATCAGTTTCGAAGCGTCGAAGCTCGCAATTCCCAATGAATACGACAAACTGATGACCATCATCGGCAGCGAAGGGACCAACGCCTTCACTTCCAACGACGTCACCTGCTACACCGAGGACATCCCCTCCAACAGAATCGAGCAGTGGGCGGAGATCGAGGCCGACCGTTTCAAGAACTGCGTCTTCCGCGGTTTCCACACGGAACTCGAGGCGGTCTATGAGGAGAAGAATATGAGCCTCGCCGACGACTTCGAGAAAGCCCTCGACGCTGTGGATTCGATGCTCTACCGCAACCACCCCTACGGCACCCAGACCGTCATCGGCACCCAGGACCACCTCAAGAACCCGTCCCTCAGGACCATCCGTTCTCATAAGGACACTTACTATGTCCCCAACAACGTGGCAATCTGCCTCTCCGGCGACTTCGACCCGGATGCGACCATAGAGATCATAAAGAAATACTTCGGCGACTGGCAGCCCAATCCCGAACTCCCCGAATTCTCCTTCGAGGAGGAAGCACCCGCGGAGGCCCCGATGTTCAAGGACGTCTACGGCCAGGAGAGCGAATACGTGATGATGGGCTGGAGAACGCCCGGCGAGTCATCCCCCGAAAGCCTGCCTGCAGACCTTGCAAGTTCAATCCTGTTCAACGGTATGGCCGGACTAATCGACCTCGATCTGGTGCAGCAGCAGAAGGTGCTTGAGGTCGAGGTATTCCCCTATGGCAGAACGGATTACGGCACGTTCATCATCCTCGCCACAGCGAAGGAGGGCCAGTCTCTCGACGAGGTGCGCGACCTCATTCTCGCCGAAGTCGACAAGCTTCGCAAGGGAGAATTCTCCGACGAACTCGTAAAGGCCGCGATCGAGAACATCAAGAAAGAGGTGATGGTCTCCCTTGAGGACAACAGTTCAAGGGCTATGAAATTTGTCAGGGCCTTCGTCAGCGGCATCTCCTGGAAAGATGCGGTGGCCGCTCCCGGCAAAATTGCACGCCTCAGCAGGGAAGACGTCGCCGCCTGGGCCGCAGAATATCTGAAGGACGAGGACGCGGCCGTGGTGTACAAGCACACCGGTGACGACAATTCCATCAAGAAGATTGAAGCCCCGAAGATAACCCCCATCCTCACCAACAGGGACCTCAGGAGCGACTTCCTCAGCAAGCAGTCGGAGATTGTTCCCGAGCCCATCGAGCCCGTCTTCGTCGATTACGAGAAGGATATGGAGAAATTCGAATGCGAAGGCCTTGAAGTGCTCTACAAGAAGAACGAGCGCAATTCGATGGCCTATGTCAGCTTTGTGTGGGACACCGGCTCCGAGGACAATCCTCTCATCAGCCTGGCCGGCGACTATATCGATTATCTCGGTACCGCCGACAAGACCGCCGAAGAGATAGCGATGGAGATGTATTCCCTCGCTTCCGAATTCAATGTCTACACCAGCCCGGACAAGACGACCGTCTACACCTACGTTCTTGGAGAGAACACAGGCGAGGCCATCGGCGCAGTGTGGGATCTTATGCTCGGAGCACAGGGCGACGAGGAGATTCTCAAAACTCTCGTTGAGGACAAAATCAAGGAGAGAGCCGATGCCAAGCTCAACCAGAGGTCCTGCTACGGAGCGCTGAGACAATATTTCACCTACGGACCGGAATATATCAGGAAGACCACTCTCAGCAACGACCAGCTGCTCGCGCTCACTCCGGACCAGGTGCTCGAAGCACTCCGTTCCCTCACCGGCAAGAGGCACTATGTGCTCTACTACGGTCCCGCCTCCAAGGCCGAGGTCGAGACTATGCTCAAGGAGTATCACCCCGTCTCGCCCGACCTTGAGCCGGTCGTGAAAAAGCACCCCGGCAAAGTCGTCAATGAAGGCAGCAGCGTCATCATCGCCCCCTACAAGACTCCCCAGTTCTACTTCACGCAGTACTCCAACCGCGGAGAGACCTTCTCGAAAGACGACATCGTCGGCCTCGAGCTCTTCAACGAGTATTTCGGCGGCGGTATGAACACCATAGTCTTCCAGGAGATGAGGGAGTCACGCGCACTCGCCTACTCCGCCTATGCGTATATGTCCAGCCCGTCCTTCGTGGAAGACACCTACAGTTTCATAGCTTTCATCGCTTCGCAGAACGACAAGCTCCGCCAGGCCGTCGAGGCATTCGACAGCATCATCAACGATATGCCCGAGTCGCAGCACAACCTCGACATAGCGAAAGCCGGCATCGAGTCGAGGATCCGCACCGAGCGCACCATCGGCTACCAGGTCCTCTCCAGCTATCTCCGCACAAGGGAGCTCGGGCTTGACGCGCCGATCGACAAGTATGTCTATGAAGGCCTCGCCGATATGGATATGGAAGACCTTGTGGCCGTCCAGAAGAAGTGGATCAAGGGGCGTTCCTACACCTACGCCATCCTTGGAGACCCGTCCGATCTGGATCTCGCCTATCTCCGCTCCCTCGGTCCGGTGAAGCAGGTCACCCTCGAAGAGATCTTCGGCTTTTAAAATTGTCCAATGTCAATGTTGAGGGGTACCCGGAATTTCGGGTACCCCAAATTTTTATTTTTGTTTTTTTAACTCGAATCCACTGCAGAGCGCTATATTTTGGCCAAAATTATAACGCTCTATGAAAAAGTTCATCATCTTGCTCGCGGCTGCGGCCGCGCTCCTTCTCCTCCCCTCGTGCGAGGACTTCTTCGGTCCGGGCAAGGACTCTTCCTCCCCGGCCACTTCCCTTCGCTGGCGTTTCTCCCGAGCCGCTTTCTCGAAAGCGCTCTATGACCTCCCGGACACCAACGACTTCATCCTCACAATCACCTCTTCCTCCGGAAGCACTCTCTACAGCGGTGCCTATGGTGCCTCTCCGGAAGTGCTTCCCGTAAGTGCCGGAAGCTATATTCTGAAGGTCGTCTCCACGGATGCAGCCCTTCCGGCCTTCGACACCCCCGTCTACGGCGACGAGAAAGTCATCCTTATTAAAGAAGGGGAAAACGCATCGGTGAGCTTCGACTGCACCCTTCTCGACGCGGGGATCAGACTCAGGATTTCTGCCGGCTTCGCCGACGCTTATCCGGGCGGCCTGCTGTACGTCTCCGGAGCCGACGGCAAGCTCCTCTATGGCCTTCAAGAAAGCAGGACGGCCTTTTTCAGGCCGGGAGCCGTGTCGCTGCTGCTTTACGAAGGCGCCGAGGGGCAGACCGTGTTCTCGCGGGATCTCTACGCCGGGGAGATCCTGTCACTGAAAGTCTCACCGGGATCCTCATCGTCCGGAGGGGACGCGCCGGGGGCGAGTACTTCCATCCGCGTCGACACTACAGCAGTCTATATGGACGATGAGTGCATCATCGGAGAAGTCGGCTCGGAGGCCGGCAGCAGCATCGGGAAGGCAATGAGCATAGCCGAAGCCAAGGCCTCGGTCGGGCGCACGGGCGTATGGGTGCTCGGATTCATAGTCGGAGGCGACCTTTCCTCCTCCGGGAGCGCGATGACGACGGAGCCGCCTTTCCTGAAGGACACGCACCTTGCCATTGCGGCCCGTTCATCCACGACGGCAAAGTCCTCCTGTATGTCCGTGGAACTTAAGAAGGGGGCTGTGCGCGACGCGCTCAATCTGGTGGGCAATCCGGGCCTGAAAGGCCGTGCGGTCTACGTCAAAGGCGACATAGTGGAGGCCTATTTCGGCATCCCCGGCATCAAAAATGTCAGCGAATACCATTTAAAAGAATGAAACCGCTGGAATAATCCCGCATTTTTGGTATATTTGTCTTTTGGATCAATTCAAAAGCACTATGCCAAAGAGCTACAAGGACAACGAATTCGATGTCATCGTCATCGGAGGCGGCATCACCGGCGCAGGCACGGCAAGAGACTGCGCGATGAGAGGCCTCAAGGTCCTCCTCATCGAAAGGCACGACATCGCGACCGGAGCGTCCGGCCGCAACCACGGCCTTCTCCACAGCGGAGCCCGCTATGCCGTGACCGACCGCGAATCCGCCAGCGAATGCATCGAGGAGAATATGATACTCCGCCGCATCGCAAGCCACTGCGTCGACGAGACCGACGGTTTCTTCATCACCCTCCCCGAGGACGACCTCGAATATCAGGCTAAATTCGTCGAATCCTGCACCGCCGCAGGCATCCGCGCCGAGATCATCGATCCCGAGGAAGCCCGCCGCCTCGAGCCGTCCGTCAACCCGGACCTCATCGGAGCCGTCCGCGTCCCCGACGGCAGCGTCGACCCTTTCCGCCTCTGCGCAGCCAATATGCTCGACGCGAAGCTCCACGGCGCCAAAGTGCTCGTCCACACCGAAGTCACCGAGATCATCAAGGAAGGCGACACCGTCCTCGGCGTGAGGACCGTCGACCACGTGAGCGGCGGCGCCCAGGAATGGTACGCTCCCGTGACAGTCAACGCCGGAGGCATCTGGGGCCACGGGATAGCCGAGATGGCCGGTGTCCAGGTCGGTATGTTCCCGGCCAAGGGAGCCCTCCTGATTTTCGCCCACAGAGTCAACAACATAGTCATCAACCGCTGCCGCAAGCCGGCCAACGCCGACATCCTCGTTCCGGGCGACACCGTCTGCATCATAGGCACGACCTCCACGAGAGTCCCCTATGAGGAGTGCGACAATATGAAAGTCACGCCTGAAGAAGTAGACCTCCTCCTCACCGAAGGAGCCAAGCTGGCCCCTTCCCTTGCGACCACGAGGATCCTCCGCGCCTACGCAGGCGTCCGCCCTCTCGTCTCGGCCGACAACGACCCGACCGGCCGCAACATCAGCCGCGGCATAGTCTGCCTCGACCACGAGGAGAGGGACGGCCTCAAGGGCTTCGTGACCATCACCGGCGGCAAGCTTATGACCTACCGCCTGATGGCGGAGAAGGCCGCCGACGTCGTGTGCCGCAAGCTAGGGCTCGAGCGCGCCTGCCAGACGGCGGTGACGCCTCTTCCCGGCTCCGAGCTCGGAGGCTTCCGCGAGACCGTCAAAAAGCTCTGGACAATGCCCACAACCTACCAGAAGGCCACGACCTCCCGTGCCGGAGCCAGCGCCCGCAACATCGAAAAAGGCGTCGGCCTGGTCTGCGAATGCGAGGAAGTTTCCTCCGGCGAAGTCGACTATGCGATCCGCAACCTCGACGTCCACTCGCTCACCGACCTTCGCCGCCGCACGAGAGTCGGGATGGGGACCTGCCAGGGCGAGCTCTGCGCCTGCAGGGCCGCGGGTATGCTCGCCGCCGCCCACGGCTGCGCCGAAAGGGCCAGGGACGATATGCGCGAGTTTATGAACGAGCGCTGGAAAGGCAACCGCCCCATCGCCTGGGGCGACACCCTCCGCGAATGTGAATTCACCAACTGGATCTATAACCACGTCCTCGGATTATGAAATTTCAAGTAATTATAATCGGCGGAGGCCTTGCCGGACTTACTGCAGGCCTCTCTCTCCAGAAAAAGGGAGTCAGCTGCGCCATCATCTCCTCCGGAGAAAACGCGCTGCACTTCTCTTCCGGCTCCTTCTCGGGCGACTGCCCGGAGGAAGTGGTTCCGCTCTTTGCCGAAGCGGGTGTCGTCCTCAAGGGCAACCCGGCTAAGGACAGCTGGCGATTCACCCCTTCCGGATCGATGCAGAAAGTCCGCCTCGCCTTCGAGGACGTGACTCTTTATGAAGAAGACAAGATCAAAGCATCTAAAGTCCTGATTGCCAATCCCGAAGGATTCATCGACTTCCCCACTGCATTCATCGCCGACGGCCTCTCGCAGCAGGGCGTTTCCTGCAAGGTCAAGTCCTTCTCGCTCCCCTGCCTCAAGACTCTCCGCGAGAGCCCGAGCGAAATGCGTTCGGTCGGCATCGCCAAGAAGCTAGACTGCCGCATCAACGAGGTCGCGGGCGCCATCCACAAACTGCTTGACGGTGAGGATCTTGTGGTCCTCCCGCAGGTGTTCGGCCTCACAAGCCCCGAGCCTGTCAGGGCTCTCCGCGACGCAGTCCCCGCCGAGATTTCGTTCATTGGCACAATGCCTCCTTCAGTGCCCGGCATCAGGGTTCAGATGCAGCTCAAAAAGGCCTTCGAAAAGGCCGGAGGCACTTTCCTTATGGGCGACACCGCCGTCTCCGCTGAAATCTCCGACGGCACTGTCCGCTTCATCCGCACAAGGAACCTCGATTCCCATATCCTCACGGCCGACAACTACATCCTCGCCAGCGGCACTTTCTTCTCCAAGGGACTGTCCTCCACGATGCAGAAAATCTACGAGCCGCTTTTCGGCCTTGACGTCGACTGTCCGACCGAAAGGACGCAGTGGTATTCGGAAGACGTATTCGCCCCTCAGCCCTATATGGCAGCGGGCGTAGTCACGGACGCCGACCTCCACCCCCTGAAGGACGGCCAGCCCGTGACCAACCTTTTCGCCGCCGGCAGCATCCTCGCAGGAGAGAAAAACGCCGGTATGGCACTCACATCCACCTTCAAGGTCGTTAAAAAGATAGCGCTATGACACTCCAGGAAATTACGGGCAGCGCCCACAACTTTGAGGAATGTATGAAATGCACCGTCTGCACGGCCTACTGCCCGGTCGTGCCGGTCAACCCCCGCTATCCGGGTCCCAAGCAGGCCGGCCCCGACGGCGAGCGTCTCCGCCTCAAGGATCCCGAGTTCTTCGACGAAGCCCTCAAATACTGCCTCAACTGCAAGAGATGCGAAGTCGTATGCCCCTCCGGCGTCAACGTCGCCGACATCATCCAGGAAGCCCGCATCCGCTACAGCAAGTCCAAGCCGAAGCTGCGCGACCGCATCCTTGCGAGCACCGACTTTATGGGCTCGATGGTCCGTCCCATCGCTCCGATGGTCAACGGCGTCCTGTCCCTCGGCCTGACCAAGTCGATTATGGACGGAGTCCTTGCAGTCGACAAGCACCGCACCTTCCCGAAATATTCCTTCGAGAGTTTCGAAGGCTGGTTCAAACGCAATGCAGAGGCATCCCAGAAGCAATATAAGGAGAAGGTCGCCTATTTCCACGGCTGCTATGTGGGCTACAATTTCCCTCAGCTGGGCAAGGATTTCGTGAAGGTGATGAACGCCCTCGGCATCGGCGTCGAACTCCTCGACAAGGAAAAGTGCTGCGGTGTCGCTATGATCTCCAACGGGATGAGCGAAGCTGCAAGGAAGAACGCGCTCAACAACAGCGCCGCCATCGCCAAAGTCGCCGCCTCCGGTATGCGCGTACTCGCCACTTCCTCCACCTGCACGTTCACGATGAGAGACGAGTACCCCGAGCTCCTCAAGGTCGACAATTCCGCCTGGAGGAACTCCCTGCTTCTCGCCACCCGCTTCATCTATGAAGCCGTCAGTTCCGGCCGCAAGAAGCTCGTTTTCCGTGACTCCTACAAGGCCCGCATCGCCTATCACACCCCCTGCCACCTCGAAAAGCTCGGCTGGGGCATATTCTCCACCGGTCTCATCAAGATGATCCCCGGTGTGGAGCTCATCCACCTCGACTCCAACTGCTGCGGCATCGCAGGCACCTATGGCTTCAAGAAGGAGAACTACGAGGCCTCCCAGGCCATCGGCAAGGCCCTTTTCGACGACATCGCCTCTGCAGCGGCCGACTTCGTCGCCTGCGACTGTGAGACCTGCAAATGGCAGATCGAAATGTCCACCGGCAACAAGGTCCTCCACCCGGTCAGCATCCTCGCCGAAGCTCTCGACCTCGACCTCACGGCTGAAGCCAACAAATAATCTGAAAGATTTTTCAGGATTTGCGCGCGTATATGTGTATTATTCTTTGTAAGCGTAAACCGCATATTGCAAACAATTGAAAATCACACATATATGGAAAAATTGCCTTATATCGAGCCGCTGATTTCCGTCCTCAAGATGTCAGCCATCGATTATGTCCTGACCGCCTCGGGCAATGCACCGAGCATAGATGAAGATCCGGATGCCGGATTCCCTGACTATTAATATCGACTGCCTTATGAAAAAGATACTGACATCCATCGCTCTTGTTGCCGCCCTTTGCGCCTGCAACAAAGAAAAAGAATTAGCCCCCGCCGAGAGCCAGGCCCCCGACACCGGCAAGCAGATCATCACCGCGATAGTCAATGTGGCCAGCAAAGTCGCCTACTCCGAGAACACCCCCGGCGGTGGCGGCGGCATCAGCTCCGTCTGGGAAGAAAGCGACACCTTCTACGCTATCCAGGACGGCGAGAAAGTCGTCACCTTCACCTTGTCCGACGGCGCCGGCAACTCCACCGCAGAATTCACTGCCGAGACAGAAGGAGCAACCGCGTCGACCTCCTGGATCGCCGTCCTCGGTAAGAACGCGTCCGTCCACGGGACTGAAATTCACTGCGGCTACACGGGTCAAAACGGCACCATCGCCGATTTGAACAAATTCAATTTTGTCACGGCCGCAGCTACCGGACTGGAACCGGTGTTCGACTTTGAGAACGGTGAGAAACTCTCTTACATCGTCAGGCTCAAGCTTCCTGCCGGAATCAAGTGCATCGAATATACCTCCCCGGCAACTGGCAAGGTTACGTCCAGCGGCGCATCCTTCTTCTATGCAAAGGGAGAGAATGATCCGTACACCAATATCCCCACTTCTACCATCACGCTTTCATCCGTATCGTCTGCGGGTGACATTGCATACATTGCCGTGCCGGCGGTCAATCACAACAGCAAGCTGCAGACTTATAACGACAACAAGCAATACGGAAATATGAGGACTGGTGTGATTGTCACCCTCCTCAACAACACTTCAGCCGAGGCAACCCTGTCCAATGGCTCCGTAATAGACAGCGATCTGTCTTCCAAAGGCGGCCAGGTTGGTACTTGGGATATGAGCAGCTGGAGCTTGATTGCAAGACCCAAGCCTTCAGATGCCATTGAGGTTGTAACAACAGATTCGTTTACTGAATCCGACTCCAACTATTATGCTGACGTTACCGGCACTGATACCTTCTGGGCTCCATACAATGTCGGGGCATCTACACCCGAAGGGAAAGGAGCCTATTACGCCTGGGGAGAAATCAGCACTCCGGAAGAAAGGGGACGGACGGACGGTTATACTTTCCCGGCATATACTTTAAGGGGGCAGCCCAGTGGCGCCAGCAGTAATTACTGCAATTATATCTCCGTATATGCCGCTGTAGAAACGCCCAGTCTTGCCGGCCGTTACTGCACTATTCGTGGAGGACGTTACGATGTCGCGCGCGTCAAGTGGGGTAGCGCCTGGAGGATGCCCGGCTACCTCGAGGCGTATGCAACCTTAAAGAAGGCAAGTTGGACAACCGTGAACGGAAAGGGCGGTCTCACTTACGGCGGTATGTTCCTTCCAGCACACAATGCCAGAAATGCTAATGAAGAATTCCAGCCCAAAGGGTGGGAGCAAGCCTGCATCTGGTCTGCCGACCAATTCCAAAGAAATCAAGGAAGCTCCAGCTATACTTGCGCATATATGCTTGGCAATAAGGACAATCACGCCGAAGGCGACTGGTGGCGTGGAAACATTTATCGGTATTATGGCATGCAGATTCGTCCGATTCTCGCTAAATCCACGATTTCCGTATCCTACAGGGCCAAGTAAGTTCTGACAGATGATATCTCATCGCCCCGAGTCCCTCACCGGTCCCGGGGCGATTTTTATTATTTACATAGTTTTCATACCTTTGCACTATGAATAAACGCGATACAAATCTACTAAAGATATTTGCTTTTATCACGGATTATTTGTATCTTTACATAGGTTTATGACCGGTCATTCTCATATAGGAACCATTAGTGTTCGCATTGACGATTTCACCCCTTGCCTCAAGAGTACAAGCACAGGTGAGCTCGTTGATACGGAAGTGATTCGCAAGCAATCAAGAACTTTTGGCTCACTACATTGAGAAACTGGGAGCAATCCATATTGGGATATTGCACCCTTATCAGTTTGCCATTGAGGCAGAGGCGATGAAAAAGATTCTCACGACCTATACATTTGAACAAACCGATGAAGAAGTCTGATTATTATATGAACCAGCAGCGGCCGATTTCCATAAAGGAAATGCCCTATACAATTGACCTGCGGGCTCTTCTTGCCTATGCCAAGGCAAAAGGGATTGCCGTATTCGATTTGTCAGATGAGGAAAAGCAACAATTTCTCATTCCTAACTCGCAGTATCGGACAGGCTTGGCTTATTCCGCCAACTCTCGTTGACCGTTCAGATTAGAGTGTCTTTCCTGCTCATTATCACCCTTATCGATGTTGCTGGAGTTTTATACCTTCGCATTCTCTATTTCATCGCATTCTACCTGGAGGCTTATAAGAACAGGAATGACCTTTCCGGCGACGAGGCGTTTTTTTATACAAAAGTGTTGTGCGAATGCGGCAGCATTCATATCTTTGCAACGACCGTAAAATTTACAGCCGTAAAATTTTGCAAAATCTCTATTTTATAGGCCGAATCCGCAAATTTTCCTTGATTTGACCCTATCTGACTATGAATATAAAAATTATAAGAATCGTCGCATTTATTATAATTATAGTCATTCTGACCTTTGGCTGCGGAAAGCAGTCCCGTTCCATAGATTCCCTGTATTCACTGCAGAGCCCGTCAGGGCGGATGGAGGTGAGTTTCGGGCTGTCCGGAAAAGGAGAGCCTGTGTATGCTCTGACCTTCAACGGGAGGGATGTGATTAAGCCGTCAGCGCTCGGTTTTACGCTTACAGACGGGAAGGATCTGCGGAAAGGATTTTCTTTCGCCGGTGCGGAGACCGACAGTTTCGACGAGACGTGGGAACCGGTATGGGGCGAGGAGTCGGAGATACGCAACCACTACAATGAACTGCTGGTCCATCTCCTGCTGGCCGACAGCACTGCAATGGACATACGCTTCCGGCTCTATGACGACGGGCTGGGATTCCGTTACGAGTTCCCGCAGAAGAACACGCTGACCTATTTCAATATAGAAGAGGAATGGACGGAATTCGCCCTCGCGGGCGACCACACCGCCTGGTGGATAAGCGGCGACTACGACTCGCAGGAGTACAACTACACAAAGTGCCGTCTGAGCGAGATAGCAGGCAGTTACAAGGAGAACCGGATTCTCCATAAGGCAGGGCAGGTCTTCATTTCTCCGAACGCGGTCCAGACTGCCCTGCAGATGAAGACCGACGACGGACTCTACATCAATCTCCACGAAGCGGCCGTGGTGGACTACCCCACCGAGAACCTCGTTCTCGACCCGAAGAGGATGACATTCCGCTCCTGGCTGACGCCGGACGCGCAGGGCGTCAAGGGCAGGCTGCAAGCCCCCTGCAAGACTCCGTGGAGGACAGTGCAGGTCTGCGAGAAGGCGACCGACGTGCTTGCTTCCCGCCTTATCCTCAACCTCAACGAACCGTGCGCCATCGAGGACGTGAGCTGGATTCATCCTGTCAAGTATATGGGCGTGTGGTGGGAGATGATCACCGGCAAGAGCCAGTGGTCCTACACCGACGAACTCCCCTCCGTTCAACTAGGAGTGACCGACTACAGCAAAGTCACGCCGCACGGCAATCACGGGGCCAACAACGAGAACGTGCGCCGCTATATAGATTTCGCGGCGGAGAACGGTTTTGACGCGCTGCTTATCGAAGGATGGAACGAGGGCTGGGAAGACTGGTACAACAAGCAGAAATACGACGTCTTCGACTTCGTGACTCCCTATCCGGATTTCGACCTGCCGGGGCTCAATGCCTACGCCCATTCAAAGGGAATCAAGCTCATTATGCACCACGAGACCTCCTCATCCACAGTCAATTACGAAAGACATCTCGACGAGACCTACGCCCTTATGAACCGCTACGGATATGACGCCGTAAAGAGCGGTTATGTGGGCCGCATTATCCCCTACGGTGAGCATCACTACAGCCAGAGCATAGTCAACCACTATCTTTACTGCATCAAGAAAGCGGCGGAGCACCATATTATGGTCAATGCGCACGAGGCCGTGCGCCCGACCGGCCTTTGCCGCACCTGGCCCAACCTTATCGGCAACGAAAGCGCTATGGGCAACGAGTACCGCGCAAAGATCAACCCCGGCCACACCTGCATCCTGCCGTTCACCCGCTGCCAGGGCGGTCCGATGGACTTTACTCCCGGTATTTTCGAGCAGGATATGTCGGTCACGGCCCCCGGCAAGGAGGGCAAGATGCGCCACACGATCTGCAACCAGCTGGGCCTGTACGTCACCCTCTACTCCCCTCTCCAGATGGCGGCCGACCTGCCGGAGAACTATGCCCGCTTTATGGACGCTTTCCAGTTCATAAAGGACGTCGCCGTGGATTGGGACAGGAGCGTGTACATCGAGGCGGAGCCGGGAGAGTATATTATCACGGCACGGCGTGCAAAAGATTTCTCGACTTCGCCTTCGGCTTCGCTCGAAATGACAAAGAAGGCGAAAGAAGGAGATTCTCTCGCATTCGCTCGGAATGACAGGTGGTTTGTCGGGGGAATTTCCGGGGAGAATGCTTATGACACGACGCTGAAGCTGGATTTTCTTAAGCCGGATATGGCGTACGAGGCGACGCTCTATGCGGATGCGCCGGATGCGGACTACGAGACTAATCCGCAGGCGTATGTGATCACGAGTTTTGAGGTGACGTCAAGCTCGGAAATCCCGGTTCATATGGCGCGCAGCGGCGGATTCGCGCTTTCGCTGCGGGAGAAATATCCCATCTGCTGCAGGTGAACCTCGGGCGAGCCGCTGAAGCCGCTCTTACCCCAGGAAATCTCAACCGTCTTCTCCTCGCCCGGCATAAGGGCGAAATAGTTGTCCGCATATTCCACAGGAAGGATTTCCTCTCCGCGGCGGTCCGTCAGGACAAGCCGTACCAGGAGGGCCGGGACGGAGTCGCTGTTACGGACAGTGACTAGCGCCTTTTCGCCGGAGACCTTCACGGTCTTTGTCAGTATAGCGGCCGGAAGGGCGCGAAGAGACTTCAGATTGCCGGTCGAGCCGGCAATGACGTAGGTGTTCTCTGAAACCATAGCGCCGTCAGCGTCAAGCAGTCGCAGTCTGAGAAAACACACGGACTCATCAGGCACGTCAGCCTTAAAGCACGGCGTGGTGGAATCATTTTCGATATCGACGACAGACGAATTGACTCCGACCTGCTCTCCGGCGAGATTATACACGGTCGCTTCTGCCACAAGGCCTTTCCGGGAACCGCAGCAGATGTTGACGACCTCGACATCGCGGCTGACGGGATTATACTGTATGTGGAGCGGCTCGCAGGCCTTTTTGATGCCGAAGAAGGAACCGGTCGGCTCAAACCAGTAGTCGTAGGTACAGAAGACGAGGGACGGCCAGGCGGAATGGCTCATCCACAGGAGCATACCGTTGCGCCCCGCCGAATTGGCCGACTCGAAAATCGCCCGGCCGGCCTCATAGTTGAGCCACTGCGAGAGGAAGGTGAATTCCTCGGCCGAGGCGGATTCGCCGAAGGTCCCGTCCAGAATAGCGACGTAGGTCTTGGCGTTCTGCGCCCCTTCGGTCGTGAAATCGTGCTTGCCCCACATCTCGCTGAGTGGCCACCTGTCCTCCTCCGGCATCATCCGGCAGAGGCTTTCGTAGGTGGACACATTGGGGATGCCGCGCTCGGAATGGAACTTTCCGCTCTGGTTGGTGTAATATTCCTCAAAGGGAACAGCCTTGTAGGGGCCGTGACCGCTGACAAGACCGTCGGCGGAATTGGATATATACAACAAATCAGGATGAGTACCGGCGACGGTCTCACGCAGAGCCGCATCCAATGAAGCAGGCGGATCGCCTTCGTTGCGCCCGCAGTAGAAAGCAAGGCACGGGTGGCGGCGTATCCTTGACACCCAGTCGGCCGCATTGTCGAGGAACATCTTCTCATCGTCAGGATCCGGGCCGTCGGC
>JAFZME010000140.1 GCA_017553405.1 Bacteroidales bacterium
TGCAGGCGGGGCAGATAGACCTCGAATTCCCCGGCTACACCTCCTGGTGGAATTACGCCGAGAAGAAAGGCTACTCCGGCACGGCAATATACACTCGACGCTCCCCTCTCGACGTGCGCTACGGCATCGGCGTCCCCGAGCACGACACGGAGGGACGCGTCGTAACCCTCGAGATGGATTCCTTCTTTCTCGTCTGCGTCTACACCCCTAACTCGCAGGACGGCCTCCGCCGCCTCGACTATCGTATGTCCTGGGAAGATGCCTTCAGGGCCTATCTGAAAGGGCTCGAAGCGGAAGGGAAGCCGGTTGTCGTCTGCGGCGATATGAACGTCGCCCACGAGGAGATCGACCTCAAGAATCCCGACACCAACCACTTCAACGCCGGCTTCTCCGACGAGGAGCGCGCCGCGTTCTCAAGGCTTCTCGAAGCCGGTTTCGTCGACACCTGGCGAAGCCTCCACCCCGGCGAGGCGAAGTACTCCTGGTGGAGCTACCGTATGGCCGCCCGCGAAAGGAACGTGGGCTGGCGCATCGACTATTTCCTGGTCTCCGAGTCCCTGGCCCCTGCGATAGCGGGCGCCGACATCCTCAACGACATCTTCGGCTCCGACCACTGTCCGGTAACACTTACTCTTAATATCTGAGCCGTGTTCAAGAAGTACCTGATAGTGTTCCTTATATCGATGGTCCCGCTGATTGAGCTGCGAGGCGCCATCCCCTACGCCGTGGGATTCAAGCTTCCGCTGGTCCAGTCCTACATCGTGGCGGTCATAGGCAATATGCTTCCGGTACCGTTCATCTACCTGTTCGGCCGCAAGTTCCTCGAATGGGGCAGCAAGATCAAATACATCGGCGGATTCTTCCGCTGGTGTCTCGAGAAAGGGGAGAAAGCCGGGGCCAAACTTGAGGCCAAGGCCGGTCACGGGCTCTACATAGCGCTCCTGCTCTTCGTCGGCATTCCGCTGCCCGGGACAGGCGCGTGGTCAGGCACGCTGGCGGCGAGCCTCCTCAATATGGATTTCAAGAAGAGTATCCTGTATGTTATGCTGGGGGTGATCCTTGCGGGCGTCATTATGCTCGCCGCATCCCTCGGAGTCTTCGGGGCCTTCAGGCTTTTTACCCCTTAATCCTGCCCAAATAGACGAGCATCTGCCGGAAGAGGTCCGCTTCCGAGCAGGGCTTCTCCTTTGAGTCGCTGACAACAAGGTCGAAAGTGTTGCCGGGAAGCTGCCTGCGGCCAATCTTGAAGCGGGCGCGTGAGCACTTGGCCATAAACTCGATGGGGAACTCTTCCTTGCTGATGAGCGATATGAAAAGGTCGGGCTCGCCCTTGAGCATCAGCTTGACCTTCTCTTTCGACGGACGGCCGAACCAGTTGAGATCCTTCCTGAGGATGGTCGTCTGGATGCTCGTGATGAGGCGCTCGCCTTCACTGAGGTGACGGAAGTCGAAGAAGAATATCTCCCCCTTGATGCCGTTCTCGCGGAAGAAATTGACAAGCAGGACTTTGCATTCGTCGAAGGAAGTGTCCTCCACATCGATGAAGGCCACTGCGGAATGCAGATCCGAGACGGGGACTATGCCGGTCGGCACGTCGCTCGAATACTTTTTCAGGCACGAGCGGCGGAAAATTCCCTTTATGCCTTCTATTACATTCATTTGCCGGCTGCAGCTATAAGTTGGCGTATTTCTTCCTTCGCGGCTTTCCAGCGCGGGACGTCGATCTTGGTGCCTATGACCTCGACCACCTTGGCGGCTATGATGGAGCCTATCTCCCCGCACTGCCTGAGGGGCATCCCGAGGGAATGGGCATAGAGGAATCCGGCGGCATAGGTGTCGCCGGCGCCGGTCGCGTCTATCGTCGCGGCGGGCCAGGCCTCGATGTAGTGGTACTCATCGCCGCTCTGGACCATTGAGCCGTCCTTGCCGACCTTGACGACGGCGATGTCGCAGTGGTGCGACAGCTCCTCGAGCGCTTCCCTGCGCTCAAGCTTCGTGAAAGCGCGCGCCTCGGTCTCGTTGGCGAAGACTATGTCCACATAGTCGTCGACAAGGCTGTGGAGGAATGCTTCGTTGGACTCCACGACATTATAGGATGCCATATCGATGGATATGATGCAGCCGGCCTCCTTGGCCATACGGACCGCGGTGCGGATAAGATCCTGGTTCTGAACGAGGTAGCCCTCGATATGGAAGTAGTCGTAGCCCTCGAAATACTCGGGCTTGAGATCTTCCGGGCCCATCTCCAGGGCGGAGCCCATATAGTCGGCGAAGGTCCTTTCGGCGTTGGCTCCCGTGATGAAGACCATACAGCGGCCGGAGGACTTGGTGCCGTAGAGCATCCTGGTGTTGACGCCGAACTGCTCCATCGTGCTCTTGAAGAGGTTGCCGAGATCGTCGTTGCCGATCTTGCCGATGTAGCCGGAGGGCATACCGAAGATGGAGGTGCAGGTGATGGTGTTGGCCGCGCTGCCGCCGGGGACGTACTTGACGCCTATCTCCTTGAGGGTGGACCAGATCTTGTCGCCTGTCTCCATATCGACGTGCTGCATACTTCCTTTCGGAAGATGGAATTTTTTGAGGAGGGTGTCGTCAGGGAGGACCGCAAGGATGTCGGTCAGGGCGTTGCCTATTCCGAGAATGGATTTCATAAGTATCGTATCTAACGTACAAATTTAACAATTTTTGACTAATTTTGCGGAGATGAACGGAAAATTGAAAAACATACTGAAGTATTCCCTGTCGCTTCTCGCGGCGGGGGCTCTTTTGTATTTTTCATTCAAGGGAGTTTCCTGGCGTGATTTCGGCGTCGCGCTCAAATCCTGCAGCTGGGAGTATGTGGTCCTGTCGATGTTTGTCGGAGCCGCCGTTCTCTATCTGAGATCCCTCCGCTGGCGTATGCAGGTTCTGCCCATAGACCCGTCCACGACAAGAAGCACGATGTTCAACGCCGTCAACATCGGGATGCTTGTCAACATCGTCCTCCCCAGAGTCGGCGAGATTGTCCGCTGCGGCGTCGTAACCCGCAACTCGGCCCTTGACGAAGAAGGCAGGAAGAAAGCCACTTTCGACAAAGTCATCGGCACCGGCATCGCCGACAGGCTCTGGGACGTCATCTCCCTCGTCATATTCCTCCTGCTCGCCCTGCCGCTGCTTATGGGGCGCGCCGGCACCTATCTCAAGGAGACCATCCTCCCGGGCCTTAAGGACAAGGCCGATATGTGGTGGATAGTCCTCGCTGCCGTCGCAGCAGCCCTAGTCGCCTGGCTTCTGCTCCGCACCTTCCGTAAAAAGAGCACGGCCGCGGGGTCCATACTGGATTTCTTCGCCGGGATGTGGGACGGCATCAAGAGCTGCCTCAAGATGAAGGATTCGTGGAAGTTCTTCCTCCTCACGGCCGCCATCTGGGTCGGCTACTGGATGATGAGCGAGACAGTCCTTCTCGCCATCCAGGGGATGGATCCCGCCCAGTTCGAGGGCGAGATGGCCCACGGTATCGAGCTGGCAAAAAGCCTCACGGTGGTTGACGCCCTTATCCTTATGGTCGCCGGCTCCCTCAGCTCGCTGGTCCCCGTCCCCGGAGGCTTCGGCGCCTTCCACACCATAGTCGCAGGCGCCCTCCTCAGCATCTACGGCGTCCCGTTCCCGATGGGCCTGATTTTCGCGACGCTCTCCCACGAGTCGCAAGTCCTCACCGACATCATCACGGGAGCCTATTCCTACGCCTCCGAAGCCTTCAAAAAGAAAAAATAGGTGTCATACCGAGGCCTTCAGGCCGAGCGTATCTCCTATATAATTGTATTTTCACGAAAAAGCAGTATATTTGCAGCCCCATCGTGGGAATGGTTCCGTAGCTCAGTTGGATAGAGCAACAGCCTTCTAAGCTGTGGGTCTTGGGTTCGAGTCCCAACGGGATCACACAAAAAAGCGCCGTACCTTTCGATACGGCGCTTTTGTTATAAAAAGTCGGATTAAGCGTTGAGCTTTTCCTCGACCTTGGCAACGGCGTCAGCGACGGTTGCGATTCCGGCGGTCTCCTCATCGGGAATCTTGATCTGGAAAACCTTTTCGAATTCCATAAGAAGCTCGACAGTGTCAAGAGAGTCGGCTCCAAGGTCGTTGGTAAAGCTCGCGGACTCCGTAACTTCGGACTCCTCTACACCAAGTTTGTCAACAATGATGGCTTTAACCTTCTTTACAACTTCTTCGTTAGTCATAATGGGTACTATTTAATTAATTTTACTTTTCCGCGAATTAACTCACAAAGTTAAAAATATTTTCCATTAAATAAAATCTTTTGTTCAAAAAGTCATTTTTCGGTCAATCTCTCCTTTATACGGGCGGCAAGTTCCGGCCCTACGAAGGCGGCGAGTTCCGCATCCGGGGCGGCTGCAATGCGTGCAACGGAGCCATAATGAAGCAGGAGGCGCTGCTCAGTCTTGTCTCCCACGCCCTTGATCTCGCGAAGGGCGGATTTTATCTGAGCCTTCGAGCGCAGGTTTCTATGGAATGTAATGCCGAAGCGGTGGGCCTCGTCCCTTATGTGCTGCAGGACCTTGAGGGCCTGTGAGTTTCTGTCTATGAACAGAGGATACGGATCACCGACGCGGATGACCTCCTCAAGGCGTTTGGCGAGGCCGACGACGGTGAGCTTGTCGGTAAGGCCCAGCTCGGCGAGAGCCTGCCAGGCCGCATCAAGCTGCCCCTTGCCTCCGTCGATGACGATAAGCTGCGGAAGGTCGTCAGGGGCCTCGTCGAGCATCCTTGAATAGCGGCGGTTGACCACCTCCTTCATAGAGGCGAAGTCGTTGGCCCCTATGACCGTCTTGATCTTGAATTTCCGGTAATCGGCTTTCGACGGCTCCGCATTGCGGAACACGACGCAGGAGGCCACCGGGTTGGTCCCCTGGATGTTGGAGTTGTCGAAACACTCGATATGGACGGGGGCCACACTCATCCCCAGAGCCTTGCGAAGATCCTCCACCACGGAAGCGTGGAATTCGTCCGGGTTGGTGTGCTCCTTCTGTTTGAGGGAGTTGAAATGGAATTCCTTCGCGTTCTTGGCGCTGAGCTCCAGCAATGCAAGCTTGTCTCCCCTCACAGGGATACGGAACGTCACTCCTTCTATCTCTACGTCGGGATTGAACGGGACTATAACTTCCTTTGAGAGGGAGCCGAAGCGGTCTTCTATCTCGGCGATGAAGGCGCTGAGCACCGACTCCTGCGATTCCTCTATATTCATCCGGAAACCGAGGTTGAGCGACTGGATAATCGCGCCGCTTCGGATGCGGAGGAAATTGCCATAGGCTTCGTGGCCGTCGAAGACGAGGGAGAACACGTCGGCATCGGTGTCGGAGACCGACGAGACTATAGACTTGGCATAGTGGCGGTTAAGAAGGTCCATCTTCTCCTTGCAGGCCTGTGCCTCCTCGAAATCCAGCGACTCCGAGGCCGCGAGCATCCTTTCGCGGTATTTCTTCACTATTTCGCCGGCCTTGCCTTGAAGGATGGCGACTATCTCGTCGATGCCGGCGTCATATTCCTCTCGGGATATAGCACCGGTGCAGCATCCCTTGCATTTGCCTATATGGAAATCGAGGCAGGGGCGGAACTTCTTCCGCAGGATGGCGTCGGAGGTGATTTTCAGGTTGCAGGTGCGGAGCGGGTATATCTCCGAGAACAGGCCTATGAGGGCCCTCGCGTGGAGGGCCGAAGAATATGGGCCGAAATAGCGGTTGCCCTTCGAACGGTCTATCCTCCTGGTGATGAACACCTTGGGGAATTCTTCCCCGCTTACGCATATCCACGGATAGGTCTTGGAATCCTTCAGAAGGATATTGTAGCGGGGCTTATATTGCTTGATGAGGTTGTTCTCGAGAAGGAGGGCGTCGGACTCGGTATCCACCACCGAATATTGAACATCGGCTATCTTTGACACGAGAAGCCTTGTCTTCGTGTTGAGCCTTTCCGGAGACACGAAATACTGGGCCACCCTCTTGTGCAGGTCCTTGGCTTTGCCTACATATATTACCGTACCCCCGGCGTCATAGTACCTGTAGACTCCGGGGGAATGGGGTAAAAGCGCTATTTTTTCCTTGACGGTCACTTGCCGAGGGCAGCCTTGACAGCCTTCTCGATGCCGTCCTCGCGGAGGTCATAGGCGATGAGCTTGCCGTCAGGCCCGAAAAGCATTATCTGAGGGATATACCTGATCCCGTAGAGCTCGCCGGGGATACGCTGGGCGTTGATGATGGAATTCCACTTGACGCCAAGCTCCGCGGCTGCCTTCCTGGTGTCCTTCGGATCGTCGGAAACGGCGACGCTGAGGACGTCGAAGTTCTCGCCGGCGTACTTTTCATAGACCTTTGCCACGACCGGAATCTCCGCGCGGCAGGGAGGGCACCACGATGCCCAGAAATCTACGAGAATATATTTGCCCTTGCCGACGAAATCGGAAAACTTGACGGTGGAGGACGCCGGCTTGGCGGGATCCTGGATCACGGTGAAGTCCTTGAACATCTCGCCGGGCTTGATGGAAAGACCATCCTCGTCTGCGACAACGGGCTCCTCAGCCTCGACGGCGTCAGCTTCTGCCGCCTTGGCGGACTTGTTGACAAAACAGCAGGACACGGCGCCTATGGACACGGCGATAGCGATGAAGAAAAATTTTTTCATATCTTTGTCGTTTGTGAATCAAAGACAAAGATAATAAACTGTTTGATTATTTCCGCCCGTGGACCCAAGCATTTTTGACGACATAAGACCCTACTATGACTCGGAGATTCCCTCAGCGATGGAGCGCATCGCCTCCGACAATATGTTCCCGATCATAGCCGCTTACGTGATGCCGGGCATCCCGCTCGAAGCAGCCAAGCGGAAGGTCCTTTCCATCAAGACAGCCCGCCAACTCCAGGAGGACATAATGGCCGGCGTCATCGCCGAGATCCTTAACAAGAGCTCCGACGGAATGACCTATGAAGGCCTGGAGAACATCGATGCGTCGAAGGC
The DNA here is from genome assembly GCA_017553405.1 of Bacteroidales bacterium. Lineage (GTDB taxonomy): Bacteria > Bacteroidota > Bacteroidia > Bacteroidales > UBA932 > Cryptobacteroides. Next base: position 7,009 of record JAFZME010000140.1, read on the forward strand.
CTACCTCTTCATATCCAATCACAGGGATATTATGCTCGATGCTGCCATCCTTCAGTATATCCTTGTCATCAACAATCTCCCTTCCACCGAGATCACCTTCGGAGCCAACCTTATGAATCCCAGGCTGGTAGTCGACATAGGAAAGTCCAACAGGATGTTCCGCGTTGAAAGGCCCTCCGCATCCACCACTGCCAGGGAGTTCTACAACATCTCCCGCCACCTGTCGGACTACATCCGCTACACCGTCACGGAAAAAAATGCTTCTGTCTGGATTGCCCAGAGGAACGGGCGCACCAAGGATGGCGTAGACAAGACCGACCAGGGCGTCATCAAGATGTTCGGGCTCAGCGCCGAGGGCGACCGCATCAAGGCGATGGCGGATCTCAACATCACCCCGATGGCGATTTCCTACGAATACGAGCCCTGCGACTTTGCAAAGGCCTCCGAGCTGGACACCCTTGAGCGCCGCGGCTATTACACGAAGAAGCAAGGCGAAGATCTCAACAGCATCCTCTCAGGCATCACAAGCCCCAAAGGCCATATCCACGTCAAGATCTGCAAGACGCTCACCGAAGAGGACTTCGCGCCCTTCGCCGATCTGCCCGGCAGTGGCTTCAACAAGGCGGTAGCGACTCTCCTTGACAGCCGCATCCGCCCCGCCTACAAGCCTTTCCCGACATCCTACATCGCCCGCGACCTCCTCTCCGGCGCCCTCGCCCCCGACGGCACCCCGGTTCCCGGCAGTGTCCTCTCGCCTGAAGGCAACCTGGCTACCAGCAGTGTCCTCGCCCCCGACGGCGCCCCGGCCTCTACCGGAGCCCCCTACACCGCCGCCGAGGTCGCCGCCTTCCTCCGCCACATCAACACCGCCCCGGCGAACCTCCGCCAGCGAGTCCTCTCCATCTATGCAGCACCGCTAGCCTGAAATGCCCGTGGAGGCTAACTATCTCTGAGTCAGCCAATTAAGCACTTTCTCTCTGCCCGATTTCAGGCAGAGAGAAATGTATCATCTCGTTGACAATCAAAGCATTACCCTCCACGGCAATTGGTGCGCCCTCTCGGTAGCTTTGCCGTTCTACGAAAAAGGCTCGGGAGTCAAACGACTCTCGAGCCTTCGAAGAACGGCAGCTACCTACTCTCCCAACTGGTGGGTCAGTACCATCGGCGATGGTGAGTTTAACTTCTCTGTTCGGAATGGGAAGAGGTGGGACCTCACCGCTATAGCCACCGCAGTATATCGCTTGAGAGAGAAATCACTTCGTCCGGCAACCA
>JAFZME010000141.1 GCA_017553405.1 Bacteroidales bacterium
CGGCTATACCTCCGATCCAGGCTCCGGCATTGTTGAACTTGAACTGGATGTCGTCACCGAACATCGCGACGAATCCCTTATAGACGCCCTTGCCGGCGTGGGTAAGGAATGCGTTGGTCGCAGGATCCCAGCTGTTGCCGGAATATGCGCCGGGCACGGAAATATAGTCGGCATAGTCCGGAGCGTCCACATCGCCGGTCTTGGTGACGGTGGCCGTGTAAGGCGTGGTCGCGATGCTGAGCACGACGGTGTACACACCGGGCTCAAGGCCGGCCACATTGCCGCCATCCTGGACAAGTACTGAGAGATCGCTGCCCTTTTCGACAGGTCCGAGGTTGATGGCCCAGTCCTGATTCATACGGAACTTCCATTCGCAGTTCTTGAGGATCTCAACGCCTTCTGCTTTCCAGACTTCGTTATCTGCGTCAAAAGTAAGCGGATAGGCATCGGTCGACCAGTTATTGTCAGGGAAGGAGCCGATGATGCCGATGCTGGTGATCGGGGTCACGGTGCAGGTGAGCTGGGTGAGATCGACCACGACCTTGCTGTAGGTCAGCTCGGTCGAAGCACCGTTGGAGGAGCAAATGTTGCCGGCATTGGTACCGGTAAGGCCCCAGACATTGTTCACCGGATCTACACCATCCCAACCCCACTCGGAATCCCAGTTGGGAGCAGGAGTGATCTTGAAGCCCCATTCGCCGCCGACTGCGAGGAAGCCCTCGTAGTGGCCTTCGCCGTCGCCTGCGAGGACGGTCTTGCTGTGATCCCAGCTATTGTGTGAACCGGGCAGATAGACCTGCTCAGGGAATGCGGTGTTGATGAACTTGATGGAGTAAGGGCACTTGGAGACATCCATAACGAGCTTGTACTCGCCGACGACGGTGCTGGCGATGTTGCCTCCACCGAAGCCGACAGCGCTGAGCTCGCCGCCCAGGCTGACTGTCCAGTCGTGGTTGAAGCGAATCTTGAACTCGCCTTCCTTGAACTCGGTCACGGCCGTGAAGACCTTGGCGTCAGCGTCGTAAGTGAGGTCGACATCCTGGCCCCAGCTGTAGTCGCCAACCGCGCTTCCGATAAGGGAGAGGGTCTCGAACTGGGCGAGGGTGAGGGTGTTGAGTTTCTTGTTTAGAACGACGTTGTAGAGACCCGAAGGAACGACGATATTGTCGGAGACACCGACGGTGCCGGTCGCGAAGGCGAAGCCTGAGTCGAGTGTTTCGACCTCGACCTTGCCGCCGAAGTCATTGCCCCAAGCCGGTTCAGGGCAGAACTTGAACTGTGCGTCGGCGCCGTCGGCAGTCGTGAGGTCTATAACACCTTCATAGAGACCCTTCTGGGCAGTGCTCTGCTTGATAGTGGGAGCCTCGGCAGGGTTCCAGCCCTGGTGGGAACCGGGCAGGTAGACCATATCCGGGAAGGTCGACAGGAAGGTCGTGACCGCGACAGCCTCGGAGGTGACCTCTACACCGTTGGGCAGGGACTCGCAGAAGGCCGTCACGACGACGGTCATCTGCGTCTCCTCAGCCTCGGGGGCGCCGGCGGCGATGAGAGCCTCGTTGAGCTCATCAACCGTGAGCTTGTAGGAGGTCGCGACGATGGGTTTGTCGCCGGTGAGGCTGTAGACAGCCCCTCCGTCGGCGGAGATGCCGACACCGTAGGTGACGGTCTCGCCGTAGACGAGCCTTGCCTCAGCCCACTCGGCGAGGACGAGTTCCTCTGTCGCCTTGGTCGGGTCGAGGACGACCGGCTCCATAACGAGGGTGAACTCGGGAGCCACGGCGTCGCCGTTGACGTATATGTTGACGGAGAGGGCCTCGGACTCATAGACCTTGCCGCCGTCTTCAACCTTCACCTTGAAGATGAAGCTGGCGGTGGAGTTCTCGGGGAATGTGAAATTCTGGGTGAGAATCTCCTTGAATTCGGCCTTGGAGACCTTATAGTAGAGAAGGTCCGTATTGACTAACTCGACGGAGTCGTCACCGCAGGAGGCGACGAGGGAGTAGTTCAAGCCTTTGGGAAGATTCCTGTAGGCGGACCAGGCGAAGGTGACATCCTCGTCCGGGGTGCCGGTGGTAAGGAGGATGTCGCTGTGGGCATAGAGCTCGGGAGCTACCGGGTCGGTCGAGAACGTATCCTCGGTCTTGGGCTGGCAGGATACGAACCCGGCTACAATAGCCGCCGCAGCAATAAAATTGAGTATCTTTTTCATTTTTCTTGCTTTCTACAGGTTACTGCTGTTCATAGACAAGCACCAGAGGGGTGTGGTTGCCGTAAAGCTTGATGATGAAGGAGCCTTCGAGACCGGGCTTGATGTTGGCCGCGTCGCCGCTCTGGGTGAGTTCGAATCCGCCCTCAACCTCGGAGCTGGCCTTGACGGCGTCGCCGAACTTCATTCCCCAGTCGTCCTTCATACGGACGAGGAATTCGGCGTCGGCAGCGAGCGTGACGACGGGGGTGGCCCACACGTTGGCAGCCGCATCATATGTGAAGTAGACGTCCTTGGACCAGTCGCCGCCGCACTCGGGCAGGCTTCCGATCACGCTGACGCACTTGACAAACTCGCGGGAGAGCTGCTTCTTGTTGAGGTCGACGGTGACGAAGTTGACTTCCTCTCCGGCAGGGATGCCGAAGTTGCCGTCCTTGTCGCCGTAGTCGTAGCCATCCCAGGTGGCGGTGTAGCCGGCGGAGATGCCGGTCCACTCATCACCTATGCTGAGCTTGAAGGGGCAGATGCCGGGAGTGTTGTCGGCGTCTTCCTTGAATTCGGCGAGGATCCTGTAGATCTTGGTGCCGCCTTCCATCTCCCAGAGTTCGGTGTCCTTCTGCTTCCAGCCCTGATAGTAGCCGGGCATATAGATGCAGTTCTTAGGAGCGTCGAAGGTGGTGATGTCGAAGGTAATCTCGTTGGACTTGACTCCCTCCCTGCCGATGCCGTTGACCTCGGCGAGGAGGTAGGCACCGACTGTCGCGGTCTCGTTCTTGCCGACGCCGACACCGGCGCACGCGACGCCGTTGAGGTCGGCCTTGGAGACCGTCAGGGAGTTGGAATAGGACTGGCCGATGAGGGCTTCCTTGCCGTCATAGGTCATATAGAGCTGGTAGTTAACCTCGACCGGGGCGCCGAAATCGGCGGACGTCCAGTTGAAGACCACAGCTTCAACCTTGTTGTTGACCTGGTCGACAATGACGTTGCCAACCTCGCCGAGGACGGGAGCGATGCACTCGCCGGTGGGCTTGAGCTGCGTTTTGTCAATCTGTCTCTCGCAGGAAAGGGCTCCAAGCAAGGCTGTTAAAGCCAAAACTATTGTAATTATACGTTTCATATTGCCTGTGAATTTTAATATCCGGGGTTCTGGACAAGTTTGCTGTTGGCATTCATATCCGTTGTAAGAATCGGATAAATGGTCATATACTCAGGAATGGAGATCTTTCCATCGGCGATGCCGCCCTTGAGGGTCCAGGGGAAGGATGCGGCCGTGAAGTAGCCGTAGCGGATAAGGTCGGTCCTGCGGTGGCCTTCCCACATCAGCTCGCGAGCCCTTTCGTCGAGAAGGAAGTCGAGGGTGATGTTGTCAGGAGTGGGGACGCCGGCCCTGTCGCGGAGAGCCTTGATGTAGCCTCTGCCTTCGGAAGAGGTGACGGTGCCGTCGCCAAGACGGGCCTCGGCCTCCGCGTAGATAAGGTACATCTCAGGGAGACGGAAGACGGGGAAGTCGCAGGATGAGAACTTGTAGTTGTCGACATCTGCGCCGTTGACGCGGCCGTCGCTGTAGCGGGAAGAGAACTTCCAGCAGCGCCATCCGGTGGAAGCGTCGGCGCGATCGAATTCCTTGGTGCCCTCATTGATGAAGAAGGCCCTCTTGTCGGAGGTCTCGCGGTTGTAGCCGAAGCCCTCGCCGGACCAGTCGACTTCCTTGAGCTCGAAACGGGCGACATAGTCGTTGGCGACGTGGTAGCCGTTCCAGCGCTCGACCATTACGTGATCGGAAGAAAGACCGAGAAGAGAAGCGACCCTGGAGGAAGCGTCGTCGTCCATCGCGGCGGAAGCGAGGGTGGTCGTACCGCCCCAGCTCTGGGCGAAGTCCTTGTCGTAATCGATTGCGAAGATGAACTCGTTCTCGGCGGCACCGGTCTCGGTGTTGTCCTGGAAGAAGTTGTCTTCGAATGAAGGATTGAGGATATAGCCCATCTCTATGACCGCCTTTGCGGCATCCTTGGCTTTCTGCCACTGAGGAGTGCCGGTGTAGACTTCAGCATTGAGATACATACGGGCAAGGAGAGCCTGTACGGAGCCCTTGGTCGGCCTCGGGTAAGGCACGGCGCCTTTCTCGGGCATATCGCCGTCGAGCAGGTCGAGGCATTCGCCTTCAATCCAGTTATAAAGGTCAGCCCTCTTGATCTGGGCAGGAGCATCACCGCCGATGTTTTCGGGCATCGGGAACGGAGGGTTGCCGAAGAGATCCATCAGGAGATAGAAGAACATTGCCCTGTGGAACCTGGCCTCTGCGCGGTAGCCGGCGACGACGCCCTTGACGGCGTTGTGGCCGCGGGCTTCGAGCTTGGCGTCCTCGGTCTGGAGGAGGAACTCATTGACGAGGGCTATGCCCTTGAGGCAGCGCGTATAAACCGCATCGGTCGCAGCGTTGATGGTGCTGGTCCACTTGTCGTACTGGATGTCGGTGACATAGGAGTCGCCCCAGACGCACTTGAAGGAGTCGGCGCTGAGTTCATTGAGGTTGATATACTGACGTATCAGCTCGCTCTGGCCGGCATCCTTGACGCTGATGTCGGATGAACCCGGATCTGACTGGGAAACGAAAGAGTAGTAGGCGTTGATGTAAGCAAGGCCCCTGATATAGCTGTCACTGTCCTTGTAAGCAAGCTCGGAAGTATAGTCCGTCTCATTGAGCGGAAGGGTGTTGAGCTGGTGGACGCAGGAAGCGAAAAGGACTACTGTTGCAGCTGCAGCGAAAATTCTGTATATCTTTTTCATATCCGTCTTAGTTTAGAAATTGACACTTACACGGAGAGTGAACAGACGCGGACGGGGGACGATGTTGTCATCGACGCCGTCGAGCGAGGTGAGTTCAGGATCGAGGCCGGAGTACTTGGTGAACGTGCAGACGTTCTGTACGGAGGCGGCGACACGGATGGAATTGATCAGCCATTCTTCAGGATTGATCTTGAAGGTGTAGCCGAGGTTGATGTCGTCGATCTTGAAGAAGGAAGCGTTCTCGATGAAGAGGTCGGAATACATCTGGTTGGTGCCGACGATATCTGTCCAGCCGTCGATGAGGAAGGCGTTGGAAAGATTGTTGACATAGCCCTTGGTGTAGTCGTCGCTGTACGAGGAGGAGTAGGCCATCGCGACCTTGTTGATGGCGTAGTTGCCGAACGAGCCGTGGCCGCTGAGGGAGAAGTCCCAGTTCTTGTAGGAAACACGGGTGTTGATGCCGTAGAATACCCTCGGGGTAGGGCTGTAGCCGGTGACGTAGCGGTCGGAATCGGTGATCCTGCCGTCGCCGTCGCGGTCTACGAGGCCGTTCTCGACAGGCTTGCCGTTCTCGTCGAAGAGCTGCTCGAAGAGATGGAAGGTGTACGGGGAATAGCCGATCCTGTGGAGGGAAGTATAGCCATCCGTACCGCCCATCTTGGAACCCGTCTGGACGCCGAGATAGCCAGGAGCGTTCTCCGCGGTGAGCTTGGTGATCTTGGTGTCCTGGAGAGTGAGGTTGGCGCCGATGGACCAGTGCCAGTCCTTGGTCTCGATCACTGCAGCGTTGAGGTTGAACTCGATACCCTTGTTGACCATACTGCCGATGTTGGAGATGATCACGTTGGAGAAGTTGGCTCCGAGAGGGGCAGGAACGACATTGAGGAGGTCGAAGGTCTTTCTGTAGTAGGCCTCGACGCTGCCGGTGATCCTGTCATTGAGGAAGCCGAAGTCGACACCTACGTTGTAGGTCTCGGTAGTCTCCCACTTGATGTTGGGGTTGTAGGCCTGAGGGGCGAGGACGTTGTAGCGGCCTTCACCCATATTGTACCTCATATTGAGGACGGTCGGGGCCTCGTAGCGGGCAAGGTAGGGATAGTAGTCCGAACCGATGTCCTGCTGGCCGGTGCGGCCCCATCCGAGACGGAGCTTGAGGGCGGAGACCGGAGCGACGTTCTTCAGGAAGCTCTCTTCCTTGATGTTCCAGGCGAATGCGGCTGAAGGGAAATGTCCCCACTTGTTGTTGGGGCCGAAACGGGAGGAGGCGTCGGCACGGTAGGTGACCGTGAAGAGATAACGGCTCAGGACGGAGAAGTTGGCCCTGCCGAAGAACGACATCAGGTAGTACTCCTTGGCGTTGGTCGGGGACTCGTAGTAGATGTCCTCATCGAGGAAACGCGGCTCCTTGTTGTAGAAGGAGGTGTTGTCGTAGCGGACGTAGTTGTGCTGCCAGGAATAACCGGCCATCACGTCGAGGTTGCACCACTTGAATTCGTGGCTGTAGTCGGCATAGGCCTCGAGGAGGAGGTTGCGGTTGTAGTTGACATACTTGTTGGCGAGGTCCGGGCTGGCCTTGGCGGCCGTGTAGGTGCCGAGGATGTTGTACTGCTCGCCCCTGGTCTTCGCGACATCGTAACCGCCGTTGACGTTGAGGCGGAGGTCTTCGAATCCGTGGATCTTATAATCCAGCTGGAGATTGCCGATCGAACGGAGCGTCTTGCCGTTGTTGTAGTACTCGTAGAGAGTGGAAAGAGGGTTGACCGAAGCCATCGAGTTGGGATCGTTGCCGGAATACCAGTTCCAGAGCTTCTTGTGCTCGTCGCGGACGGGCTTGGTCGGGTCGAAGGCAAGAGCGTTGCCGATGGCGCCGGTGTTGGCCCAGTTGGTGGTCTGGTAGATACCCTTGAAGTTGGCGTTGATCGAGAGGTGCTCCTTGAAGAGCTTCGGAGAGAGACTGACGTCGATGTTGCCCCTCTGGTTGTCACCGGTCTTGAGGGTGGCCTGGTCGAGGTTGTAGCCGAGGCTGGCGCGGAACGGAACCTTCTTGCCGCCGGTCGCGCTGACGACGTGGTCGGTCTGGATGGCGATGCGGTAGATCTGCTTCTGCCAGTCGGTGTTGGCGTCGGTCAGGAAGTCAAGCTTCTCAGGATGGTTGGCTGCAATGTAGTCGCGGAACTGGTCGCCGCTCATCATATCGATGGTGGAGGAGTTCTGCTTCAGGGAAATGCTGCCGGTGTAGTTGACCTTGATCTTGCCGGCGGTGCCGGTGCCCTTCTTCGTGGTGATGATGATGACACCGTTGGAAGCGCGGGAACCGTAGATGGCGGTCGCGGAAGCATCCTTGAGGACGGAGAAACTCTCGATGTCGTTGGGGTTGACGGAGGCGAGAGGATCACCCATACCTGCACCACCGTCTCCGGTCACGGGAACTCCGTCGATGACGATGAGAGGATCGTTGCTGGCGTTGAGCGAAGCGGCGCCGCGGATACGGATCGTGGCCGATGCACCAGGCTGGCCGGAGGCCGGGATGATGTTGAGGCCGGCGACCTTACCGAGGAGGGCCTGGCTCGGGGAGGTTATGGCTCCCCTGTTGATTTCGTCGGCTTTGACCGTCGAGACGGAACCGGTGAGGTCGCTCTTCTTGACGGTACCGTAACCGATGACCACTACGTCGTCGAGGAACTCGGTGTCCTCGAGAAGGGTCACGGATGCGGGGACTGATGAAGCCGGGAAAGATTGTGTCGCATAGCCGATACAGCTGATTTCAACGACTGCATCGGCCTTTGAGACTGAGAGAACGTATTCTCCGTCAAGTCCTGTGGAGGTACCGTTGCTGGTCCCCTGCTCCAGGACGGTGGCCCCGATTACGGGCCCCTGGGCGTCGACTACCGTTCCCTTTACCTGATACCCGCCCTGGGCGAGTACAGTAGTGGCGAAAATGCCCGAAAGCAAGATAGCCACTGCGGTTAGTAATCTTTTCATCTAGTGTTTGATTAATTGAAATATAGTTAGTTAAGCTTGTTTCTTAACTTTTATCAAAAGAACGCAGGCCGCTCCGACGACAAGATAAATGCCTGCCATCAGAAGCATTGTGGGCTGCCCTCCCCCGACGAGGGTAAGGACGAGGCCTCCCGTCGCAGCCGCCACAATCTGCGGGAGGCAGATCGTGCAGTTGAAGAGGCCGAGGTAGCTGCCCATATGCGGGTTGCCCTCGAGAGCATTGGTCAGGAGGGTGAACGGCAGGGCGAGCATCGCGGCCCAGGCGGCGCCGACGAGGAAGTAGGCTCCGGCGGCGAGGAAGCGGTTGTGGATGAACATCAGGGAGGCAAAGCCTACGGCGCCGATGAGCAGGCTCACGATGTAGGCCAGCTTGATGTTCTTGAAGCGCGGAAGGACGAGGGCCCAGAGTATGGAACCGACGGCCTGGACGGCGAACACGACGCCTACCCAGTTGCCGGCGGCCTGGTAGCCGGCCGATGCCGTGGCTCCCGGGGCGGAAGGATCGATGTCCCAGCAGTTGGCGGCGAGCATACCGTTGGAGTAGGTCCACATATAGAGGAACGCGGCCCAGCAGAAGAACTGGACAAGACCTACGGTCCAGAAAGTCGCGGGCGCCTTGATGAGGAGTTTGAGGAGGTTGTCGTCGTGAGATTTCTCGACTTCGCTCGAAATGACAGAAGGATCGCTCGAAATGACATCGTTGTCATTTCGACCAAGCGAAGCGCGCGGAGAAATCTCGATGCCGTGGAACTCGGCGTACTCCTTCGGGGGCATCTCCTTGACCTTGAAGAAGGTGTAGAGGACGCAGAGGATGAGGATGGCGGCGCCGACGTAGAAGGAGACCTTGACCGAATCGGGGACGACTCCTTCGGGAGCTTCATTGGCTATGCCTATCCAGGTGAAGAAAATCGGGAACAGGTAGCCGAAAAGGCTTCCGGCGTTGCAGAGGAAGCTCTGGATGGAGTAGGCCTCGGTCTTCTGCTCCTCGCCGACCATATCGCCGACCATCATCTTGAAGGGCTGCATCGCGATGTTGATCGAGGTGTCGAGGAATATGAGGCTGAACAGGCCGAACCACATCGCGGCGTTGAGGCCGAGGAACACGCGCGCGGAAAAATTAATGCTGCCCGCATTCGGCAGGAAAGCCATCACAAGGACGGCGATGATGGCACCGACAAGAAGGTAGGGCTTCCTGCGGCCGAGCTTGCACCAGGTCCTGTCGGAATACTTTCCGATGAGGGGCTGGACGATCATTCCCATCAGCGGAGGGAGGATCCAGAAGAAGCTCAGGGTGTGGGGGTCGGCCCCCAGTGTCGCGAATATACGGCTTATGTTGGCGCTTTGGAGAGCGTAGGCTATCTGAACACCGAGGAATCCGAAACTCAGATTCCACATCTGCCAGAAGGATAAGGAACGTTTCTCACTCATTATTAGCGAGTTTTAGTGTTTGTGGTTTAGCCCACAAACATACGAAAAATTCCTTAAATAAAAAATAGTCAGCCTTTTTCAAGGCTCTGTGGGCCACCATTCGACCTTATGTCCGTAGGGTTCGAGCACAATATAGGACCTTCTCTTGTCCTTGTCGCTGTCCTGGGGAACTTCAGCGGGAATCTGCACCTTCACCTTCTCCCCGGTCACGTTCACCGCTACGTATCCGTTATCATAGACAACCCATATTGAACTTGTGGAAACATAGGTCCTGAACCCCCTGTCTCGGTGGAATCCGGAAAGGGTTCCCATTGCGTCTTTCAGCTTTGTCGTGTAGGCCCAGTTCGAATCCCAGTCGAGGACGGGGCTCGTGAAGAAATTCAGTTTGTCCGGGTAACCGATTTCCTGCGAGGAGTAGATGAGAAGCGAACTGTTGAGGGCCGCGGCGAGGACAAAGGCTGAAAGGGACGCCTCCTCCCCGGGGAACTGCTTCACGGGGCTGATTTCCGAGGCGTCGTCGTGGTTGGTGGTGAAAAAGAGTTTGGTCTTTCCTGCCGGAATATTTTCAACGGCAGGAAGATAAACGTCATTTAAAAACGCTTCGGGCCTTATTTTTCCGCCGAAAAGATTCACGAGACCGGCCTTCAGCGCACGGCTGAAAATGACGTCGAAACCGTCGTCATAAAGCCTCTCGTAGTCCGACTCGGCAAGCATCAGCAGACCCGGCTTTACCGCCCTCAGCTGCGCGATCGCATCGGTCCAGAAATCGTCCGGAACGCCGTGGGCATAGTCGCAGCGGAAGCCGTCGACTCCCTTTTCAACCCAGAACTTCATCGCGTCTATCATCGCGGCGCGAAGATCCTGACTCGCATAATTGAGGTCGGCCACATCGGTCCAGGTCTCGGGATACACGATGTTGCCCTGACCGTCTTTAGTGTACCAGTCCGGATGCTCCGTTACCCACGGGTGATCCCACGCGGTGTGATTGGCCACCCAGTCGAGGATGATCTTTTTCTCCGGATCGCTATGGAGTTGTGACAGGAAGCCCGTGAATTCATCCATAGTCGCAATCTCGGGGCGGATTGCCTTGTAGTCCTTTACGCAATAGGGAGAGCCGAAAGCATTGAGAGTCCCGACGGGATGGATCGGCATAAGCCAGAGGACGTCACAGTGATAAGAGTTTATCTCCGGGATATGCCTGTCTATGGCTTCAAGCTGCCCGGTTGCGGCGAAGCACTTCGGGTTGGCCTCATAGAAGATGTGACGCTGCGCATCGGAGGCCGGAGAGGCAACTGAAGCCTTTACCGGCTCATACACCTGTATTACGCGCTCCTTGTCATCTTTGCAGGAAGCGGCGGCCGTGATAGCGGCCGCCGCAAAAAGCAATATCCGTAACTTTTTCATTCCGCCTTAATCCACGCGTACGGAGATGACCCGTCCGCACCGTTGAGGTAGATGGTGTAGGTGCCGGCGGGGATGGAGAGATCGCCTCCGTCCTGGACTAACGGCAGATCGGTCTGAAGAGCAAAGGAAGTACCGCTCGAAAGCCCGAGATTCACAGTCCAGGCTCCGTCCTTGACGAACTTGAACGCTCCGCTGAGCGACACGGAATGGACCGAGTAGGATTCACCCTCGACGGAGAGGGCGATTGTCCCTGAGTTGGCACTCCAACCATTAAACTCGCCGGAGAGGGCCCAGACGGGAGCCGCGGCGGGAAGGGACTCCGGATTTTCCGGATCGGTCACCTTGACCGAAGTCGAGGAGCCTACTCTGTAGTACACGGTCGTCGCCGAAGTGAAGTCGGCCGCAGGAAGATCCTGCTGCAATCCGGCGCCGCCATCGTTGAAGATAATGCTGTAAGTCGTAGCCTGGGTGGTGGACGGAAGTTCGAATTTGAGGTAAGTGTAGGAGCCCTTTACCTCGGTCGTGTAGGTCGTAAGACCCGGCCACGCCACTGAGAACAGGTTGCCGCCGTCGTTCCACATCCAGATGCCGCGGCTCAAAGACGTCCAGTCGGTCTCGTCGAGGATACAGACGTAGTACTTCGTCCCGGGGGTCGGCGGATCAGGAGGAGTGACGGAGCCGCCCGTGTAGGTCTGGGGATCCACGACCTTGAGGGTAGTCCCTTCAATCGCATAATAGTAGGTCTGTCCGTCTTCGAAGGTCACGGAATAATCGGCGGTCTGGTTTGTGCCGTCGTTGATGATGACGTTGATCGCGCTGTCGGTGATGTAGGCCTCACCCAAGGTGAATTTCGCGTAAGACAGGCTGTTGAAAGTCTCGCTTTCGGTCGATGCCAGTCCGGCCCACGCCGGAGTGCCGGTTACGGTACCTTCTCCAACCCAGGCGTACAGGTTGAGAGTTCCCCATCCTGAAGGGGCATAGACATAGACGGTGGCCGACTTTTCTGTCGGTCCCGGAGGATCGTCAGGGCCCGGTCCGGGAGGATCGTCGGGGCCTGGATCGTCGCCGCCGCCACCGCCACCGCCGCCTTCAGGAGCGACGGCCACTTCGGGAACGTCGAGAGCCGTCACGCTGTCGTCGGTGAGCGAGAAGAAGTAGTGGCGGTCCAAGGTCTTGTTCTTCAGGACATCGAAATCTTCGAGCTGCGAACCGTTGTTGTTATTGTTGAATATGAAGTTGAGGCCGCTCTGGCCGATGTTGTCGACACCGGTGTCGAAGTAGACGTACTTCTTCTTGCCATAGACCCAGGTGCCGGTAGGGGCCATTCCGGGCCAGGCGCCGAACGGCTCGGGGCTGCCGGAAATCCAGGCGTACATAGCAATCTCGTCCCAGGAAGTGCCGTCGACGACGAATACGCACCAGCCCTGGATGGTCGGGAACGGCTCGTCATCGCCGACATCCTCGCCTCCACCGCCGCCGGAGAAGTAGGAGCGCCAGCGGTCCACATAGACGTTGTACCACTCGCCCGGCTTAGCGTCAAGCGTGTGGTAGTAGGGAGCGTTGTCCACGGAGCGCTCCACGCCCTGCTGGACGTTGACGAAGAAGAATCCGTCGGCAAGAGAGTAGCCTTCGTTGAAGGACGAAGGATCGAGGTAGATGCCCCATTTTTCCGTGACTTCGTCGGAATGGGCGAGTTTCCATTTGCCGGTCGGTTCGCTGACGACCGTTGCGGAGTCGCCGGCGAAGGGACCTGCGATGAAAAGATCGTCGGTCAGACGGGTCGAGACCGGCATAATGGCCTCGATGAGGATCTTGCCGGGCTGGGTGGCGAACGCCTGCCTCTCGTGGTCGAACGTCAGCTCCTTCTCGGTGCAGCCGGAAAGGGCCAGAAGGACGACCGCTGAAATGCTATAAAGTATCTTTTTCATATGCGTTGTGTATTAATATCCCGGAGTCTGCTGAAGGCCGGCGTTGGTCTGGAAGGCCGAAGCCGGCAGCGGATACCACTCATATTTACGGTCACGGGTGATAGGAATCTGCGATCCGTCCACATCGGTGGCGCGGCCGAAGAACCACCACTGGCCCTGGGTGAACTTGTCGAAGCGACGGAGGTCAGTCCTGCGGCGACGGCCTTCGGAGATGAACTCCTTGCCCCACTCGGAAAGCATCCAGTCGAGGTCGAACTGCTCGAAACCGGGGCCGGGCGACTCAAGCGCGGCCTCCTTGTCGGAAGCGGAGAAATAACGGCCGCGGACCTGGTCCACGAGGTCCTTGGCGCCGGGGGCGTCGCCGCCGCGCAGCTTGCACTCGGCAAGCATATAGTAGGCCTCGGCGAGACGGAACTCGACGTTGTCGATGTTGCGGAAGTCGATGCCGGTGACGGCGGGATACATAGGGTATTTGATGAGCCTGTAGCCGGAATTGGTCTCGCCGTAGTAAGGCGACATCACGGGCTTCACGCTTGAGGCTTTGAGGAATGTTCCAACCTGGTCCACATAGACGAGGTCCATCCCGTCACGGTCGGCATCGGCCTTGACCGGAGTAGTGGTACCATAAGCGTACTGGGGGCCCTTGAGGAACATACCGCCGTTCCAGACGCCGGCTTCACTGCAGCTGTAGGCCTTCTTGCGGATGTCGCGGTCGTCGAACCTGTCGTAGACGGCGCCGAGCTTGTCGCCGTAAGTCTCGCTGAGGAACGACTCGCCGCCGGTGTCGGTGCCGCCGAGAGCGAGAATGTTGCCGGTGTTGTCGTGCGAGGGCACGACGATGTGGCAGTTCCAGCCGCTGGCATCGGACTCGGGGTCGCCCATAATAGCTTTCCAGTTGTAAGGAAGTCCGATAAGATTGCGTGTATTGCCCATATTGAACGGGGACTGCCCCTTCTCGCACGCGAAGGCGAAGATGATTTCGGGGCACTCGCGGTTGCCGTAGGAGAATATCTTCCGATAGTCGGAAGCAAGGCTGTAGTTGCCGTAGTCGCCGGCGATGATCTTCTCGCAGATGGCAGCGCACTCGTCGAAACGCTCCTCACCGATAAAGACGGGGGCGTTGAGGGCGAGCTGGGCGCGAAGCATACGGTTCATCGCCTGGTTCATACGGTTGACCTTATTCTGGGGAAGAAGATCGACAGATTCGTCAAGCTCCCTGGCGATAAAATCGTAGATGCTCTTGCATCCGGCCTGGAAGCTGCCAAGGCGGCGGGATTCGCTCTGGGGGACCTCGTCGCTGACGGTGTTGCAAAGGGGAAGCGAGCCGCCCCAGGCCTGGAAATTAATGTAGTAGCACCAGGCCCTGAGGGTACGGAGTTCGGCCACGTAGGAGTCGAACTGTTCACGGGTCATCTTGAGCTTGGAAGGCTCAATGGAGCCGAGGTCGTAGATGATGTTGTTGGCAAGGCCGATGGTCGTCCACGACTCCTTCCAGGCGTCGAGGATAATCTTGGACTCGGAGTTCCATCTCTGTACGGAAAGGACGTATTTCTCTCCTTCATCATAGCCCCAGGTGCCGTTCCATATACGCCAGGACATCTGGTCTGCGGAATACTCCTGCAGGTAGAACATCTTCTCGGAAAGGTTGCTCTCCGCCTCGCTGTAGACGGAGGCGACGGCAGCCTTAACGCTGTTCTCGTTCTGGTAGAACACTCCCTTGTCGAGGGAGGAATAGACCTTCTCGTCGAGATTGACGCAGGACACTGCGGCGAAAACCGCTATGGCTGATATGAATAAACTCTTTTTCATAGCTTTCACTGTTTAAAATCTCGCAGTTACGCCGAGGGTGATCTGAACTGCCGACGGATAAGCGCCGTTGGTGTCGATACCCGGGGTGAGGCCGTTGGAATTGACGAGGGACGGGTCGGTCCCCTTGTAGGATGTGAGAGTGAAGAGGTTCTTGCCGGCGAGGTATATCCTCAGGCCGCTGACGTGCTTCCAGTTGTCGGTTTTAAAATTATATCCGACGGTCGCAGTCTGGAGCTTGAAGTAGCTGCCGTCGTAGAGGAAGAAGTCGGTGATTACGCCGCCGCCTGTCTTGATGTAGGCATAGTCGGTGTAGGCGCTGCGGTAGACGTTGCCGCCGCCGTTGGTCCCGATCAGGCCCATTCCGTACTGCCTCATATTGAAGATCTGGTGGCCGAAGGCTCCGGTGAAGAAGAGGTTGAGGTCGAAGCCCTTGTAGCGGAATGTGTTGTTCCAGGAGAGGAACACCTTGGGGACGGTGTTGCCGATGTAGGTCTTCCAGTCGGGATTGGCGTTGGTGACATTGGTCGGGTTGCCGTCGCCGTCGGCGATGAGCATATTGCCGTTCTCATCGACTCCGAGGTAGCGGTAGCCGTAGATCTTGCCGATCTCCTCGCCTTCATTGACGCGGAAGAAGAATTCGGTTGAGCCAAGGCCAGGCTTGCCGTAGAGTTCCATATAGGTGGCGTTATTGGACAGATGCTTGAGCCAGGTCTTGCCGAAGGAGAGATTGATACCAGTGGTCCACTGGAATGCCTTCTGGGGACGGAACACGTCGAAATCGACCGAGAATTCGATGCCCTTGTTGTCGGTGACGCCGACATTCTTGAGAATGGTGGAATACACGAACGGGGGCTGGGGAGCGCCGGTCGTGTAAAGAAGATCGATGCTCCTGCGGTCGAACAGGTCGATGCTGCCGCGCAGACGGCTGTCGAGGAACGCGAAGTCGATACCCAGGTTGAAGCTGTCGAGATACTCCCAGGCAAGGGAAGGGTTCTGGTTCTTTTCAGGAGCGAAGCCCGTGATCCACTCGCCGTCCATATAGTAGTTGCCCCTGTTGCTGTAGGTGGCGAGGGACTGGTAGGAGCCGAAACCCGAACGTCCGGTGCGGCCGTAGCTCAGACGGAGCTTGAGGCTCTGGACGGCGGAAGTGTTGTCGGAGATGAATTTCATATTGGCCATTTCCCAGGCGAGGGAGGCGCCGGGGAACACGCCCCACTTCTTCGATACACCGAACTTGGATGAGCCTTCGACGCGGAGCGATGCGGAAGCGAAGATGAGGTCTTTCCAGTTGTAGTTGACACGTCCAAAGAAACCGATGAGCTTAGAAGACTCCTTGTATGAGCCCATATCGGCGTTCTTCCCGGTGGAATCCTTCAAGTACGAGCCCTGATAGATGTTATTGTAGAGCATATTGTCGTACTGGAAGTCGTAGTTGCCGGCATTGAAACTCTCGGTCATATAGGATTCGAACGAATAGCCGACGACAGCCTGGAGGGTGTGGTTCGGGAGATAGAGGCCGTAGTTGCCGAGCCACTCTAAGTGGTGGGTCTGCCACTTCTGGTAGGAGATGCTGGCGTGGCCGCTGTAGCCGCCCCAGTAGGACTCTCCGGAGTCGGAGGGGACCCAGTAGTTGGACTTGTAGTCGTTGTAGTCGAGGTTGTAGTTGACGCTCGTGGAGAGCTGCATATTGTCCCTCATAAGGATGTTCCACTTGAGGCCGGCGGTGGCGAGCAGGTAGAGCCTGTGGCCATCGGAGGTGCGGTTGACCATCGCCTCGTAAGGGTTGAGCGCGCCCGTCGGCGAACTCGGCTGGTAATAGGTGCCGTCGTCGTTGTAGATCGGCATCGTCGGGTTCATCGAGAGCGCAGTGTCGAACATACCGTCGTTGCCGTAGGTCTCGTCGACGCGGCGGGCGTTGAGGGAGGCGTTGGCCTGGAGACGTCCGTTGAAGAACTTCTGCTCGAGAGCGGCCCTTCCGCCATATTCCATCCTGGCGTCGACGAGGTCGAGACCGGTCGCGTTCTTAAAGAACACGGAGGCGTTGTAGTTGCCCTTCTCGGTGGAAGCGTCGATGGCGACGTACTGGTTCTGCTCGTAGGAGAACTTGCGGAGAAGGCTGCGGTACCAGTCTGTCTCATAGCCATAGTCCGTGCCCCTGCGGGAGCGGCGGAACTCGTCGGCCGTGAGGACTCTCGGGATGTCCTTCGGGGCGTTGTAGGCAAAATAGGAGTCGTAGCTGATGTGGAAGTTGTCCATCGAGCCGGAACCCTTCTTCGTGGTGATGAGGATGACGCCGTTGGCGCCGCGGGTGCCGTAGATGGCGGCCGAGGCGGCGTCCTTGAGGACGGTCATAGACTCGATATCCTGCGGGGAGACGTTGCGGATGTCGCCTCCCGGGACTCCGTCGATGACCACGAGAGGGTCGTTGGAGGCCTGGATGGAGGTCGCGCCGCGGATCTGGAGCGAGGAGCCCGAGTTGGGGTTGGCGGCCGCCGTGGTCACGATGTTGAGACCGGCGACCTTACCGGTGAGCATTTCCATCGGGTTGTTCATACCTCCCTTGAAGAGGTCGTCCTTGTCCACCTGGACGATGGAGGACGACAGTTCCTTCCTGGAGAGGGAGCCATAGCCGATGACGACGACATCGTCGAGGAACTGGGTGTCCTCCGAGAGGTTGATGGTCTCCGGGACCGCCGAAGCGGCGAAGACCTGGGAGGCGTAGCCGATGCAGCTCACCTCCACTTCGGCCGAAGGGCCGGAGACGGTCAGGACGAAGTCGCCGTCGAGGCCGGTGGAGGTGCCGTTGGTCGTGCCCTTTTCCATCACGGTGGCCCCGATCACGGGGCCGAGGGCGTCGACGACGACACCCTTGACCTGATAGCCCTGGGCAAACAGACCTGTACCGCATACTCCGGCAAGGAGAGCGACAAGCGCTGATGCAAGTAATTTCTTCATCTTATGGATTGTTTGTTATTTGTCTTATTATCTGCCCCTGCCCGCGTCGGAGACCAGGTTGCGGAGATGGTTGGAGAAACCCTGGTCCGCAATGAGGCTCTCTATGGTGCAGTGCATACGGTAGCGCCAGTAGTGGCGCGCGATTGCCGGCACGTTGATCCTCTCGTCGGCCGGATCGCCCTGGTAGCGGACGCTGCCGTCGATGGCGAGGTAGTCCTGCAGAGGGAGGATGCAGAACATCGCAGGGGAAGCGAGGTGATCCTTCACCACGATTTCCGCAGCCCAGGGCTCGCAGAAATACGGCGCGGGGCCTTCGCAGTGCATCATTTCGTTGTAGAACTTCTGGGTGAGATCCCTGTCCTCCTCCCACCAGGCGCGGAGCGGCGAGGTGTCGTGAGTACCAGTGGCGCAGACGCAAGGGTACGGGTAGGCCGCCGGATCGCCGAAGGTGACTTTCACGTCCTTCGGCATCCGCTGGATCTCGAGCGAGAGGATGCTGAGCTCTTCCATCGTCTCGGGGACACAGGCCGGGATCATACCGAGGTCCTCGCCGCAGGCAAGCATACCCGTAGAGCGGAGGAGGGCCGGCAGTTTCTTCATCGCCTGCTCTTTCCAGAAGGCGTTGTTGCGGGTGTAGAAGAAGTCGTTGTAGAGATCGTTGTAGACGGATTTCTGCCATTCGCTCAGGCGCTTGTAGCCGTCGGTGAACTGGGCGGAGATACGCGGGTGATACCAGCCCGGCTTACGGGGATCCTCAAGGAAGAGGTCGGTGAAATCGTCGAATCCCTTGGCCCTGAGCTCGTCGGCCGGATACGGCAACGCCGGGGAGAAATGGCCCATCAGGCCGCTCTTGTACTCGAGAGGAATCTCCCAGATGCGGAAGAAGCCGAGGATGTGGTCGATGCGGAAGGCGTCGAAATACTCGCTCATCTTGCGAAGGCGGGCTTTCCACCAGGCGTAGCCGGTCTGCTCCATCCTCTCCCAGTTGTAGGTCGGGAAGCCCCAGTTCTGGCCGTCGGCCGAGAAGGCGTCCGGCGGAGCTCCCGCCTGGGAATCCATATGGAACAGGTCGGGATCCGTCCAGGCGTCGGCGCTGAGGCGGCTCACGCCTATCGGAAGGTCGCCCTTGAGGACGACGCCCTTGTTGTGGGCGTAGGCGACGGCATCCTTGAGCTGGAGGTCGAGCTCGTACTGTACGAAGAACCAGAAGCCGACCTCGGCGGGATGGGCCTTTGCGTAATCGGACGCCTTGCGGGCCGAATAGACGGCGTAGCTCCCCCACTTCGAGAAGTCGGAAGTCCCCTTCTCGTCGCGGAGACAGCAGTAGACGGCGTAAGGAAGAAGCCACTTGTTGGCTGATATGAACTCCTTGCAGCCGGCACTCTGCAGAACCTCCTCGCCTGAAGTCTCGTAGACTTTGCGGAGATACTCTATTTTCTTGGTGTTGACTTTTTCGTAATCGACCTTCGGGAGGGCGTTGAGCTCATCCTTAAGCTCCCTGTAGGCCTTGTCCACACGGACGCCGACATCCGGCAGATGGATAAACTGCGGATGGAGTGCGAAGGACGAGACGGCGTTGTAGGGATATGAATCCGCCCAGGTGAGAGTCATCGAGGTGTCGTTGATGGGAAGCAGCTGGATGATGCTCTGGCCCGTCATCTCGGCCCAGTCGGCGAGTTTCTTGATGTCGTTGAACTCGCCTATGCCGAAGCTGTCCTCGGTCCTGAGAGAGAACACCGGCACCGCCGTGCCCGCTCCCCTCCAGGGCTCCGTCCTGAAGACGGGGGTGAAATCGCGTATGACGTGCGATTCGCCCTTCGGGGGCACCTCGAAGAAATAATGGTTGTCGGAAGACTCCCAGAGCACGGGGGCTCCGGTCTTCTTGTCGACTATCACGAACTTGAACTCAAAGGACTCCTTGACGTTGAGGGTGACGGCCCACTCAGGGAAGTGGGACTCCTCGAGAAGCTTGAACTTCTTCCAGTCGCCGAGCACCCTGCCGCTGCCGGCTATCGCCACGGCCTGGCCGCGGCGCACATCCGGGACCGTGACGGCGAAGGTCACGTTGCCGGCGCCCTTCCACGGGGCGTCCGATCTTTCGTGACGGAAAATCACGTCGCGGAAGGCGGAAGAATAGAACGGCGAGTCGGCCGGCTTGTCTCTCCAGCGCTCGAAGATGCGGACGGTCTCTTCCGGCTTCGCGGGAAGACGGAGGACGTGGCCGCGCCATTCCTTCCTCACAACCTCGCCGTCTCTTACGAGCTCGAAGCTGTATTTCGTCCCTTCCTTGCAATGTGCCTTTGGAAAGTCGATGCACCAGCGGCCGTCGACTGCGTATTGCATTGGCCAAGTCTTGTCGCCGATGCGGAGAACGAGGTCCTCACCCCAGCGGGTGCCATACCTCAGAGATATTTTAATTGTCATAGTGTTAACTGTGGTTATATCGGGGTAAAGATAGTAATTTTTGCGCACTTTCGACCTATCCGCGAAAGAACTTCACAATCTGGCGTTTTGAAGCCTCCGTCATCTTCTGGCAGAACTTTGCAATATTTGCCGCCCATTGCGCCGTGGAGGGTAACCGCTTAATAATCAATGAGATCTTGTATTTCTCTCTGCTTGATTTCATACAGAGAGAAAGTATTTATTGCGTTATTATCCAATGAATTACGCTCCACGGCGCAAATTAATTTGTATAAGCGGATAATTTTCGTCATCTTGCAAACATTCGGGGCTTTGTTAAATCTTTAACGAAGTAAAGATGATTAGTGTCCCGTGCGTGAAGGTCATTCACGTTTATCAAAGAACTCGAAACGGCTATCTGCTGTTTTACACTGTTTCCGATTTTCTCGTATTTTTTACGGTTTTCTGCCATTGTGCGCGGCGGTTTGGCATTCGTGTCATTGGCGTCTGTCCTATGTATGATCATTTGCACATTATTGTCGAAGGATGTTCTGCAAAGCGGCTTTCCGTTTTTGTGCAAGCTTACACACACCAATACTCAGAAGAATTCAACTTAAGCATAGATTCACGCGGGAGCATTTTCTCTCCCAGATTCGGCAGGGCAGAGCGTTCCGGCCTGAAGGAGGTGCGTTCCGCCTGTTCGTATTTGTATAACAACCCCGGAGAGAAGAATTTATGCAAGCGGGCAGAGGAGTACAGGTGGACCTTCCTGGCATACGCCGTCAGCCGCAACCCCTTTTCGGAGCCGATAGTCCGTTCCAGGGCCAGCGCTAAATTGCGCCGTGCCTTAAAGACCGTCGACTATTATCGACGGTATGATAAACCGTTGCGCCATAAGTGGTTGCAAGCCATATTCGAGGGGCTGGACCTGCGTGAAAGGCAGCAGTTAACCGACTATATCATTGTTAGATATAACTGCATAGATTACGAACGACTCCTGTCGTTTTATGGAGATTCATATGAGAGCGCCTGCCTGGCCTTCGCTTCGAATCAGGGTAAGGAGTTCGGTATCAACGAGGAGTTCGTGCCGGGTAGCCATAAAGCGTATTTACAGATTGCGCATACAATCCGGCAATACTTCGGCATATCTAAAATTAAAGACATCTTCGTCTTACCTCAGAAGGAGCGCGATGCTATGGCGAAGTTTTGCCTCAAGATGACGGGCGCCTCCAAGCGGCAGATTTTAAAGTTCTTTCGTGGAGGCCATATGGTTGATAATTAACGAGTTGATATATTTCTCTCTGCTTGATTTCGAGCAGAGAAAAAG
>JAFZME010000142.1 GCA_017553405.1 Bacteroidales bacterium
CACGCCAATCCGGCCGGCAGGGCCGTCGAAGGCAGTATGCCGCTCGGCAAGAGCGAGATGTACGTCCCGAAGGTCGCCCACCGTCACGGCCTTACCCTCGGCGAGCTGTGCTTCCTCTATCACAATGAAATCTCCGCCGGCTTTCCCCTCCACGTCATCTCCGCCGCGGCGAGCGAAGCCAACCGACAGCTGATGCCCTGGACCATCGCCCCGGTGTCGGACATTCCCGGCCTGTTCACCTGCCTCGTCTACCCTGGCGGCGGCCTGTGGAACAACACGACCATTTCGCCCGCCATCGGCACAGCCCGGCCCTATGAATACATCGGCGCGCCCTTCATCAAGACGGGCCCCTACGACAACGTGCCTTCGCCTAAAGGCGTGATTATGCGACCTTGCAGCTTCACTCCGGCCTGTGGGATGTACTCCGGCGAGCGCTGCTTCGGCTACCAGATCATCCTTACCGGCGAGCCCTACCATTCGCTCCTCCACACCGTCCGTCTGATCCGCTATTTCAAGGACCGCTATTCCCAGTTCGAGCTTTCGGAAGAATTCCGTCTCAAGCTCGCCGATCCTGCCCTGGAGGCCTACATCGACGACGAGATTTCCCTCCAGGATGCGATGGAGCACGTCAAGACCGAAGAGCAGAAGTGGATCCGCAAGGCGAAGCGCTTCGTGCTTTACGACGATCCGCCGTACAGGATGAAATAGGAGATACTCTCGCATTCGCTCGGTATAACAAAAGGGATTTGCATATATTCTTAGTATTACCTAATTTTGCCGGGGTGAATACAATGTTCTCATTATGAAGAAGTTTCTCTACTTTTCCCTTGCGGCCTTGATGCTGATTGCCATCACGTCCTGCGACAAGACTGAACCACACAAGAAGAAGCCTGTCGAAGGGGATGGCGTTACGCCTGTCCCTGAGGCGGTCGACCTCGGGATTGTCGTCAGGGGCAAGAACATCAAGTGGGCTTCGCTTAATCTCGGTGCCGAAAATTATTATGATTATGGCGACTGGTATGCCTGGGGAGAGACGATTCCTTATTATTCCAGCATCTGGCCGCTAGTGTGGATAAAGCGCAATGAAACGGATGAGTCGACCTTGAGATATAACTGGGAGTCATACATCTATGCCAACGGATCAAAGAATAAGCTTACGAAGTACTGTCCTGATAACGAAATCGACGGGACATTTTGGGATATTGAAAGGTGCCCTGAAGGCCCGGACGGGCTGACGGCTCTTCTGCCCGACGATGACCCGGTCCGGCAAAGGCTTGGCGGCAAATGGAGGATGCCCACCTGGGAGGAATTCGATGCTCTGATGCAAACGAAGGGCAATGAAGACTACGAATGGAAGTTCAAGGTCCGGGCCACGGATGAAGAGGGCAATGAACTCTCGGATTGCAGTGGCAACAGGTACACCGGCCTGCGCATCACCCGTCTTTCTACAGGGGCAAGCATATACCTTCCTGCCGCCGGCTTAAGCGGTTATGACAATACTTATCCGATAGGGTTTTATTGTGCCAGCTGGGGCTTTTACTGGTCTTCTACACTTGATACGGAAGCTTACTCAAACCGCGAAAATCTCCCCAGTCCTCAGAATGCCCGCGCCTTCCACTTTGACCAAAACGAACGGTGTATAAGCCCCGGTTGGGTCTGGCGTTGCTACGGTATGTCGATACGCCCGGTTACGGAATAACGGCAACTAGAATCCAATCTCCTCATTATGAAGAAGTTTCTATACTATTCCATCGCAGCGTTGATACTGCTTGCCGCTTCTTGTGACAAGAATGAAATCTACAAGCGGAAGCCGGCCGGCTGGGACGGCATTACGCCAATGCCGGAGGCTGTCGACCTCGGGATTGTCGTCAATGGGAAGAACATCAAGTGGGCCTCGCAGAATCTCGGCGCGGCAAAGTTTTACAATTATGGCGACTGGTATGCGTGGGGAGAGACAATAACTTATTATTCAAGTTTATGTCCGGTGGTGTGGGGAAAGCGTAATGAGTCGGATGAATCGGTGATGAAATATAACTGGCGCTCATACATTTATGCCAGCGGAGATAAGAATAAGCTCACGAAGTATTGTCCCAATAACGATATCGACGTGGCCTATTGGGATATGTCGAATGCTCCCTCCGGTCCGGACGGACAGACGGTTCTCCTGCCTTCCGATGACCCGGTCCGGAAAAGACTTGGCGAGAAATGGAGGATGCCCACCTGGGAGGAATTGGATGCCCTTATGCAGACGAGAAATAACCCGGACTACCGGTGGACTTTCGGTGTCAGGGCCAAAAATAATGGCAATTCGATCTATGATGGCGATGGCAATATGTACACCGGAGTAGTTATTACCCTCCTCTCTACCGGGGCAAGCATATATCTTCCTACCGCCGGCATAAGCGGCGTTCAAGGTTTTAGTCGCCCTAAGGGACCGTTAGGATTTTTTTGTTCTACCGATGGCTTCTACTGGTCTTCCACCCTCGATACGGAGTCTGACGACAACCATCAATATAGTCCTGCCTCTGCCCGCGCCCTTCACTTTAACCAAGGTTCAGACTGCGTAGGCCCGGGCTGGATCTACCGGTGCTACGGCCTGTCGATACGTCCTGTTACAGAATCAGAATAATAAAAAGATGGCGACCCGACGGGCCGCCATCTTTTTGAGTATTCCGGGATGTCAGTTTTCCGGATCGGAAGTGTATTCCAATATGTCGCCGGGCTGACATTCAAGTGCCTTACAGAGGGCTTCCAAGGTCGAAAAACGTATGGCTTTGCCCTTCCCGGTCTTGAGGATCGAGAGGTTGGCCTCCGTGACCCCGACCTTCTCGGCCAGCTCTCGGGAAGTCATCTTCCTAAGGATCAGCTTATCTATATTGACGACTATGGACATAACTATTTCTTCTTTTCAGCGGGAGCTACGGCAGGTTTCTCTTCGCCGCCCTTAAGATAGTTGGGAAGTTCCATCCCGGCCATCTTGAAGAGGTCGTTGAGCGGAGGTACCGACTGCATCATACCGGAAATAAAGTTGGAAGTGACGGTCTTGCCATTGGCGTTGTTGCCGCCGTCCCAGACGGTAACCTTGTCGAACTTGATGCCCTTGACGGCCTCGACCTGGGTCTTGACCAGCTCGGGGAGCTTGTCGGCAATCATCATAAGCACTGCCTTCTGAGGGTCGCCGGAGGCGGCGTTGACTACCTGTCCGAAACCTTCGGCCTGCTTGGAGAGGATCTCGAGGATACCGCGGGCGCGTGCGTCCATCTTAGCGAAGATGGCGTCGGCCTCACCCTTGGCGAGACGGCGGACCTTCTCG
>JAFZME010000013.1 GCA_017553405.1 Bacteroidales bacterium
CCTTGTGCCGTCCTCGCTCGGTGAATACTTTGAGATTTTCACGCATATCAATTCAGGAGAAGTGATTTATTTCTACAACGCGACCACCGGAAAGTATTATGCTCCGAATGCCGCCGGGAGTTCCATAGTGGAAATCTCGGGTCCGTCCGACGCCTCCTACTCCATCCCTGTCAGCGGTGCCTGGCGTATCCGCGCGAATTTCACAACCGGAGCAGCAAATATCAGAAGGATTGACCAGGTCCGTACTGAACTCAACTATGATGGCGGCGCAAACGGTGCTGTCCACCAACTCTCATACAACGGCCGCGGCACCTGGAAGAAGGACAATGCCGTGATAATGGGAGATCCCGGAAAATACGGACGCGACCTGTTTGTCGAATACATCGTCAAGATCTGGTTCAACAGGGACAATGCCGGCAATACCATCGACTGCTGGCAGGTCTACAGTACGACATCCGTAAAGAGCGGAAGTCCCGCAGCCGATGACGACGGTTCCTACTGGAACGTCCAGCCGGCAACCGGAGACAACTGGTCCCACGTCTTCTTCTATCCTTCCTGGACAGTGGACACTTCGAACAATGGCCGTTATACAGCCACCATCACCTTGTATATGGACCACACATACGGCCATTATACGCACAGGTTCACCAATGTCACTGACACACTATAGCGAATGCAGCATAAACCATTTATCTGCCTGCTTGCGCTTTTTGTAAGCCTTGGCTGCTCCGGAAGAGCGGAGACTGAAATCAACGGGCCGGACCCTGCCGACAGGGTTCCGGTCCCGCTGAGTTTCAGCGCGACTTCGGACGCCCCCGTAAAGACCACCCTCGGATCCGATTTCAGCATCCACTGGCAGAGTTGGGACAAGATTACGGTATTCAGCGGCACCGACGGCGATGGCGCTGAATTTACCGTGAGCAGCCTTGACAACGACAACAAGAAAGCCGTATTCACAGGGCTTGGCCTGCCGGCTGTGGATCACTTTGCAGTTTCCCCTGCGCAGAGCGACGCCCGCATTTCCGGAGGTGTCATAACCGCAGTCCTGCCGATGCAGCAAGGCGTGCTTGACGGAAGTTTCGGAGCGCAGGCCAACCTGTCGGTTGCAAAGAGCAACGGAGAGTCGGATGAATTTTTCTTCCGCAATGTCGGAGGGATATTGTCGGTGCAGGTTTCCAATGCCGGCATAACCGGCATCCGCCTTCAGAGCCTGGGCGGAGAGAAGCTCTCCGGCGAGGCCTCCATCAGCTTCGACGGGGACATCCCTGTCGCAGCCCCGACGGCGGCCGCCCACAACTGGGTCAGCCTGTCCGGCGCCGCATCCGAGGGCGGCAAATATTACTTCGCTGTCTTCCCGGGCACTTTTTCCGAAGGATTCCGCATCACCCTCTATAAAGGCGGGAAATACTTCAGCCTGGTTTCTTCCGCTCCGCTTAAACTGGAGCGTAACGGCAATGTCTTTCTCGGCACACTGCCCGCCGTTGCAGACGGCAAGTGGAAAAGCCCCGGGACCGTCGTAATACGCGGCGAAGCTGCGGAGGACGGTCAGGAGATGTCATTTGCCGGCGATCAATATGCCGATATGAACACGTCCCGCAACCGCGGCACCCAGATCGAGGCCTTCGCCTCCGACGAATACAACTACGAAGCCTTCACCAGCCTGAAGGCCGGGCAGAAGCTGTATTTCCAGGATGGCGGGCAGCTGTACGGCGTCTTCTCGGGGACAGTCGTCCCCATCAGCAGCGCGGCTGAGGCCCCTGCCGCTCCTGTGAGCAGCGACGGCGTCTACCGCATCAGGCTCAACCTCCCCTTCGGCAAGGCCTACTTCCAGGAGGTCTCGTCCGTGGAGTTTACCCGCTGCGGCAATGACAACACTACCCTGTCCTATGCAGGGAACGGAGTCTGGACCGTTTCTGGGCTTCGCCTCAACGGTTCCGAAGACCGCTACAAGTTCCATTTCACCATCGACGGCCGGACGCAGGTCTACGGCCGTATGTACGACACGGACAGGAGACCAGGCCAGGAAGGGCTTAACCCTGTGCCGGACACTTATTATTACCTGCAGCCGGCCGTTATGAACACCTGGGAACCTTCGTTCAAGTTCCCCGACGCCTACCGGTCTGAAGGAGCAGGACGCTACTACGCCGACCTTAAGGTGATAATGAATGCGTCTGTTCCGCACTATACACACAGCTTGTACAATTTCGTGGACGGGGAGAATCTTCCCGCCCTCGGCACAGCCGAAACCCTGTCGATACAGGGTGCCGCCGCCATCGAGGCCGGTCAGCTATTCCGCTATAGTGCCTCATTCAGCAACGGCAGCGGCTACGGCGACGAAGACGGCCTGGGCGGGCCCAACGGCTATGATTACGAGATTTTCACCAGACTGGCCGGCTCCGCGAAATTCCATTTCGCCACCGCCGACGGCCATAAGTTCGCCGTCAATGCGGCCGGCACGGCTGTCGAGGCCATTGCTTCGCCCGGCAGCGCCGCCTACGCCGGCGTAGCCCAGGACGGAGTCTATCGCATCAGGATCAATTCCTCCAACGGTGCCGTCACCCTGCAACGTGCCGAATCCGCCAACTTCGTCCAGCACACTTATAAGAACCAGTCTCTCACTTATGTGGGCAACGGAGTATGGGAAGGCTCAATGCTGGATCTCTATTGGAAACCCAAGCCTGAATGGGGCGCCAACCGCCAGTGGCAGTTCAAATTCCAGATTTATTTCAACCAGCAAGGCAAGTGGCAGTATTACGGACGGCTTACAGACAGTGCGGTACAGCCCCAGACCGGGTTCTGGGACGGCCTGTTCTCCGTCGAGAACGATCCGCAGTGGAACATCTACACCACGGAAGACCTCTATATCTTCACCGTAAGGCTGCAACTGAATGCCGACGGCTACACTTATTCCTTCTCCGATCCCGTATTAAAGGCGGAAACGCCCGCATATACCGCCCTCAGCGTCTCGTCCACCGAAGAGACCTTCACTATGCACAGGTCCGCTGACGGGAGCGTGTTTGAAGGGGTATCCACATTTACAAGCGGCGCGACCGTCAATATGGTGGCCACGGACGCCCTGGGGCGCAAGCACCAGCTCTCTACCGTTTCTGACGTGGATGGCGTCGCCTACCTTGAGGCCGATCCTTCAAGCGGCAACTATACTTTCACGGCTCTCCCCTCCCTTCTTGCAGAAGGCAATGCCGTCAACGGATTCAGCGCAAGTTCCGGCTGCTCCCTGGCCTATGCCGGCCACGGGGTTTTCCGCGGCAGCAATCTCAACTTCACCGGCTCCGCCGAGGGCAATGCCGATGCAATGACTCCCACCTATCCTTACAGCCGGAACGGACGCGCAAGATTTGCTTTCGTGAAGCCCGGAGCCAATTACACGCCAATGTTCCGCCGCCTCGACGGCAGCCGTAAGGCCATCGAATGCTCCTCTCACGGCAGCACATCGGAGATGCAGATCAATCCGGGCATCTACGATATCACCGTCGACCTTCGCAGTTTCACATTTGACATCCGGCCGGCCCACAATGCTGACCGCCGCATCACGGTAATGGGATCATCCGTCCCCACCGGCACCGGTGCGACTGATGAGAAGGGCTATATGTACCTTTTCGGGACCAATGCCCTGACCGGGGGCTGGACGCTTTCCAACCGTTCCGTTCCCGGCAACAACACCGTCACCCTTACTGAACGCTACGACGACCTCGTGATGGATGGAGGACGATATGTGATCTACGCCCTGTCCCTTGGAAACGAAGGGATACACGGTGCCGCGGACCAGGATGCCGTCTACAAGCAGTGGAAGACGAATATGAAGAGCCTCGTCTCGCGCGCCCGCAACGAAGGCCGCAAGGTGGTGGTTGTCGGCAACTACGGCCGCGGCGACTTCGACGCCTCCGATTATGCCAAGGTAAAAGCCATCAACCTCGAAATAGCACAGTGGAACGTCCCTTCGGTCAACGTGCTCGGCGCCGTCGACGACGAGGCCGGCCACTGGCCGTCGGGCTACCAGAACGGCTCCGACACCTATCATCCCAACGATGCCGGCCACGCGGAGATGTCCTGCACCATCGTTCCTTCACTGCTTGACGCTATGGAAGCCGGCAAGGCGATGCCAGGAAGAGACGCCACCGGAACGATAGATCTTACTTCAGGCAGCGTGGGGTTCACCCCCGAAGCCACCGTCCACCCTTTCACCGTGGCATTCTACGTCAAGACCACGGGCAATGGCAATATCCTCCACATAGGCGGAGAGGGCCTTGACAAGAATTACTCCGCATCAGGACTGGGGATAAACGACGGTCAATGGCACCTCGTAGCCGTTACGCACTATTACGCTCAAGGCGTAACGCGTGTATATATAGACGGAGTCGAATATTCCAACTCCTCCGAGAGAATCATTGCTGACAGTTTCTACATCTCCGGCGGTACTTTCCGTGAACTTTTCTTCTGGAGGTCGGCAATGAACGCAGACGAGATATCCGCCCTTGCCGCAGGCAAGATGCTGAATTCCTCCCTTGAAATATACGCTCCGTTCATCGGTGGGGCACTCACCAATACAGCAGTATCGAATAATCATTTAAATTAATCCATATGAAAAAGAACAAACCGGCCTATTACAAGACGC
The DNA here is from genome assembly GCA_017553405.1 of Bacteroidales bacterium. Taxonomy (GTDB): domain Bacteria; phylum Bacteroidota; class Bacteroidia; order Bacteroidales; family UBA932; genus Cryptobacteroides. Next base: position 4,634 of record JAFZME010000013.1, read on the forward strand.
CAAAAGTAAAAATCTCCGCCGTCAGGGTGGAGTGCAGCCTTCTAACGCAAAGCACGGGTGAAGCGTTCAAGGAGCAGACCGAATATGATGACAACCCGGAAAACTGGACTTGGCAATAAATCTGGAGGATCAGGTATGAAAAAGTTATTTATTCTCTTAACTGCGATTGCTGCCGTCGTTTCCTGCAGCAAAGAAAAGGACAATATCGAGCCCGCAGCAGCACTTTCCCCTATGACCTTCAA
>JAFZME010000014.1 GCA_017553405.1 Bacteroidales bacterium
CAGCCGGCACCTACGCCCCTGCTACTGGGGCCGAGGCCTTCACGACCGTGCGGCGCATCGAGGGCGAGGAGCGGACACTCGAGATCGCCCGTATGCTCTCCGGCTCCACCATCACCCCCGCCGCCATCGCCAACGCCAAGGCCCTCCTCGGCCTGTAGCCGCGCCCTTCCGGGGCCATAGCGTGCCCGGTGGTGCTTGTTTCGACACCACCGGGCACACCGCCCTAGTCCCGGTGTACAAAACCACCCCCTTTTTGTGCACGGAACGCCCCCGAAGCAACGTCGGTGCACAAAATCACCCTTGTTTTGTGCACGGAGGCGCAGGAAATATGATTTTTTGAGTTATTTTTGTGAAAATCTTAGCGTATTATGGCACGTGAGATAAAGTTTTCCCTTGTCTACAGGGATATGTGGCAGTCATCGGGGAAGTATGTCCCGAGGGTGGACCAGCTGGTGGAGGTGGCGCCGGCCATCATTGATATGGGCTGCTTCGACCGCGTCGAGACCAACGGCGGCGCGTTCGAGCAGGTCAACCTCCTGTTCGGGGAGAACCCCAACATCGCCGTCCGGCACTGGACCGCGCCTTTCCACAAGGCCGGCATAGAAACACATATGCTGGAGCGCGGCCTCAACGCCCTCCGGATGAACCCGGTGCCGGCGGATGTCCGCGAGCTGATGTTCAAGGTCAAGAAGGCGCAGGGCACGGACATCGCCCGTTCCTTCTGCGGCCTCAACGACCACCGCAACCTCAAGGGCAGCGTCGAAGGCGCCCGCAAGGCCGGGATGGTCTCCCAGGTGGCGCTTTCCATCACGAATTCTCCCGTCCACACGGTCGAGTACTATCTCGGCGTCGTGGAGAAGGTCGTCGAATATGGCGCCCAGGAGATATGCCTCAAGGATATGGCCGGCATCGGCAGGCCGACTTTCCTCGGCAAGCTCGTCGCAGGCATAAAGAAAAAGCATCCCCACATCAAAGTCCAGTATCACGGCCACACCGGCCCGGGCTTTTCCTCCGCCTCGATGCTCGAGGTGGCAAGGGCCGGCGCCGACTATCTCGATGTCGCCGTGGATCCGCTGTCCTGGGGCAAGGTCCACCCGGATGTCATCACCATCCGCGAGATGATGAAGGCCGACGGCTTCCTCGTGAAGGACCTCAATATGGACGCGTATATGGAAGTCAGGCGCCTGACGCAGAAATTCATCGACGATTTCCTCGGCTACTGGATCAATCCGTCCAATTCGAGGATGTCATCCCTGCTTGTCGGCTGCGGCCTGCCGGGAGGGATGATGGGCTCGATGATGGCCGACCTCAAGGGCTTCAAGGACGCCATCAACGCCGCGCAGAGGGCCCACGGCCTCCCCGAGATGTCGCTTGACACACTGATGGTCAAGCTCTTCGAGGAGGTCGAGTACGTCTGGCCGAGGCTGGGCTACCCGCCTCTCGTGACGCCGTTCAGCCAGTACGTCAAGAACACCGCCCTGATGAACATCTTCAACCTTGCGAGCGGCAAGCCCCGCTGGAGCACCATCGACAAGGACACCTGGGGAATGATTCTCGGCGATATGGGCGCCCTCCCCGGGCCGCTCGCTCCCGAGATTGTCGAGCTCGCCAAGGAGAAGGGCCTGGAGTTCTCCACCAGAAACCCTCAGGACAACTATCCCGACGAGCTGCCGAAGTTCCGCGCGATGATGAAGGAGGAAGGCTGGGACGAGGGCGAAGACGAAGAGGAACTCTTCGAATTCGCAATGCACGAGCGCCAGTACCGCGACTACCGTTCCGGCGTCGCCAAGGAGCGCTTCATCAAGGAGCTCGAAGAGTTCCGCGAGAAAGCCGGCGCCCCGATAGTAGTGAAGCGTACGGTCGTCGAGGTTCCTTCCTTTGATATCGCTTCGTATATGGACCAGCACCCTTCCGCTATCGCCGTCCAGGCGCCGGTCAAGGGCCAGATGCTTTGGGAGATTGACGTCGACGACGTCTCAAAAGCGCCTTCCGCCGGCAAGTTCGTCGAGGCCGGCCAGCCCGTGGGCTACGTCCAGACCTGGTATGGCCCCGAGCCCGTCATCCCCGCCGTCTCAGGCCGCATAATCATCGCCGTCGCCAAACAGGGCGCCGAGGTCGAGAAAGGAGAAATCATCGCCCTTATAGGATGATTTCTTGCGGCTGTTCAAGAATGATTGAATCATTTTTTAGCAGCTTCCCAGAAAAGGGTTGCAAAGAAAAATAATTTTTGTACCTTTGCAGTCCCAACACGGTGGATGTAGTTCAGTTGGTAGAGCATCGGATTGTGGTTCCGAGTGTCGTGGGTTCGAGCCCCATCATCCACCCCCGCCAAGCTCCCGGATTTTCGTCAGAAAGTCCGGGAGTTTTTATGCGTGCAACATAAAAAAACAAAAATTTTTGTACGATTTTTTTGTTTTTTTAACTGAGTTTCGGGGGCGGGGCGTATATTCGGGGAAAAAAGATGAAACTGAAGAATCTGAAACCGGAGGAGAGGCCGAGGGAGAAAATGCTGATGCGAGGGGCGGAGGCGCTGTCGGACGGGGAGCTTCTGGCGGTGCTGCTGGGGTCGGGGACGCGGGAGAAGAATGCGCTGGAGGTGGCAAGGGACCTGCTGGGCGAATCGCAGTGGAAACTGTCCACATTGGCAGGACGGTCTCCGGCCGAGATTATGAAAATCGAAGGGATGGGCAGGACCAAGGCGATTATCGTACTGGCGGCGCTGGAGCTCGGGAGGCGCGCTTTTCTCGAGGAGAACATCGCCGAGAGGCCGCCGATCACGACGCCGAAGGACGTCTATCGCATCGCCGGGCCCCTTCTGGGGCATCTCGACCACGAGGAGTGCTGGATCATCCATCTGTCGAAATCCAATGCACCGATTTGCGAGGAAAAGATTACCGTCGGAGGCTTCGACTCCACCATAATCGACGTGAGGCAGATCGCCTCAAAAGTTCTCGAGAAAAAGGCCGCCGGAATTATCCTCGTCCATAATCACCCGGGAGGGACGACAAAGCCGAGCCGCGCCGACATTCAGGAGACGACGCGGCTAAAAAACTCGCTTGATATGCTGGGAGTAGAGCTGGTGGACCACGTGATTATCTCGGGCCGCCGTTTCTACAGTTTTACAGACGACAAGGAGTACAGGGCCTCACTTTGAAAGCGTCCTGGAGACGGCGTCCTTCCAGCCGGCCTTGAGGGCGGAGACCTTCTCCGGCGATGCCATAGGGCTGAACACCCGTTCTGCCTTCCACTGACTCCGGACCTCGTCGACGGAGCTCCAGAAGCCGACTCCGAGGCCGGCGAGGTAGCACGCGCCAAGGGCCGTGGTCTCCGTCACTTCCGGACGGACGACCGAGGTCCCGAGGATGTCTGACTGGAACTGCATCAGGAGGTTGTTGCGTGAAGCGCCGCCGTCGACCTTCAGTTCGGAGAGACGGACGCCGGCGTCCTTCTCCATCGCGCTAACGATGTCGTAGGTCTGGAAGGCGATGCCTTCGAGGGCGGCACGGGCGATGTGGGCCGCCGTGCTGCCGCGGGTAAGGCCCGTAATCGTCCCGTGGGCGTACTGGTCCCAGTACGGGGCGCCGAGGCCCGTGAGGGCTGGGACGAAATAGACGCCGCCGTTGTCCTCGACGGTGGAGGCGAGAGCCTCGACCTCGGAGGAGGAACGGATGATGCCGAGCGAGTCGCGCAGCCACTGCACGACGCTGCCGCCGACGAAAATCGAGCCCTCAAGGGCGTAATTGACCACTCCGCCGACCTTCCAGGCAACCGTCGTGAGGAGGTTGTTCTTGGAAAGGATGGGCTTTTCTCCCGTATTCATAAGGAGGAAGCAGCCGGTGCCGTAGGTGTTCTTGACGCTGCCCGGGGATGTGCACATCTGGCCGAAAAGAGCCGCCTGCTGGTCGCCCGCGATGCCGGCGATGGGCACTTCGTGGGCGAAGAGCGTCGTCTTCGTGTAGCCATAGACCTCGGAAGACGACTTGACCTCCGGCATCATACTCTCCGGGATGCCGAAAAGTTCCAGGAGTTCGGAATCCCACGAGAGAGTGTGGATATTGAATAGCATAGTCCTGGAGGCGTTGCTCACATCGGTCACGTGGACCTCGCCGCGGGTGAGGTTCCAGATGAGCCAGGTGTCGACAGTGCCGAAGCGGAGCTTCCCGGCCTCGGCCTTCTCCCTCGCCCCGGGGACGTTCTCGAGTATCCAGCGGATCTTCGTGGCGGAGAAATACGCGTCGATGATGAGCCCCGTCTTGGAACGAATGAAATCCGTAAGACCCTCATCCTTAAGCGAATCGCAGTACGAAGACGTGCGGCGGTCCTGCCAGACGATGGCGTTGAACACGGGCTCCCCTGTCTCGGCATCCCAGACGATGGTCGTCTCGCGCTGGTTGGTGATGCCGATGGCGGCGATGTCGAGGCCGTTGATGCCGAGGGATGTAATCGCCTCGGCTATGACGGCCGCCTCGGAAGACCAGATGTCCAGCGGGTTGTGCTCCACGCGGCCCGGCTCCGGGAAATGCTGCGGGAATTCCTTCTGTGCCACAGAGCATATCCGGCCTTCGCGGTCGAAGACAATCGCTCTCGATGAACTTGTGCCCTGGTCAAGGGCGAGGATGTATTTTTTCATAATTATGCGGTTAAATCACAGATAAGTGTCGCGCTGGTGCAGTCGCGGACGATGACGTCGATATAGTCGCCAGGTTTATGTCCCCCTGCGGGGAATACGCACATCTTGCTGGAGCCGGCACGGCCGCAAAGCTGCGACGGATCGCGCTTTGAAGGTCCCTCGACGAGCACCCTCAGCTTGCGCCCGATGTCGCGCCTGTAGCACTCGAGGCTCTTGCGGTTCTGCAGGTCGATGATCTCGTTGAGCCTGCGCGTCTTGACATCCGGAGGCACATCGTCAGGGTAGTTCCGGGCCGCAAGAGTCCCGGGCCGCTCGCTGTAGGCGAACATAAACGCCCAGTCGAAACCGACCTCGTCCATAAGCGAAAGGGTGTCCCTGTGCTCCTCCTCCGTCTCGGAGCAGAAACCGGCGATCACGTCCGTCGTGATGCCGCAATCCGGCATAGCACGCCTTATGGCGGCAATCCGCTCGAGATACCACTCCCTGGTGTAGCGGCGGCGCATCTTTTCAAGTATGCGGTTATTCCCCGACTGGACCGGGAGGTGGATATGGTGGCATATATTCTCGCGCGAAGCCATCATCGCTATGACCTCGTCGCTGATGTCCTTAGGATGGGATGTGGAAAAACGAACGCGGAGCGAAGGATCCACATCGGCCACCATACCGAGCAGGTCGGCAAAGGTCACGTCGCCAAAGCGGTAGGAATCCACGTTCTGCCCCAGAAGAGTGACTTCCTTATAGCCTTTCGAGAACACGTCGCAGGCCTCACGGACTATCGTCCGGGGGTCGCGCGAGCGCTCCGCCCCGCGAGTATAGGGCACCACGCAGTAGGAACAGACGTTGTTGCAGCCCCTCATTATCGAAATGAAGGCCGAGACACCGTTGGTGTCCGTGCGGACGGGCGTGATATCCGCGTAGGTCTCGTCGCGGGACAGAAGCACGTCGATCTGCGGCGAAGACGGCTTCACCGCCGCGATGAGCTCCGGCAGGCGCCTGTAGGCGTCCGGCCCGGCCACTATGTCCACTTCGCCCGACTCCAGCAGCTTCTCCTTCAGCCTTTCCGCCATACAGCCGACAATCCCGACAAGGACATCCTTGCGGGCCTTTTTCTGCTGCGAAAACTGCTTCAGGCGGCCCCATATCCTCTGCTCCGCATTGTCGCGGATGGAGCAGGTGTTGGCCATAATGAGATCCGCATCCTCTATAGTGGAGGTCCTTTCGAATCCGGCCTTTGCGAGGATGGAGAAAATGACTTCAGTGTCAGCGACATTCATCTGACACCCATAGGTTTCGATATAGGCTTTCCTCATAATGAATGGCGTAGACGCGCTTTGGGGATGTCGAGGAGGGCGCGGTACTTGGCGACCGTGCGGCGGGCGACCTTGTAGCCTTTGGCGGAAAGGGCTTCGACGAGTTCGTCGTCGGTCAGAGGGCTGTGCTTGTCCTCGGCATCGACGAGGGCCTTGAGCTCCTTCTTGATCTCCCTCGTGGAGACTTCCTCGCCGTCGCTGTTCTCCAAGCCCTCGGAGAAGAAGTATTTGAGCGGGAATATTCCGAAATGCGTCTCCACATATTTGGAATTGACGACACGGGATATGGTCGATATGTCGAAACCGGTCATCTCGGCGATGTCCTTGAGCACCATCGGGCGGAGCGACGACTCGTCGCCGTCGGCGAAATAGGCCTTCTGATACTCCACGATGGCCTTCATCGTGCTCTCCAGCGTGTTCTGGCGCTGGCGCAGGGCCTCTATAAACCACTTTGCGGAATCGATCTTCTGCTTGACAAAGGTCGCCGCCTCCTTCTGCTCCGGCTTGTCGGAGTAGCGGGAAGTCTCGAGTATCTCCGAATATTTGTGGCTGATGCGAAGCTCGGGAATGGAGAAACGCGGCATCGTGAGGATGAACTCCCCTCCTTCATAGTCCAGGTTGAAATCGGGCACTATCTGCTGGGCGCGGTCCTCATAGGAATCCTCGACCTGACCGCCGGGATGGGGATTGAGACGCTGTATTTCGCGGAGGACATCCTTCATCTCGTCTTCCGAAAGGTGATATTTCGCCATCAGCTGGCGGAAATGACGCCCGGAAAAATCTTCGAAGGAGTCCTTGAGGATACGCAGGGCATTCTCCACGGCCGGAGTCCTTTTCTTGTCCTCCAGCTGAAGGATGAGGCACTCCCTGAGGTTGCGTGCCCCGACTCCGGAAGGCTCGAACTCCTGCACGACGGAGAGCATCCTCTCCACTTCCTCTTCGGTGGTCTCCACGCCGGCCCTGAAGGCCATATCGTCCACCAGCGAATCGAGGTCGCGGCGAAGATAGCCGTCGTCGTCGAGGCTGCCGATGATAAAGGAAGCCACGGTCCTCTCGTGATCCGTCAAGTGGCGGAAGCCGAGCTGCTCCTCGAGGCTCTGGGTGAAGGTCTGGTGGACCGAGAAGGTGTTATATTCCGGACGCTCGTCCTTGCCCCAGTTGCGGATGCTGCGGTTGTAGTAAGGGGTGGGGTCGTCGTCGGTGTAGGAGGAATAGGCTTCTTCGGCGCTGCCGCCGCTGGTCTCCTTTTCTTCCATCTCGGAAATGGAGACATCCTTCGGAGAATCGTCTCCCCCGCTCTGGGGGGTGTCGTCGATGACGGGGTTGTTGTTGAGCTCCTCCCTCACGCGCTGCTCAAGCTCCTGGACCGGAAGCTCGATGAGCTTGATGGTCTGGATCTGCAGCGGCGAAAGGCGCTGTGTCTGCTTCTGTTCTAACCCCTGCTTGAGCATTGACTATAAGACCGGATAATTGATATTGTCCCTGATGAGGAAAGCGCCGGGATATATGGCCTTGAGCTCGGTAAACACCTTTATGGCCTCGTCCTTTGTCCTGAAATCGCCGACGGTGACCTTGAAATTGGGGTTGTCGAAAGTGCGGTAGACGCGGATGTCGGGATAGTCGTTGGATATCGACTTGGCTATCGCGTCGGAAACGCCGCGGGCGCTCTGCTGGCTGTCGTAGAAGACACGGATGCGGTAGCCGGCCTTCGAGGATGCGGCGTTGGCCGAAATGTAGCGGGAAAGGGCAGAGGCCATAGCCGCGCTCTGGTTGACGCGCGACGTGCCGGAGGTCTTGATGATACTCAGGACGTCCTTGCCCACCAGCGTCGAATCCACGGAGTTGGAAATGCTGAGGCTGTCGGTCGTGAACTCCTGCGCCAGGAGGGCGACAGGGATAAGCGTCAGGATTATGATTGTCAGGAATCTTTTCATTGGGATATCTGGCTCAAATCGATGTCTTTATAGTGGAGTGTCGTGCCTACCCCGCTCTTGAGCGTTACGCGAAGGTCGACATCCGCGGTGAGTCCCTCGTAGGAGGACTTGGCGGCGATGGCCATAATGTCGAGGTAGGAGACCTTGTCGGCGAGAGTCACCGTGCACGGGAGCTCATAGACCTGGATGGAATGGCGCTGGACGGGCACTTCACCTGCCGTGAAAAGGAGCATCTTCCTGTCGGAGAACTTGACGCAGCCCTCGACGTCGGAGACGGTGAAATTGAACGAGGGGTTGTCGATCTCCAGCAGGAGCACTCCGGTCATAGAGCGGAGGCTCGTCGGGGTGATGTACTTGACGCCGCAGGAAGACAGCTTGATGTTGTTGACATTCTTGATGTCGCCGCAACTCCAGAGAAGGGTTGCAGCGCACAACAAAAGCAGTATTCCGCGGAAGCGTCTCATAGTTTTTCGCCGAAAGCAAGGTCGCCCGCGTCGCCGAGGCCGGGGACAATGTAGCTGTGGCTCGTCAGCTCCTCGTCAATCGCCGCGACCCAAAGCGTCACGCTGTCGGGAAGCGTCTTGCTGAGGTCCTCGACGGCGTAGCGGCTGGCGATGGGACATACAAAATGCGTGCAGGCCGGCTCACCTCCCTGCTCCACGAGCTTGCCATAGGCAAGGAGTATCGAGGAACCTGTCGCGAGCATCGGGTCCGCGAGGATCAGGCACTTGCCTTCGAGCGGAGGGCAGGTGCAGTACTCGATGTTGATCTCGAAGTGGTCGCCTTTGCCGTACTTGCGGAACGCGGCGACAAAGGCCGACCCGGCGTGATCGAAGAAATCGTGGAGTCCTTTGTGCAGCGGAAGGCCGGCTCGCAGGATTGTCGAAATGACGACCGGAGTGTCGGAAGTCGGCACATCGGCGATCCCCAGCGGCGTCGTCACCTGCTTCTCGCTGTAGTCCAGCGTCTTGGAGATTTCATAGGCGAATATGGACCCCAGCCGCTCCAGGTTGGTCCTGAACCTCAGGCTGTCCTTCTGAATTTTGATGTCGCGCATCTCCGCGACGAAATTGTTCAGAACAGAGTTCTTTTCTCCGAGATTGATAACTTTCATACATCTGCGCTTTTAAGTCCAACCACAAATATAATAATTTTTCACGCAGTATCAAAAGCGCCGCTGCCGCTGCGCGGCACTTCGCTATTGTTTCATTCCGATGCCCCCATTTTGTCATACCGAGGACTTCAGGCCGAGCGTATCTCCGTTTTGTCATTTCGACCAAGCGAAGCGCGCGGAGAAATCTCCTTCGTGTCACCACATGCGAATTGACCCGCAAAAAATGATCAAAACTTGCGGGACAACTCAACACCTCAAATCAAGACCGCCATCCTAGTCTCCTCCAAGGCCGTTCTTTATTTTCGTTTACGGAACGACCCGCAAATCTCAATCGATTTTTGCGGGTCGCATTACCACCAAGCCACATCGCCGTGGCAGGTGAATTTCAGAAAGAGCCAAGGCGCACTGCCGAACTTCGGCAGTTTAATCATCTATTTTTACTGCCGGAATAAAAAAATGTCATGGAAACATCACATCCAGTACTGAATCTTGTCAGGGCCCCTCACCTCCTTATCGCAGGGGCCGACGGACAAGGCATTTCAGTCATTCTCGATTCTCTGGTCCGCTCGCTTCGGAATGCGGAGTCATCCCATGGACTGAAACTTGTCTCCATCACACCTGAAAGCGCCAGGGCAGAACTTGAGGCACTTAACATGGAGATGGACGAACGCCTGAGCGAGCCCACAACGAAGTGGCCCTATATCTTCGTAGTCATCGAGGAGTTCGCCAATCTTACCGTCCCCTCCGGCATTGGGGAGGATGAAATCAAACGGGCCGGAGAGTTCTCCCGTTTGATTCTACGTCTCGCTATAAAGGGCTTCCGGGCTGGGATACATCTCATCGTCACGACGCAGTGCCTGACCCACGACGCGATTACGATGCTCCTCAAGGCGAATATCCCGACAAGAATCGCCGTCCGGACCTGCTCCAATCACGATTCCAAGCTGATACTGGACTCCTCAGGAGCAGAAAAACTGACCGGCAGCGGCGACTGCCTCCTCCTTTCCATGGGCCGCATAGAGCCCTTTACAGGAGGAGAATTCGTCGTAGAAGACTTGGAAAATCCGGTGAAATAGCGACATTAGAAGGAAGCTGCCGAATATTGGCAGTGTTGGAAGATAATTTTGCCGCGTATCTAAAAAAATAAAGTTATGAAGAAAATGATTCTCTGCCTTGTCAGCACATTCCTTTTTGCAGGGTGCAGTCTGATCTTGATCGATGAACGTGAGCACATTATGGAGAACGGCCCCGAATGGGCATGGAAAATTATAGTCCGGAAGGCCGTCCATGCCGAGTGCGAACGCCTGAACGATGTCGTGACCAATTATGCGAACCAGGAGATTCAGGACTACCAGGTTATGGGTATGCAGGACGATGTTGACCAGTATAATCTCCTTAGCGCCTTCAATTTGGAGTTATTTTACAGTAGCGGCGGAGCCGACCGGAACCGAGCCGTCAAGCGCTACAAAGAGCGCTATTCCAAGGTAATACCACTTTTCTTCGAAAACATGATGGAGGCAGCGGAAAGGCCGGAAAGCCTGGGTTATGACAACTATTCGTGGGGTGACGATGTTATATGCGAACGTCTAATCGGGACACCGGGCAAAATCTCCCGAGAGTCGCTTGAGGATCTGGAGTATCTCGCGCATAACATTGTGGGTGGTATCAAAGACACCCATCCAATGCCATCCGTTGCGTCATGCAAGTACGATACGCACATCAAGCAGTGGGACGCCATTCTGTCCAATGGCTCCCATCTCTACGTGATGGTCGTCCGCGACTATAAAAAGGGAGAAAAAACGTATTACTACTCCCTCGGACATCCGTATGCGGCGGAAGACGAATATTGATTTTGCTCCCGAAATCACAAAAACAGTCATGAAAACGACACACCCGGTACTGAATCTCGCCAAGGCGCACAACGTCCTTATTGCAGGGGCGGACAATCAAGGGATTTCCGCCATACTTGATTCTCTGGTCCGCTCGCTTCGGGATGCGGAGTCATCCTACGGACTGAGATTTGTCTCCATCACGCCGGAAAGCGCAAAAGCCGAACTGGAAGCCCTCAACATGGAGATGGACGAACGCCTGCGCGAGACGGCATCGACGAGGCCCCCTGTTTTCGTCATCATCAAGGATTTCGACACCCTCACCGTCCCCTCCGACACCAGGCAGGAGGAAATCGAACGGGCCGGAGAGTTCTACCGTTTGATTCTGCGTCTCGCGATAAAGGGCGGCCGGGCGCAGATACGTCTTGTCGTCACTACGCAGAGCCTGTCCCCCGACGCGATTACGATGCTCATCAAGGTCAACTTCCCGACAAGAATCGCCGTCCGGACCTGCTCCAGTCACGACTCCCGGCTGATACTGGACTCCCCCGGCGCCGAAGACCTGACCGGCGACGGCGACTGCCTCCTCGATTTCATGGGGCGCATTGAACCCTTTACAGGAGGAGAATTCGTCATGGAATAGAACGAAGCAAAGGAAACGAAGATGTGAGGGATGTCAGATTATCTTTATCGGCTGCAGATGATAAGGAGATGGATATCGTGGGTGCTCCAGGGAGTCGTGCCTACATGGAAGCGGCATGGGGTCTCTGCGAAGGCAGTAATCGACCTGATGTAGCCAGCGAGTGGTGTGAACTCGTCCTGCTGGAGCGGATACTGTTCCGGGCACTCTACGACAACAGTGAATCTGGCGTATTCCCGGAGGCAGTCGGAATTGAAATGCGCTTTTATGTTTTCCAGGATGTAGTCAACTCGCCCCTCTGGTGTAGTAGTGCGGGAAAAGAAGTCGAATAGGGTAATAATCTTTGTATCGTTGAGATATTTGACGTCGTTGAAATCGAAATCCCAGGCGCATAACAGAAGGCGGTCTATCAGGCGAGTAATCTTTCCTTGGCGCTCCAGTCGGGCGATGGATCTGTTCTGCCGGGCATCGCGCATCCGCTTTGCACGGTTGCGATGGGCCTCTCGCTTTCTGTAGGTGTCCCATTCATTCAGCGATAGACAGCAACGCAGGTCATCTTCTGTCGGACGTTTCTTGCACTTGATGCGGGCATAATTGCAGTGTTGGCGGTACTCCAGCAGAGCTGCTTTTCGTTCGTATTGGTTGTGCAGAACATCATCCCACATGGTTTTCTCTTCGGCCGAGAACCCATAGAACGTCATGTGCCATAGTATTTGAGCCAGGGCGCGGAGTTCTGTGACATCGGCTTTGATGATGACTTCTTTTGCCAGGCTGGCTTCCCAGAGGTCTCCTTCACAATTGGAGGCGTGCAGATACCGCTCAATATCATTGCCGTCATCATCAGTATCCACTTCAATATCGACGACAATCTCCTCGCCGTGCGGGTCTCCTTGTTTCATTCGGCGCAGTTCATCAAAGGCTTCCTTGAAGGCGTACAGATTGTCTTTGGCGGGCTTATCCGTCAAGATAAGGTCTGGCACCATAGTGTCGAACTCATATTTGAGAAGAAGGTCTTTGAGAATCATTTCTATCTGGGATTATCGATTCTGTCTTTGAGTTTGGTGAGATATAGGTCAGCATCGGTGATTCCCACCTCGGAGAGCACCTCATCGGCTGTGTCCTCGAAGTGGTCCCGGCAACGCTGGAGCAGGGCAGCTTCAAATGAATGGCCCTCCGGGCGGGATGCAACCTCATTCAGCAGGACTGCCTTGAACCGGGGAAGGTCATATTTGTCCCACCACCAGAGCCGGTTTCGCTCCTGATCCGAGAACTGCTGGACCTTGAGTGTGACCTCAATCTTGAAATCGTTTATCCTGAGGACATCTGGAATCGAGAAGTGCATGTGAGTGCAGAGGGCGTGAAGGGCATGGCAGACAATGATGTGCTTCAGCCTGGGATTCCAGAGAGGCCCCTCGGCCCAGCTGGTGCCATCGTCCAAGGAATTCTCGCAATCCAACTCTTTGTCGGTCATTGATGGCGAATAATCCGTCTTATGGGACCAATGAGGGCAGACAGATGCAAGATCCAGCAAGTTCTTTTCCGTCTCCTGCAGGATTGCTGCCATTCTTGTGAAGTCGGAGCCATAGTATGCATCATCTTCCAGGCGCAGAGTGGAGTACGGAATATCAAACTCTGGAACGAGTTGGCCTTCTATTTCATAGTCATCGTCCAGCTCATCCTTTGGCATGGCGATAAGCGTACGGAAGAGGGCTGCCGTGCGCTTGTGTGCTCTATTAGTCAGATCTAGGAGCAGGTCGTTTACCTTCTCCAGCCTGGCGATCTCCTTGTCTGTGCAGTGGAAATCAAACAGGCGGTTCAGGATGCAGCACCGGTCACTCATCATTTCCTGGACTGCTTCCACGCCCGAA
>JAFZME010000143.1 GCA_017553405.1 Bacteroidales bacterium
GGAGATATCCCTTTCATAGCAATAGACTCTGTCGGCCCAGTTGTCGGCGGCAAATCCCGTGACGCGGAAAAATCCTCTGGCGTACCGTCCTGAGTAGCCACCCTCCAGGTATGAGAGAAAGCCGTATCTTTTGGAGAAGGCCATCTCAACCCGGGCGTCTGCCGACCATCTGCCGAAATTCGTCTGCAAATCCGTCCTGAAGCCGTGGCGCGAGGCAATATATGTATATAAATAGGTGTAGGCCTTTGTCTCGACCAGCACATTGGGTGAAATCCTGCACGAATACTGCATCACCGCCTTGAGGCGCTTACGCGAAGTGTCGCCGCCCATAACGGGCAAGGCCTCGGCGGAAAGGGAGAACACCGCCTTGTGGCGCTGCTCCGAGGCGCCGAAGCCGGTCCGTCCCGAAACCGGGACATAACGCCCGCCGGCGTACTCCGCCGCCAGGGCCACGGCATATTCGCCGTATTTCTTCCCGGAATAGCCCGATGGCCGGACTATCGCGCGCGTCCCGGCCTTGAAGCCGCGGTAAGAAGGAGTCGAGAATGCAAGCACGCCGGCCACGCGGCCTTTCAATGCCTGCACCGCCACCTCACCGGACAGCGAGTAGCCCTTGATGTTGACCGCTGCGTCGGCCGACACACGCACGGACGGAGCCTTCAAAAGATTGTCGCCCACCACGTGGACGCCGGCCTGTCCCGACAGGAAGATCATCGACCAGGCAGCGCCGGCGCTGACATCCTTGAACGAATCCGTCGAGATGAATAGCGCGGCATTTTGCCTGCCGAATCCCGCGTCTGCCGCAAGGCCCCTCCGCGAGCCCGGAGCCGAATAGGAGAAAGACGGCGAAATGCCAGACGGGCGCTTTGTCAGGGAAGATATTCCATATATGCCTGACATCTCGAATCCGCTCCAGAGTGAAAGCCCCTGGGCATAACGGAGGTTGTAGTCTCCAACGACAAGTTTCCAGGGCCTGCGGCGGCCGTAGACGGCGGCATTTGCCCTGAGGCCGTATGGAGAGTATGCGACGGACGTCTCGAAAATATCCTCGATGGAGAAGCGGTCCTTTACGCCATAGCCCGGCTTGGCTCCGGTGCGGAAAGAGCCCTTCCCGACAAGTGAGTTGTGGAAAATGAGCGTGTCCTTCGCCGGAGCGCCGGGCGGGCTGCGGGATTCAAAGGAGATGAACGGCTCCATCGCCTTCGCGATGCCGCTTGCGAATCCGTCCACGAGGGCCAGCTCCTCCACCGAAAGGACGTCGCCGCAGCGGCTCCTGTAGTCGGCAAGCGAGGCCGCCTGGTAGGCCGTGAAAAGTCCCGAAGAGATCAGGCGTCCGGTCGAGGCCATATTGACCGGAAGAGGACGGGCCTCGAGTGCGTGAAAGCGCTCCAGCGTGCTCTCGTCAAGGTCTTCCGCGGAAGAGGCGCCGGTCAGGAGAAGAATCTCCCTGATGCGGTCCTCCCCCGAAAGCATAAAAACGAGCGAGAGCAAGACTGTGAGCATCGGAGATCACAATATGATATTACGGCCCAGGGAAAATATGCGCGTGGGCGTGAGATAGTACTTTATGTCGTAGCAGCGACATTCGGTCCGCCCCCCTTTCCTGCTGAACGAAGTGATGTATTCGGGAACGAATCCCATCTGCGCAAGATCGGGGAGGGACATTGAAGTGACGCCCATACGAAGAAGCCTTGAAAGCACGTCGTGATTCTTGTTCAGGGCGGCATTTATGCGGTGCTTGATGATCCTTTCTTCACGGTAGTTCTTGTTATGATAGGAATTGCGGCATCCGCAGGAACAGAATTTTCTGTCCGGACGCCCGCCGTAGGCAATCGGCTCCCCGCATTCAAGGCAATAGCGCAAGGGCTGTTTTTCGAGTAAGTATCCCATATTTCAGTTTTTTCAGCCGACAAAGATTGTAAGGCCGGGACACTCCTGCAAGGGTTTATAAAAAAGATTTTGAGATATTTTTGTTTTGTCGGCTACCCCTGAAAAAATGATTTTAAAAATAAATTTTGGGGTAGATAAAAAAAGGCTAAAAGAAACACTGAATCCGTTAAAAAAACATAAATATCCGCATAGCCGAGTCCGTTTTCCGGTAAAAAGAAGAAGCACTCTTCCTTACTTTGCCTCCGGCTTATTCCGCCAAGGGTGCGCACCCGGAAAAGCCGTGGTCAAACGATAAAACATATTGAAAAATGGAACAACTCAACAGAATCGAACTCAGAGGCTATGTCGGCTTCACCCACCAGAACACCTTCGGCAATTCCCGGATGGTCCGGTTCTCCTTAGCCACAAGCTATTACTACAGAACGCCCGAAGGCGCGCCAGTCGTCGAAACGACCTGGCACAACGTCTCCGTCTGGGACGGCAACGGAGACGTCGATATCTCCCAAATCAAGAAAGGTGCAGTTGTAGAGGTGGTCGGCCGTATGAAAGGGACTAAATACACGACCGCCGAGGGTGTGGAAAAACACTTCTACGAGGTCGTCCCCACCAGCGTTAAGGTGCTCGAAGGAAAGGCTCTGCCCCAAGGCAGCAATTAAGATGAAAAGGGCCATTATACTTGCGCTGTCGCTTCTCGCCGTCTTCTCCTGCTCCATAAAGGAGGACCGGGCCGGCTGCCCCTGCAGCCTTACGGTCGTCCTTGTGGAAGCCGGCGGGCCGGACGGCGAAGACCTGGTGCTCGGCATCAGCGGACTTCCGGACGAAAGGCTCTCCGGAGCCAGGATTCCGGAGAGGGTTGAAAGGACGGTATTAAAAGGAGTCCACAAAGTGACCGCCTTCAGCGGCGACGAAGGGATGATCCTGAGCGACGGAGTGCTTTCAGTCCCCTACGGCGAAGCCTGCGGTCCCCTTATGGCAAGATCGGAAAGCATCGAGTGCCTTAAGGACGAAGCCGTCGACACCGTCCGCCTCCGGAAGCAGCACATCGTCCTGACCTTCAGGGCCGACGCTTCTTGCGCAGGGATTGTGGTACGAAGTCAATGGAACGGGCTCTCCGTCAAGGACTTGCAGCCTGCGGCCGGCCGCTGCCGCGCCCGGGCCTCCAGGACTGCCCCCGGAGAGTTCAAAGTGCTCCTCCCGCGCCAGGGTGACGCATCGATGGTGGCGGACATCCTGGGCGGCGACGGAGCCGTGGCGCAGACTCTCGAGGTCGGAGCGATGCTTGAAAAGGCCGGCTATGATTTCGCCGCCCCCAGCCTCGACGACGCCATCATCTGCCTCGACCCCGCCCCCGACGGCACCTTCTCCGTCACCGTCGAGGAATGGGAAAACAGCCCCGGCAAAGAACTCAATATCTGAAAAATTGATATCTTTGCAGTCTTGATAAAAGACTTCAAAGATGAGATTGACGGCACTGAAGATTTCGGCAGCGATACTGTTGCTTCCTCTTGCGCTGAGGGCGCAGGTGAGGGCGGTGCCGCCGACGATCCACCCGGAGATCGGTGACTCTTTCTCGAAGGGCGGGATAAGCATCACCCTGATTGCGAAAAAGCAGTACTACGACCGCTACGACACGCTCACGGCCGACACGTCGGTCCGCTCTCCGAAGTCTGTCAACGTTACACCTGACGGGACGAAATTCTACGTCAACTGCCTGGAAGGCGGCAACACGGTGGTCTTCGAGACCTCCTCGCTCCGCAAGATGTCCGTCGTAAGCCACAAGATTACCCCTGAGAAAGACTCGCTCTGGACCAAAGCGGACGGCCTTTTCTCCTTCCACAGGAAGAGGAAAGATCCCGACACCTTCACAGGCAAGCCCGTCGAGGGCACGTTCTCCCACGGAGGGAAGTATTTCTGGGTCCCCTACTACAGAAGAAACTACGACAACAACGCTGTCGAGCCCTCCGCCGTCGCAGTCATCAATACGCTCACGGACAAGATAGTCCGCATCTTCGAGACCGGGCCGCTGCCCAAGATGGTCGCGACGTCGCCCGACAGCAAAATCATAGCCGTCACCCACTGGGGCGACAACACCGTCGGCCTCATCGACATCGCCAGCTGGGATCCTTCCGAGTGGCGCTATTCCGACCTCATCACGGTCGAGCAAAAACTCGCCCTCAACTTTGCCCCGGGCGCGACCATCGACCGCGACGTCAACAGCGGCTACTGCCTCCGCGGCAC
>JAFZME010000144.1 GCA_017553405.1 Bacteroidales bacterium
GGGGCGCTGAAGTGCCGCGAGGTGCTCTCCGCGGCATTCCCGGACGCAGCCTTCGTCGAAGTGCTGCCCCACGCCGACGCGATGGCGCCTCTCGCCGAGCGCGCCTTCTCCGAAGGCCGCTTCGAGGATCCCGCCTACTTCGAGCCCTTCTACCTCAAGCAGTTCGTCGCCACCCTCCCGCGCAAAACGCTGTTCTAATACGGGGGCAAATCCCCCGAACCTCCACGCGCGACACGTGGAGGCTAATCAATTGATACATAGCGAATTAAATACTTTCTCTCTGCCGAAATTTGGGCAGAGAGAAACATATTATTCTGCTGACTCTCAACGCATTACCCTCCACGGCAACTGTTATGAAAAAAAATTGTGGAAAATTTTGGAAAAAGGTGTAACAAAATGGAAAATTATTTTTACCTTTGTCCCCTGCAGCGTGAAAGTAAGGGCCGCCCCTGACGGGGCAGCTCGGTTAACCGACAAGTAAAACGGGAGACCGGCGGACAAGCCGGGCGACCGGAAACAAAAAAAATTATGGCCAGATTCTACGGAAAATCAAGCGCAAAAGTCGACGACAAGGGACGCATCGTGTTCCCTGCCGCCTTCCGTGCCGCGCTTGAAAGAAGCGGAGAATCCGGCGCGACACTTATCATAAAAAAGAGCGTACACGGCTCCTGCCTCGACCTTTATTCACTCGAAGAGTGGATCAAGCGTTCCGACCGGGTAGCCGAAGGTCTCGACACCGAACTCAACCCCGAGCACGCCGCTTTCTGGGAAAAGTTCAACGACGATGTCTACGAGATTGTCCTCGACGGCAAGCTCGGTCGTCTGAACATCCCGGAAAATCTGCTCAAGGCAGCAGGTATCAGCAAAGAGGTGACATTCGCGGGTGTCGGCTACAAAATCGAGCTCTGGGACAAGGAGAGGCGCGAAGCCGCCCTGTCCAATGATGAGGTCTTCAGAAAGACAGCAGCCGAACTTTCATCCCGCCAGAGGTAGGAGGCTGCAGAAATGTCACTTTATCATACCCCGGTGATGCTTTCAGAGAGCGTTGACTCCCTCGTCACCAATCCCCAAGGAACATACGCAGACGCCACTTTCGGAGGCGGTGGACACACCGCCGCGATACTTTCACGCTTAAACCCGCGCGGAAAGCTCATCGCCTTCGACCGTGACGGAGACGCTCTCGGCAACGCGCCGGAGGATCCGCGCCTCACTCTGATCCACAATAATTTCCGTTTCATCGAAAACTACCGCAGGTTCTGCCTCGGCGACGAAGGCTTCGACGGCATTCTTGCCGACCTCGGCGTGTCGTCCCACCAGTTCGACACCCCCGGAAGGGGCTTCTCCTTCCGTTTCGACGCCCCTCTCGATATGAGGATGAACCGCGAAGGCGGGAAGACCGCGGCCGACCTTGTCGCCGAAGCTTCCGAAGAGGAGCTCGAAAGGATATTCCGCCTCTACGGAGAGCTGGAGAATCCGAGGAAAGCGGCACGCTGCATAGTGGAAGCCAGGGCTCAGAAGCCCATCCTCACCACCGGCGACCTCACGGCGGCAGTCGAGAAAGTCACGCCCAAGGCGGCGCCTCACAAGTACCTTGCGAAGCTCTGCCAGGCACTGCGTATCGAAGTCAACGACGAGATGCGCGCTCTCGAGAAGTTCCTCGACGGCGCCGCGCGTTCCCTCAAGCCCGGCGGACGCCTCGTCGTCATCACCTACCATAGCCTCGAAGACCGTATGGTCAAGAATTTCATCCGTTCGGGCCGCACCGACGGCGTGGAAGAAAAGGATGTCTACGGCAGGGTTCACTCCCCTCTCGAAGCGGTGCTCAGGAAGCCCCTGACTCCCTCCGAGAGCGAGATTTCTTCCAACACGAGGGCGAGGAGCGCCAAGCTCCGCGTCGCGACGAAAAAGGAGGTGGCCTGATGGAAGAGAACAGAAAATTCACCTTCAAGGATGCTCTCGCTACGGCAGGCAACTTCTTCGTCGCCATATTCAGGGGCGATCTTGTCCTCAAGCTCCACGCCGACAAGTATTTCCCCCACATCCTCTACACCTTCGCCCTCATATGGCTCTGCATATGGGTGTCGATGAGGATAGACAAGACTCTCCTCAAGGTGGAAAACAACCGCAAGGAGCTCTCCTCACTGGAGATCTACCGCGACCAGAAACGTTCCGAGCTCGAAGAGCTCTACAGCATAAGGGTAACCGAGAAAAACCTTGAAAAACTCGGGTCCGAACTCCGCCGCCCGGAGAAGCCGGTCACAATAATAAAGAGGAAATAAAGATGTCCCAGCAGCGTAAAGCCATAAAAGACAAGATCCTTGCAGGTCGGGACAGAGTCAGCGCGACTCTGTACCTGATCTATATGGTCTTTCTTGCCGTCGCCATAATCGTTGTGGTAAGGCTTGTGGACATCCACTACAGATACTCCGTTCCGCCCGGTATCGAGAAATATTTCAGGCCCAGGGTGGTCAAAAGGATCGACGAGCCCCGCAGAGGCGACATCCTCGCCTGCGACGGCCGGATCCTGGCGACCTCCAAGCCCCTCTACCAGATCCATATGGACTGCACCGTCAGGAAAGCCCTCTATATGGAAGACAGCGAAAGCGGCGACTCCCTCGAATGCGAATGGAGAAGAAAAGCGCTTGAGCTGTCAACGGGCCTATCGGCAATCTACGGCGACAAGACCGGCGACGAGTACTACAACCTCATCATCTCCGGACGCGAAGCCGGCAGGCAGTATGTGAAGATAGGCTACCCCATCGACCACGAGACATATCAGAAGTTACTGGAGCTCCCCCTCTTCAATGAAGGCCAGAACAAGGGCGGCATCATCACCGAGAAGCGCGACACCCGCGTCTACCCCTATGGAGGCATCGCACGCCGCACCATCGGCTATGTCAAGAACAACTCCGACGACGGCCAGTCCAAGCTCATAGGCATCGAAGGGAAATACAATAAGGAACTCCACGGCGTCGACGGCTACGAATGGCTCAGGATCACCGACAAGCTCAGGTTCGTCCACGATGCCGACTCCGCCTCGGTCAAGGCCGAGGACGGGATGGACATCCGCACGACCATAGACATCGACCTTCAGGACATTGCCGACAAGGCCATACGCCGCCAGATCGAAGACGATCCGCAGATCGGAGCCGCCTGCGCGGTCATCCTCGACGTCAAGACCGGCGCCATCCGCGCAATGGTCAACCTGCAGAGGGACACCACCGCCGGCAGCCCGCTGGAGGAAAGGCTCAACCTCGTCATCGGCCGCGTCGGAGAGCAGGGTTCAGTGTTCAAGACCGTGGCCCTCACCTCCCTCGTAGAGGACGGCTTCGTCAAGAACCTCAACGACAGCATCCCGACCAACGGCGGCGTGGTGAAAGGCTATCCGCTCGACCAGCACATCCGCGACTATGAGCGCGAGACGGGCAGGAAGCACATCACCGTGCTTCACGGGTTCGAGATTTCATCCAACTACGTGTTCACCTATCTCGCCACCAAGTACTACGGCGACAACCCCCAGAAGTTCTTCGACCACATCAACACCTATCATCTCTCCGACAAGTTCGACTTCGACATCCCCGGACTCGGCACCCCTCAGGTGACCGTCCCCGGCGACAAGCTGTGGAGCAGGACGACTCTGGGCACGGCGGCCTACGGCTACTCAATTGCCGTAACGCCCCTCCACGTGGCCACGTTCTATAACGCCCTTGCCGCAGGCGGAAAGATGATGAAGCCCTATCTCATCGAGGACTTCGAGCGTGGCGGCAAAGTGATAGAGAAGCACGGCGAGGCAAACTTCGGCACCATCTGCTCCGCAGCCACTGCCGACACTCTCAGGCGCGCACTTCTTTCCGTCACGGAAGAAGGCACCGCGAGGAGACTGAAAGGCGCGAAGCTCCAGGTCGCCGGCAAGACCGGCACCGCCCAGGTCGCCCTCTCGGCGAACGAAAATCCCGTAAAGGGCGACGCCTACCACGACAAGGACGGCAGAAAGAAAAACCAGGGCACCTTCGCCGGCTTTTTCCCGGCGAACGACCCTCAGTATACGGTACTTGTAACCATATATTCCTATCTCTCCAAGACCAGCTATTACGGAGGCACAAGCCCCGCGCTCGCTGTCCGGGAGATTGTGGACAGCATCTACGCCCTCAGGGAAGACTGGAGCGGCTCCGTGACCAGGACCGCCCAGGTGCCCGTGATGACGGCGCCCGCGAAAGACAGCCTGAAAGGCATTCCTTCCCTCAAGGGGATGGGCCTCAAGGACGCCGTCTATCTCGCGGAGAATGCCGGTTACAAGTGCGAATATGAAGGATGCGGCCACGTGGCTTCCCAGAGCCCGGCTCCCGGCACGCAGGCCTCCAGAGGTACAACGATCAAGATAGTCCTGAAATGAGACTTGAAGACATATTGAGCGAAATAAGCCCGGTCGAATGCCGCGGCGGGAAAGGCGTGGAGATCACATCTCTCACGCAGGATTCCCGTACGGTAGTCCCAGGCAGCCTTTTCGTCGCCGTGAAAGGATTCTCCTCCGACGGTCACGCCTTCGTAGGAAAGGCCGTCGCCGCGGGAGCCGTCGCCGTCATTTATGACGACACGGCGACAGTGGTACCGGACGGGGCGGCGGCCATACGCGTGGAAGACTCGCGTAAGGCCCTCGCCCTCGCCGCAGCCGCTTTCTACGGAAAGCCCTCGGAGAAGCTCACCCTCGTGGGCATCACCGGCACCAACGGCAAGACCACCACGGTCACGCTCCTCCACGAAGTCTTCACCGGCCTCGGCTACAGCTGCGGCCTGCTCTCCACTATAGCCAATTTCGTTGGCTCACGCAGGACAGAGACGACCAACACGACCTCCGACCCCATCACCATCAACAGGCTCCTCGCCGAGATGGTGGAAGAAGGCTGCGAATACTGCTTTATGGAGGTCAGCTCGATCGGGCTTGAGCAGGACAGGGTGGCAGGACTTCATTTCAAGGCCGCCATCTTCTCCAACCTCACCCACGACCACCTCGACTACCACAAGACTTTCGCGGAATATTTACGCTGCAAAAAACTCTTCTTCGACCATCTCACCCCCGATGCCGTCGCCATTACCAACACCGACGACCGCAACGGCCTCGTGATGCTCCAGAACACGGCGGCCAAGGCCGTCACCTACTCCGTGAAAGGACTTGCCGACCACACCTGCCGCATAGTCGAGGAAAGTTTCGATGGTATGCTCCTCCGCATCGACGGGAAGGAAGTCTGGGCGAGGCTCATAGGCGCCCACAACGCCTACAACCTCCTCGCCGTCTACACGACGGCCGTCGAGCTCGGCGCCGACCCCGACGAGGTGCTCCTCGCCATTTCCGGTGCAGTCTGCGTCAAGGGCAGGCTGGAAGTCGTCCGTGGTCCGAGGGACGTCTCCGCCGTCATCGACTACGCCCACACCCCCGACGCTCTCGAGAACGTCCTCAAGACGCTCCGCGAGACGGCGAAGGACAGGGAGCTCGTCTGCCTGTTCGGCTGCGGCGGCGACCGCGACAGGACCAAGCGTCCCGAGATGGCCGCGGTGGCGGAGAAATACGCCGACAGAATCATCGTCACTTCCGACAACAGCCGCACCGAAAAGACCTCCGACATCATCGCGGAGATCCGCGCGGGATTCTCCCCGAAAGGGCTTGCAAAGGCACTTTTCATCGAAGACCGCAAGGAGGCCATACGCACGGCCATATTCACGGCAAAGGACGGAGCCGCCGTCCTTCTCGCCGGCAAGGGACACGAAACATACCAGATAACAGGAACAGAGAAAAAGCATTTCGACGAGAGGGAAATCCTCGCTGAAATCTTCAAGGAGGCACAGATATGATTTATCATCTTTTCCAATACTTCGACCGGATCGGTCTTGACATCCCGGGAATGCACCTGATGCACTATATCTCCTTCAGGGTAATCCTTGCGAGCGTCACCGCCGTCCTCTTCGCCCTCATCGCGGGCAAGAAGATTATCGAACTGCTCCAGAAAAAGCAGATCGGCGAGACCATCCGCGACCTCGGCCTCGAAGGCCAGATCCAGAAGAAAGGCACCCCGACGATGGGCGGCGTCATCATCATCGCCTCCATCCTGGTCGGCGCCCTGCTCTTCTGCGACCTCACCAACATCTACGTCCTCCTGCTGCTCCTGAGCACCGTCTGGTGCGGCGCCATCGGCTTCTCGGACGATTTCATAAAGGTCTTCAAGCACAATAAGGAAGGCCTCAGCGAAAAAGGCAAACTCATTGCCCAGATAGGCCTCGGCTTCGTCATCGCCATCACCGTGTGGCTCAGCCCGGACATCGCGGTCCGTGAAAAAGTCGAGGTGGAGACCGTCCAGGAAGAGGCCGTCGTGATGAGGACCTCCGACGAAGACGTCGTCAAGAACACGAAGACCACCATCCCGTTCGTCAAGAACCACGAATTCGACTACAAGTGGCTCTCCCCCTTCAAGGGAGTCTGGGGCTGGTACACCAAGTGGGCGATCTATGTCGTAATGATCATCCTCGTCATCACCGCCTGCTCCAACGGCACCAACCTCACCGACGGCCTTGACGGCCT
Source organism: Bacteroidales bacterium (assembly GCA_017553405.1). Classification (GTDB taxonomy): domain Bacteria; phylum Bacteroidota; class Bacteroidia; order Bacteroidales; family UBA932; genus Cryptobacteroides. Next base: position 6,572 of record JAFZME010000144.1, read on the forward strand.
CTCGGCGGGGACTTCCGCCATAGTCGGCATTGTCATAGGCATCCTGGCGTGGCTGAGCGGCAACCTTGTCAATTCGAATTATCTGAACATAATGTATATTCCGGGTACCGGTGAGATCGCCATCTTTATGGCGGCCTTCACCGGCGCCCTTGTGGGTTTCCTGTGGTACAATTCCTACCCCGCCCAGGTCTTTATGGGCGACACCGGAAGCCTTACCATCGGCGGCATCATCGGAGTGAGCGCAGTCCTCATCAGAAAGGAACTGCTCCTCCCGCTTCTCTGCGGAATCTTCTTCGTAGAAAGCCTTTCGGTGCTGCTCCAGAGAGGATGGTTCAAATACACCAAGAAAAAATACGGTGAAGGAAGGCGCATCTTCAAGATGTCTCCCCTCCATCACCATTTCCAGAAAGAGGGCATCCCCGCCGCGATTGCATCGCCGGCAAGGGCCCACCACGAAGTTAAGATTACCACGCGCTTCTGGATTGTCGGCATCATCCTCGCCGTCGCAACATTAGCGCTTTTGAAAGTAAGGTAGAGATGAAGATTGCAGTATTGGGCGGCGCAGAAAGTGGAATTGGCGCCGCTGTGTTAGCGAAAGTCAAAGGACAGGAAGTGTTTCTTTCCGATTGCGGAAAGATAAAGGACAGCTATGCGGATGAGCTCAGGAAGTGGGACATCCCGTTCGAGGAAGGCCGCCACAGCGAGGACCTCATCCTCGGTGCAGACGAGGTCGTTAAAAGCCCCGGCATCCCGGAGACGGCGCCGCTCGTGAAGAAGCTGCGTGCCGCCGGCAAGCACATAATTTCCGAGATCGAGTTCGCTTCACGCTACGACAGCGCGAAGAAGATCTGCGTCACCGGCTCCAACGGCAAGACCACGACCACTTCCCTTATATATTATCTCCTGTCGAACGCCGGCCTCAACGTCGGCCTCGGCGGCAACATCGGGAAGTCCTACGCTTATCAGGTCGCGACCGAGCAGCACGACTATTATGTCCTGGAAATCAGCAGTTTCCAGCTTGACGACATCTACGACTTCAAGCCGGACATCGCCATCATCACCAACATCACCCCTGACCACCTCGACCGCTACGACAACAATTTCGAGAACTATATAAAGGCGAAGTTCAAGATTACGAAGAACCTCTCCAAGGACGACTGCTTCATCTTCGACAACGACGATGAAATCACCATCCGACACCTCGACGACATCATCCTCCGCTGCAAGAAGCTCCCCTTCTCCCAGAAGAAAGAACTGGACGAAGGCGCCTTCATCCGCGAGGACAAGATCATCCTCAAGGTCAGGGAAGACGAGACCGAGATCTACCTCAAGGAGCTCGCTCTCGGCGGCCGTCACAACGTCTACAACTCGATGGCAGCCGCCCTCGCCGCCAAGGCGATGGACATCGACAACAAGGTCATCCGCGAGTCCCTCGCGACCTTCCAGCCCATCGAGCACCGCCTGGAGCCGGTCCTGAGCATCAAGGACGTGCTCTACATCAACGACTCAAAGGCCACCAACATCGATTCCGCGTGGTACGCGCTCGAATGCCAGACCAAACCCGTCGTCTGGATTGTCGGCGGCAAGGACAAGGGCAACGACTACTCCATCCTGGAGGACCTCGTCCGCGAGAAGGTGAAAGCCATCGTATGCCTCGGAGTCGACAACTCTAAGATTCACGCCGCATTTGCCGGCATCACCGGAGAAGACAAGATCGTCGACACCAGCTCCGCGGAAGAAGCCGTGAAAGCGGCCGCATCGTTCGCGGAAGCCGGCGACGTGGTCCTGCTCAGCCCCTGCTGCGCAAGCTTCGACCTCTTCTCCAGCTATGAGGACCGCGGAAAACAATTCAAAGCAGCTGTGAGGGCACTGTAATGGCCGAGACGAAGAAAAAAGGAATAGCAAGGTTCTTCGAACTCCTTCCGGGAGACAGGGTGATCTGGATACTGGTCATCCTGCTCGCGATGATATCCATACTCTCCGTTTTCTCTTCTTCTCCCCTTCTGGCGCTTGACACCGGCAGTTCACGAATGTCCATCGTCGGTATGCAGATGATAGTCACGGTGGTCGGACTTCTGGTCATCGCACTTGTCTGCGTGGTCAAGAATATGAAGGTATTCCAGTGGCTCTCCCAGTGGGGTTTCATCGGGTCCTTCCTGATGCTGATTATGCTCGTGGCCCACGTCAAGCTGCCCTTCCTCAGGGCGGCGGAGATCAACGGAGCCTGGCGTATCCTCACCATCTTCGGACTCCAGATCCACGTCTACGAAGTGGTTAAAATTGCGATGGTGATGTATCTGGCCTGGGCCGTCGATACGCTCAGGACCGACAGCTTCACCATCCTCAACTACGTCGTCTCCAAATACGAGAAGATGCGCTGGCTCGACACCGAGTTCTGGAAAAAAGCCCTCTACATCTACCTGCCGGTAATAACCGTCACGATTATGATGATGGACGGCGGCACTTCTTCGGCGCTCTTCTTCGCAGCCATTATGGCCCTTATCATCTTCGTCGGCGGAGTCAGGATCGGTGAAATCCTTCTCCTTGCCGCAGTGGTCGGCATCTGGTTCGGCACTGCCATCGGAGTCTACAAGCACTCGGGCAAGATTATGCCGTTCTCCGGCCGCGTCGTGACCGCCATAGGGCGTCTTGACGACAAGCACGAACAGAATATGGCCACAATCCAGAATGCACCTCCCAACAGCAGGGCATTCCAGGTGGCCCTCGACAAGGAAAGGCAGCCCGTCAGCGCGCTGCTCGCCATCAAAGACGGCGGCTGGGTAGGAAAGGGCGCCGGCAGAAGCACCCAGCGCTATATCGTTCCGGTTATTTTCGGAGACTATATGTTCAGCTTCATCGTTGAAGAATACGGAATCATCGGAGCCATAGTGGTGATGCTGCTGTACCTGAGCCTTCTTGCCCGCGGAGCCATACTTTCAAAAAACTGCAAGGACTATTACGGAAAAGTCTGCGCCGGAAGCCTCTGCCTGCTTATTACGGCCCAGGCGTTTATGCACATCCTCATCAATGTGCACCTGGCTCCGCAGACCGGACAAACCCTCCCGATGATAAGTCACGGCACCTCTTCCTTCCTCGTGTTCAGCTTCGCTTTCGGCGTCATCCTTTCGATAAGCCGCATAGTGCAGAACCAGATCAAGAAGGAGGAGGAAAAATCCGACCCTATCATAGTGACCTCTGAAGTACAACCTTCCGACGACTCCGTCAAAGACGGCCTCGACGAACTTGACGAAATGGAAAGCGAATAAAGCTATGGCATATCCTTCAATGAGAATAATTATCAGCGGCGGCGGCACCGGAGGACACATTTTCCCCGCGGTGTCAATAGCCGGTAAGCTGAAAGAGCTCAACCCCGACAATGAAATCCTCTTTGTCGGAGCCGAGGGCAAGATGGAAATGGAAAAGGTTCCGGCGGCCGGATTCAAGATCGTCGGCCTCCCCATCATCGGCCTCCAGCGGCAGCTTTCGCTGAAGAACCTTATCGGCGCCATAAAAGTGCCTTTCAAGGTCCTCGAAAGCGTCCGCAGGGCGAAGCGCATCATCCGCGAGTTCAAGCCCGACATCGCAATAGGTGTCGGCGGCTACGCAAGCGCACCTCTCCTCTGGGCGGCCACCTCTATGGGCATTCCCTCGCTTATCCAGGAGCAGAACGGATTCGCCGGGCTCACCAACAAGCTCCTCGGCAAAAGGGTACAGAAGATATGCGTCGCCTATGAAGGGATGGAGCGTTTCTTCCCCGCCGACAGGATCATCCTCACGGGCAATCCCATCAGGGAAGCCGTCGCATTCCCTCCGACTCCCGCGATGAAGGAGGAGGCGATGAGCTTCTACGGCCTCAACCCCGGACTCAAGCACGTGTTCATCGTGGGCGGAAGCCTCGGAAGCGGCACCCTCAACCGTTCGATGCGCCAGTGGATATCCCGCGGCTGCCCGGGCGGCGAAGGAGTGGAGTTCATCTGGCAGTGCGGCAAATATTATAAAGAAGGTGTCGACGCCTTTATGGCCGAGAGGAAAGCCTCCGGGATGGATATATCCAGGATTCATCACTACGATTTCATTGCAAGGATGGACCTCGCCTACGCGGCGGCGGACCTTGTCATCTCCCGCAGCGGTGCAAGCACGGTATCCGAACTCTGCGCCGTCGGCAAGCCGGTCATCTTCGTTCCTTCTCCCAACGTGGCGGAAGACCACCAGACTCATAATGCGATGGCCCTCGTCCGCAAGGACGCGGCGGAGATCGTGAAAGACGCCGACGCTCCGGAAGTCCTCATTCCCAAGGCGCTGGAGCTTCTCGCCAACGACGGCAAACTCGCTTCTATGGCGAAAAACATATCGGCCCTCGCCCTCACGGACGCGGCGAAGACCATAGCCGACGAGGCCTATGCCGTAGCCGGAAAGAGGAGCAAGGTCTATTTCATCGGCATCGGCGGCATCGGAATGAGCGCCCTTGCAAGATACTTCTCACAGAAGGGCTATGAGGTTGCCGGCTACGACAGGACACCTTCCGAAATCACCGACGACCTTCAGAAGGAAGGCATCGCAGTCCATTTCGAAGACAGGCCGGAATGCGTCCCCGCAGACGCCCTTGTCATCTACACTCCGGCTGTCCCCGAGGACTTCGGAGAGCTCGTCAAGGCGCGTTCCACAGGCCAGAAAGTCGTCAAGCGCTCCCTGGCGCTCGGCGAGATCTGCCGCGGCCAGCGCTGCCTCGCAGTCGCCGGCACCCACGGCAAGACCACCACGTCCACGCTTACGGCCCACATACTTACCGAAAGCGGGATCGGCTGCTCCGCCTTCCTCGGCGGCATATCCAAGAACTACGGGACCAATCTTCTCGTCGCGAAAAACGACATCGTCGTCGCTGAAGCCGACGAATTCGACCGTTCCTTCCTCCAGCTTCACCCTGAGGTCGCGGTCATCACCGCCGTCTCGGCCGACCACCTCGACATCTACGGCGACCTCGCCCACGTGGTCGAAGCCTTCAAGGCCTTCGCCTCGCAGGTCACAGGGACGCTCATCGCAAAGAAAGGCACTCCGCTGACCGCGGAGGACACCCCGGCGAAGCTTCTCAGCTACCACCTCGACGACGCGGAAGCCGACTTCTTCGGCTCCGACTTCCGTACCGACGAGCTCGGCCACAGCATATTCAACCTCCACCACCCGGGCGGAGTCATCGAAGATGTCCGCGTGGGAGTCCCCGGTGCGGTCTACGCCGAAAACACCATCGCGGCCGCGGCCATCTGCCTTACCTGCGGAGCCGATCCGGAAAAGATCAAGGCGGCCGCCGGATCATTTACAGGAGCCAAAAGAAGGATGGATGTCCACGTGAACACTCCTTCCCTTACCTATATAGACGATTACGCCCACCATCCGGAAGAGATTGCAGCCACGCTTTCCTCCATCCACGGTATGTTCCCCGCAAGGAAGATCACGGCCGTGTTCCAGCCCCACCTCTACACCAGGACGAGGGACTTCGCTCCTGAATTCGCCGAGGCGCTTTCCAAGGCCGACAGCCTGGTGCTTCTCGACATCTATCCGGCCCGCGAGGAGCCGATAGAGGGTGTCACCTCAGAAATCATTTTCAAGGACGTCACCTGCCCCGAGAAGATCCTCATCACGAAAGAAGAGCTCCTCGACACCCTCAAGGGGATGAAACTCGATGTCCTCGTGACTTTCGGAGCCGGCAATATCGACAGGTATACTGCTCCCATAACTGA
>JAFZME010000015.1 GCA_017553405.1 Bacteroidales bacterium
AAAGATCCTTGCTCTTGAGGTTGACGGAGTAGGCCCGACGGCTCTCGCCTTCCGTACGGATGACCAGAACCTCCTTGATGTTGACGGACTGGTTGGTCCCGGACGCCATTGCAAGCAGCTCGAGAAGGTTGATGCTGCCGTCTTTGACGTTGATGACATTCTGCCCGGTCTCTCCGAGGACCGCGATGTCGAAATTGTCGAGATTGACGGTGACGACGGGCTCCTTGATGTAGCCCTGGGAGGATATCTTGCCCTCGAGATCTTCCTTGAGTCCGTCAAGCGTCATCCCTTCGACATACAGGTGGCCGAGAATGGGGAAGTCGATGTAGCCTGTCTTGTCCACGACATAACTGATGTTGACTCCGCCGTCGCCGGTGGCGGACCAGGAGTTGAACGGGGCGGAGAGTTGCGGGTCGGAGCTGTAGACTCTTATGGCGAGCTTGTCGCTGGGCTGGATCTTCAGCTCGGGGGCTCTTTTGGCAATATATACCGAATCGATGACCATATCCTGCAGATAATTGAGCGTCTTCGGCGTGGAGCAGGACGCTCCGGCGAAGGCTATCAGCAGAGGAAGTACGATTCTAAGACTTCTTTTCATAGACCTGTATAATTTTCTCGATCATAAGTTCTTCCGTGAAATTCTCCTTGAAGCGGGCCCTGGCCCCTTCCGAGAAACGCCCATAGTCCTGCAGAACGGCCTCCACTGCCTCGGCTATGGCCTTGGCGTCGCGTGGAGCGACGTTGATGCCGGATACTCCGTCTTCGTTGACCCAGGAGACACCGGAAGAGGGAATCCTGGTCGCCACGACGGGCTTGCCGGCGGACATCGCTTCGATCTGCACGATACCGAACGCCTCCGTTTTCATCACGGAACTGAGTACGAAGACATCCGATGCGGCAAACAACAAAGGTAGTGTTTCTTTTGTTAAGTACCCAAGAAGAAGCACATTATTTTCAAGTCCGTACTTTGCAATCCGGTCCTGAAGCTGCTTTTTCAGCGGTCCGTCACCTCCGATAAGGACTATATGATCATCGGGAAGATAACGCGCCGCTTCGACAAGATACTCATATCCCTTGTAGGGAATCAGCCTTCCCACCGACAGGATTATTTTCTTCCCGCCATACTTCTTCCTGACGCTTTCAATCTCTTCTTCGCTGACTTCCCTCAGCGGTTTGATCCCTATGGGGATGGCGATGTGCTTGTCGGAGGAGCCGCGCAGATCGGGCGAGGAGGCGAGATAGATGGGCGTGGTGCCTATTATCCTTTCCGCCCTGCGGATCAGCCAGTCTTGAAGAGGTTTGTAGAAGAATTTCAGGGCCTTCTGGCTCAGGATGTCGCTGTGCCAGTGGAGGATGACGCGGCCCTTGTAGCCGGAAAGGCGAAGGGCGAGGGCGGCCATCGGGTCGGGGTGATGGATGTGGATGATGTCGTAGTCGCCGCATATCTTCCGCAGGCGCGAAATCATCTGCGGCGCTATCATAGTCCCCGCTTTCTTCGCAATCGCCCTGACCGTCATCACCTTACCCTCATCGTCCCCTTCGAAGGAGTCTTCGTCCAGTTTCGCGCAGAGCATATCGCAATCCACGCCTCTTTCCCTGAGGCCCTGTGTAAGGTCCCACATAACTTTTTCCACGCCTCCCCTGATGGGATAGAATTTTCCTAACTGAAGAATTTTCATCCTAAAAGAATATTGAGGAGTGAATCCCAGTCACGGGCGAACGGCTCGCTGTGTTCAACCTCGGCGACTGGAGAAAATGCGGCCGTGCCGGCGACGACCTTTTCCATAAGGCCGGCGAGCTCCTGCGCGTTATCAGGGTTGAAGAATGCCGCAGCGGGGGCTCCGGAGGCCGTTTCGTGGGCGTAGGGCAGGTCGGCGAGAATGAGGGGCTTCCCGGACGGCAGGAATTCCGATATGGGAAGTCCCCAGGTCTCGGACCTGGAAGGGAACACCAGCGCGGAAGCCTCGCCATAGAGCCTGAGCAGCTCCTCCTTTGGAAGGAAGCCTTTGAACGAGATGGACTCGATGCCGCCCCAGCGGGACTTGAGCCACCGCGAGTAGCGGTTCTCCTCGCCGCTGATGGTCAGGACCGTCCTGAAGGCGCCGGGGCCCAGTTTCTTTTCAAGAAGGGCCGAGGCCTCGCAGAGCGTCTCGAAGTTCTTGTGGCAGTCGGGGGTGGAGGGGTAGAGGAAGGAGATGCGCTTAGATTTCTCGACTCCGGCTACGCCTCCGCTCGAAATGACAAAGGGGGCGCTCGAAATGACAGCCGGGGGGGCGACGATGATCTTGTCCTCAGGGAAGCCGGTGAGGGAGGAGAGGCCTTTGCGGAACCACTCCTGCTGGACTATGAGGAAGCTGTTGCGCCGGACAAAAGCCCGGTAGGCGTATTTCGTGAACAGGGCGAAGAGAGGGATTTTCGCGTCGAAGCGGAAATCCTGCGCCTTAATCTTCATAAAGGGAAATGCCGTGTGGCAGTAGACGGCCTGTCTTGCGGCGTGTACTCTCGGAGTCGTGTCGTGCATCGACAGCCACAGGTCCGGTACGCCCATCTTACGGGATATTCCCCGCAGAGTCACATATTCGCACCAGAGCCTGTGCGCCCAGCTTTTGACGCTCCAGGGAATCTCAATGTACCTGACGCCCTCGACGCGGCAGAGGTCCGCATTGTGGACTATGGCGGTGACTTTCAGGTCATCGCGCCTTGAAAGGCAGGCAAGGCAGTCGCGAAGGACGGTAAGCGTGCCGCCCTTGCGGATGTTGACCGCTGAAACGACTACAGATTTTCGAGAAGTTCCGTCCATTGTTTCATAATTTTATCTGCCGACCACTTCGGGGAATCCGCGTAGGCCGCGGCCCCCATAGCGAGGCGCTTGCCGGAGTCGTCGATAAGCGAAAGAAGCGCTTCGGCGAATCCGTCCACGTCTCCTTCTTTTACGAGAATCCCGTTTTCGCCGCTCCGGATTATGTCCGAAGGGCCGCATTTGCAGTCGAAGCTGACTGCCGGAATGCCGTAGGCTTCGGCCTCGAGAAGCACCATAGGAAGCCCTTCGTAGTGCGATGTGAGGGCGATGATTGAGCTGTTGCGATAGATTTCTTCGGGATCGGCGACATTGCCGCGGAAGCTGACAGGAAGCCCTTCGGCCATCTTTTCAAGAGAGCCGCGTAGCTCTCCGTCGCCGAATATCGACAGCTCCCATCCCGGGGCTTTCGGAGAGACCTTCTTCCAGGCCTCGATGAGCCTGTCGAACCCTTTCTGCCAGGCAAGCCTGCCGACGGCTGCAACCCTTTTCTCCGTCAGTGCCGCAGGAGTGACGGTCTTGAACGGGACCGGGTTGGGTATCACTACGGCGTTTTCCGGAGAGCCCCAGTACTTCAAGTCCTCGCCGGTCAGGACGACGAATTTGTCGAAGCGGCGCACTACTTTGAGGTCGTCCTTCGCGCGCACCCTGTCGAGGACTCCCCAAAGCCCGCTCCTGCCATACTGAATCCTCTTGAATGCTGAAAAATGCACCTCCAGCACCTTCTTGCTGCCGTCTTTTATCGAGGGGAGGAACCTCTCGTCGTGGCAGAAAAGCGAGATGGTGACATCCGGCCGCAGCTGCTTAAGGAGCTTGCCGAGACGGATACGGTGCCTGAGCACCCTCCAGGGGTGGCGGACGAGCTTGGACAGGAGCCTGCCGTTGTCGGATTCATAGCCGATGCCGAGATCGACAGTCCGGACGTTTTCCGGCAAGGGAAATGCCACGGGCCTTCCCTCCTGCTCCGTCGTCACGATCGTGACGTCGTGACCTGCCGCGGCGAGGCGGGATGCCTTCTCCGAAAGCACCCTTTCCATCCCTGCGGGCCTGTAGAGCCCTGCTATGGTGTAGACTATTTTCATTCTGCAGGCACCTCCTTTTCTTCAGTTTGCTCCTTCTTGTCGAAATCCACAATCTCCCGTACCATATATGCCGCGACGCCGAGGACCAGGAACGGGAACACGTCGGTGGCGACTTTCAGCCATACCGCCAGTCCGGATAGCAGTCCCATAATAAAGACCATCTTGTAGGCCGGGAAGGCTTTAGCTCCGACCATAGCGGAATAGACCACCATCATAATCATAGCCAGCAGTCCCGGCAGGCCGAACAGGAAGAGGAAACGCAGATAGCCGATATCTGTTCCCATATAGAATCCCTTGTCGGTGGCGTCTCCCAGATAGTTGATGTCGTTGACGGAATTGACGAAATAGCCGTCGCCGATAATCCAGGTCTTGGTGCTTTCGGGGAAGACGACCATATCGTTCATCAGGCGGTTGGACGATGCGGTCTGGAATTCACCGGTCTCGGCGTAGGCGAAGAATCCTTCGAAGCCGAAGTGGACAAGCCTGTTGATCTCGGGAACGCTCTTGTAGAGCGTCACGCTGAGAGGAATGGTGACGGCAAGGACTCCCGCCCATAGCCACACGAGCGGGCTTCTCCGGCCGTCGCGGTCGAACAGCCTCTTCACCAGGCTGAACAGCAGATAGCCGAGCCCGAGGACGACGCCGACGCTGGTCGTCCTTGCAATCATATTGCCGACAATGGTTATGATGACGAACGCAAAGATATAGAGTATGATGCCGAATTTGCCAATCCTTTCCTGATCTTTGACTATCAGGACGGCGATAGCGCCGAGAACACACGCGAAGCGGCTTCCCGCCACGTCCAGCGAGGCGCCGAAACCATAGATGCGGTTCATCCGCTGGAGAAGTTCCTGTCCCTGAATGAGGATGGAGTCGACGATGGCTCTCAGCGGGTGGTACATATCCATTGCGATGGCCATTGCACACTGGAAGAAGCAAACGGCCGTAAGGTAGGCCACTATAAGGGGAACATCGATTCTTCCGTGGGTTATGCGGATCATCGAACAGACCGCATAAGCGCCGCTGAGCCAGATGGTTGCCGACACTATATAGTTGGTGTACGAGACTTCAGGGGTGTGATTGTAGGTGACGGAAATTATGGTGAAGATATTGACGAATGCCGCTATGAGCATCAGGAAAATCACCTCCTTCGGCATCACGAACTCCCTCCGGCCGATGTACGAGAACAGAAGGAAGACCAGCCCGGCCGCAGCCACGAGGTTCTTCGTGTTCTGTCCGGGCAGGAATGTGAATTCCACCGGAAAGTAGAAAAGGCACGTCAAGACTCCGGTTAGGAGAATCAGAAGTATTTTTCCGCCTTTTCCCATATGAATTTTCTGATTTGGTCGATGATGACGGCCGAGAAGAACACCGCCAGGATGAAGGCGCAGATCTTCCACGCGTATGCCGCGGTCCCGTTGCCGAGGTACAGGCTCAGGCAGGTTTTCTTGAAGAGCGGCAGGATGTGGCCGTTGCAGTGGAGCAGATAGACCGCAAACACCGACTGCGCTATGTAGTTGACCGCCTTGCTTGAGAAGGACAGCTTGCTGAAGAACAGGAAGAAGAAGACGGCGGACAGGACGATGAGCGGAGTCGTGTCCGAGAAGAACCGTATCGCCAGGACTCCTTTCCGGACGGCAATCATTGCAATGACGGCATTGAGAAGGGAGAGCGTCAGAAAGATGCAAAGGTCCGTCAGCTTGTTGAGCTTGGTGAAGGCGGGCTCATACTTCCTCATATACTTGCCTAAAAGATATGGTCCGATGAAGGTTATCGGAGTGTGGCCGTAGACGAAGACCGCGGAATCGTTGACCCAGCCGAAAAGGAATTCGAAGACGAAGAAAAGGATGATTACGGTCCCGAGCTGCTTCCCGGTCGAGTTGTCGACGAACGAGTTCAGCACAGGAGCCATCAGGAAAAGGAACAGGTAGGCGATGATGAACCAGTAGTCGGAAAGCAGGAGCGCGGCCTGCAAGCCTCCTGCCGGAGAAAGGCCGTCGCTCATCCCCTTGACGAAAAGTCCGGCTATGAATAGGCCGATGGCGAAGAACCAGCACTGGAAAATGAAGGCGCCGAATTTCTTCCAGGTGGGTTTGATGCCGAACCAGCCGGAGATGATTATGAAGGCCGTGACGCTTACCATCGTCATACTCTCGATAATCATCCTTGCAAGGGATGCACCGGGAGCGGCGGCGATGTCGTCTCCGGTCATCCATCCGAGAGACAGGGTGTTGGCGTGGGTGGCCACGATTAAAAGCATCGCGACTATCCTGAGCAGCTCGAAGCCGGATTGTCTCATCTTGGTCATAGCACTGGCGTCAAGGGTTTATAGAAATCATACTGCACTCCGTCGGCGAAGCAGGAGTCCACTTTCTCCATCCGTTCTTCCATCACCGGCCTGAAATCCTCAGGTGCGTAGGCCCAGGCACGGGGATCCATACAGATCAAGGCGTTTTCATAATCAGTCCTTTCGAGGGCTTCCGGGTCATTGAAGAAGGGAAGCAGCCGGAGGGGCTTTTCGCTGCCTTCCTCGTTGTAGTAGAACACGACCGAATAGATCTTCCCGTGGGCGTAGCCCGCGAAGACGGGGTGCGTCATATAATATGCGCATATCGCAGTGTTGCCGTTGTCCAGCAGCCTTTCGGTCGTCTCGGCGACAATCCGGCGGCTCTCGCGGTCCCTCTTGTAGTAGGGGAGGTAGTTCCACAGGATGGCGGCAATCCCGACGGCGGCAAGGAGCCCGGAATAGAGCCTGACCTTCTTCTTGTCCGTCACCTTGTCCATAACGTAGACGATGCAGGCGGTGGTGAGGATATACCAGATGAAGAAGTAGCGGGGTGCGGCGCTGACTATGGAAAGCAGGCAGGTGGCATAGACTCCGCCGATGGATATTACGCAGAGGATGACTACTGCCGCGAGCCCTTCGGACTCCTTGTCCTTGACCATCTTCCATATGGCCCTGGCCACGAAGAACAGGATTATGAGGGAGCAGAAGAACGGGACCAGGTGCCACCAGCCTTCCTTCCAGGCCATCTTGATGAAGTAGATGCCGGAGAAGGTGAACAGGGAACGGACTATCTCCTTGAGCTGGATGATGTAGATCGTCATCGGCCCGACGAGGGTGGAATACGGGACGTGCAGGGCCTTCATAAACAGGAATCCCGCGACGCTCGCCGCCATTACGATGCCGGCATAAATCGCCGAGGCGGGGCTGCCCTTTTTCCAGAGCCAGTGCACCAGGGCGAGGCAGCAAAGCGGGATGCTGAGCACGAGGATGCCCCTCAGCGACTGCATTCCGAGGGCGAAGTTCAGGGCGACGGTGAGCACGGCCATCGTGTAGAAAGCCCATCCGCGCTTTTCGCCGGAACGTGTCCTGAGATAGACTCCGAGGGTGAGCAGGATGACGACGAAATAGACGGAATAGTAGGCCGCCTTGGTGAACACCATCTGGAGGCCGAGCATACACACCTTGTCGTAGAAATCGAAGATCACTCCGCCCGAGAGGCAAAGAAGGCCTGCGGCAATCCCTGTGAATCCCACCCTGGCGCTCCTGAGGAAATAGACCAGCGAGAGGAGAATCAGGAATACGAATATGGATGAGGACACGGACATCGCCGTCACTATGTCGGCCCCGGTCAGTTTGATGACGAGCGCCGAGAGGACGGACGGGGTGATGATGTAGTACTGGTTGCCGAACACCCATCCGTAAGGGAAAAGAGTCCCCTTTTCGGCCATCAGCCCTCCGATGTAGGCGTCGGCGAAGATGTCCGCCGAATAGAAAAGTTCGGAGTTGAAATTGAAGATGACCGCGCACGCCACAGCGGCGGCGGAAATTATCAGAAAGAGTATGCCCCAGGTTTTTTTCATAGTCTTTCGTAGAGTTTGTAGTCACCGTCCGCGCCATATTCCTTGACGAAGGCATACCTGTCGCGGAGGATGCCGTCGATCAGCACCTGCCCTCCGCTAACGAGGATGTGAGAGGCTTTGCAGGACGAATATTCCTTTACTATGTCGTCTCTCAGCCTTTCGCTCTTGGCTCCCTGTCCGTCCGGATATGTGAAATTGTGATAGACGGGCTTGATGTCGAGAAGAAGGTAGAACTGGGGATCGCCGTAGATGATCGTGGTGGGAAGGTCCTCGGGAGGAATGTCGCCGCGGAGCTCTTCCGCGACCTGCACGGCCTCGGGACGGTCGAAATAGTCCACGAAACTCGACCATTTCCTCAGCGTGAGGAACACCGGCCCGACAATGAGCAGGGCGAGGACCGCCAGGCCGGAAGCCTTCAGGAACCTGCCCTTCATCCCGGCGAGCATAATGACAAGCGCGGGGAAGAACGGCACGGCGACCGTCCTGTAGTGTGACATAAGGCTGCTGGTGAAAAGCCACCAGCCCAGCATCAGCGACGAGACCAGCCAGACGAAAGCGTCGGCGCGCCTTTCCTTGTCCCGGATGAGGACAAAAAGGGAAAGGACGGCCAGCCCGAAGCAGTTGACGGCCATTATCGAGAACGGGATGATGTTGGCCCGCCAGTAGTTGTTGCCGACTCCGCCTTCCGCGGCGTCCAGATTGGAGACATTGAACAGGAAGGATCCGAAGATGCACTCATCCAGCGCCCCCTTCGCCGCGAAATAGACGGCGAAAGGCAGGATTAAGGCGAGCGCTCCGCCGAGGAAACCGGCCGCGTTGAGCAGCAGGTTTTTCCACTGCCTGTCCTTTATGAGGATTAGGGCGATGGCAAGCGTCGCTCCCGCGGCGCCAAGGCCGTTGGTCAGCCTCGTAAGGAAGCAGAAGGCGAGGATAGCGCCGAGAAGGACGGCATTCCAGGGGTTATGTCCGCAGGGAGTCCTGCGGTAGTCGTCGAGCCATCTCACCGTGAGGTAGACCGATGCGGCGAGAAGCGGAAGGACGTATTCTTCCGTAAGGTTGCCGCCCTCGTAGGAGCAGGCGAGCCAGAACAGGCTGACTATGGAAAGGCCGGCGGAAGTCCACCTGTTGAACCTGAGTTCAAAGGTCTTGAAAGTGAAGAAGATGAAGGCGGAAAGGAAGACGCACTGAAGTGCGAATACTCCGTGCTTGCCGGCAATCAGGCAACCGAGGCAGTTGATGAAGAAGATCATCGGGCCCTTGTGGTCCCAGAGGTCGATGTACGGGATGCTTCCCTCCGCCCAGTACTTTCCGATAAGGAAGAATATCGCGGAATCGTGCGTGTGGAGGCCCGGTCCGTAGAACGGGGACGTGGACAGCGAGAACTTCAGGCAGAAGAGCACCGCCGCCGCGACCGCAAACAGGATCGCCGTGATGTTATTTATCTTCTTCTGTTTCATCGCTTTTCTTGAATGCATAAAACTTCTGTCCAAGGTAGTTGAGGCCCACGAAGAGGCACATACCGATGCACATCGCCACATTGTCGCGCACGGTCTCCGATGCGGAGGCGAGCAGCTTGAGCGCCAGCGGCTTTGCAAGGCCGTAGGCGATGAACCAGCACACCGCAATGTTGATGATGAATTTCAGGACTATCTTCCAGCTTCTCTCCTTGTTCTCGAAAGTGAAGTACTTGTTGAGGAAATAGGAGACGATGCTTCCGATCACGTAGTTGGAGGCGGAGGAAAACCAGTAGCTCAAGTGCAAGAGGTTGTAGAAGGCGAACATCACCCCCGTGCCGACAATCGTGTTGACGATGCCGACAAGGATGAACTTCCAGGTGGTCTTGTCTATGAGCCTTATGTTTTTCACTCTTCAAATCCCTTTTTCGCGGAAACGATGTACCTCGGCCGTGCTTTCACCTCTTCATAGATCTTGGAGACGTAGTAGCCCATAATCCCGAGGCTCATCATAATGATGCTCCCGATGAAAAGAAGCAGCAGGATGACGGTCGTGAAGCCGCCCAGGGCGATGCCGGCTATCTTCTGATAGATGGCTATGCAGCCGAAGACGACCATCACGATGAACATCACCACTCCGAGCCCGGTCACGAACTGCATCGGCGCGGCGGAGAAGGAGGTGATGTTGGTGAGGGCATATTTGAAGAGGGCCCTGGTGGACCATTTGGACACGCCGGCTTCCCTTTCCTGTACCTCGAAGTCGATCTGAGTCGTCTTGAACCCGATCCAGGAGGAGAGGGCCCTGAAGAACGCCTGCTTTTCCTTCATATTGAGCAGGGCCAGCACAGCTTTCCTGTCGAGAAGCTTGAAATCCGAGGCCCTGGACATATCTATGCCGGTCTCCTTGCTGATGATCCTGTAGAATGTCCTGGCGGCAAGTTTATGGGAGAGGGACTCCCTGCCGCGGTCCGACTTCACGGCTTCCACTACCTCGTAGCCGTCTTCCCACAGGCGGTACATCTCGACGATTTTCTGCGGCGGGTGCTGGAGGTCGCAGTCTATCACGACCGCGCAGTCGCCGGAGGAAGCCTCAAGGCCGGCATAGATGGCCGCTTCCTTGCCGAAGTTGCGTGAGAAATGCAGGGACTTGGCCGGCAGTGCCTGAAGTTTTTCCCAGGTGCTGTCCGAGCTGCCGTCGTCGACGAATATCAGTTCGTGTGGTATGTCCGCCTCGGAAAGGATGCCGGAGATCACCGAGCAGGCCTTTCCTACCATTTCTTCTTCATTGAATGCGGGGATGATGACTGAAAGCATAGCTTATCTGTGTTTTATGGCCAGTCTGGCCAGGGGATAAAGTCTCAATCGGAGAATACTCATCAGTATTCTCAGTTTGCGGTGGAGGAACGGGTTGCTCCATATCAGGGAGTTGACCTCCGGGTGGATGCTGTTGAACTCCGGGAGCCTTTCCGGGTCGAAGACTATGCCCACCTTGTTGAGGAGCATACGCCACTCGATGAAGATGTGGAATTCGTCCCAGAGCCCCTGCTCCTTGAAATAATCCTCCAGCATCTCAAGGACGGTGAAGCAGTCCGCCTCGTGCTTCCTTGAGAAGGAATGCGTGGCGGAGCCGTCGTTGGCCCTGTTGTAGACATACAGCGCCTCGGCGACCTTGCTGACGCTGCGGGAAAGGCAGATGGCCTTTATCACGAAAAGGAGGTCCTCGCTGTAAGAGATTCCCTCCGGGAAGCCCAACTTGTTCTCAGCGAGGAAGCTCTTCCGGTAGAGTTTGTTCCAGGGGGCGCCGCACCAGCCGTCGCCGAGGGCGCTCCGGAGGGAGTCCTTCATAGCGGCCCCGGGCGTCCAGCACCGGTGGATTTCTTTCGCGGCTCCGCTGTCCAGAAGGATGTCGCAGAAGGCGAAATCGGCATCTCCGATGGCCCCAAGCAGTTTTTCGAGGAAGGCAGGATCTATCGAATCGTCCGAGTCTACGAAGGAGATGAACTCTCCCCGAGCCTTTTCCAGGCCGAAGTTGCGGGAAGCGCTGACTCCGTGGTTGGACCGGTGGAAGACCTTGAAGCGGGGGTCGGCGGCGGAGACCTCATCGGCGATGAGCCCCGAGCCGTCGGTGCTTCCGTCATCGACGACGATGGCTTCGAAATCCCCGAAGCTCTGCCCCTTGACGCTTTCAAGGCAGGTCCTGAGATGCTTCTCTGCGTTGTAGACCGGTATGATGACGGATACTTTCATCTCTTGTCGAGCGGATATCTCAGAAGAATTTTAATCCTTTTGCCGAGGGGGAGCCTCTCGAGAAGATTCATCTCTTTCTCCCAGAAATTGAAGGAGAAAGTCTCGTCGAAGAATATCGAACGGCGGTAGCAGCTCCACCAGAGGTCCATATTGAGGCAGGCACCCTTCCACGGCTTCACGCCGTTGTAGTGGACAATCCCACAACTGAGCGCCCGCCCGATTTCCTCCGCGCCGTAGATCTTTTCCATTTCCGCCCTTTTATTTATGCAGAGGGAGTAGAGGAAGTTGGACAGGCAGAACGACGGGCCCATTTCGACGAAGCGGCCGTTGCAGGCTATGTTGATGATGTCCATATCCTGCTGCTTGTAGCGGTTCTTGCCCAGACGGCGGAACTCCGCGGTCAGCCCTTCCTCGAGAATGACTTTCGAGTTGATGACAAGGTTGCCGGAGTAGAAATAGCCCTTTTTCCAGTCGAGACCGAGCCGGCTGCCGATGCTTTTCTGCTCGTCGGGACGCAGGGCCGAGCAGTTGTCGACCGCGCCGAAGCAGTTGCTGCCGAGATCGACGGAGTAGAAGCGGCCGAGGTCTTCCCGGAAAATCACATCCACGTCGGAGTAGAGAATCTTGTCGTATTCAGGGATGAGCTCCGGGGCTATGAGCCTGTAGTAGGCCGTCTCGGGAATGCCCCTCACCTGATAGGCCCCCTCGAACTCCCCGCTGACCTGCCTGAAGGTCAGGCGGCAGTTGCCGTATTTCTCCGGCAGGGCGTTGAGCTTCGACTTGCTGAAATCGACCGCGGGGCCGTGCAGGATGAAGATATCATAGAAAGTCCCGGGAGCCGCGCTCTCCAGAAGCGAGGAGATCGCGACGCCGGCGGGCATTTCCAATGAGGCGTCAAATGTGAACAGGATGGGTATCGTCATAGCTCGTAGGAATCGTAGTGGTGGTGGGACACTCGTTTTTCTTCCGGAGGAAACTGCATATAGTCGCCGTAGACGGATTTGAGCCAGGTGTCATAGTCGGCAATGGCGCTGAACATCCCGTCCTCGAACGGCAGGGTGATGTATTTTTCGAACACTTCCCTGCGGGTGAAGGTCCTTGTCTTTTCCGCGGCGAAATAGATCCCGGCGGTCTCCGAACTCTCGAACGGGAAGGCCTTGATGGTGGAAAAGATGTCGTTTTTAAGGAATAGCGGCGAATGGAAATAGGGGAACCTCAGCCTCTTGTAGCAGTATTTGAGGAACCAGGCGGCTTTGCCGGAGCTCATCTGCTTGTAGTACGGAATGATCCTGAAAAGAGTCCTTCTCTTGCGGTCCAGACCGTTATAGAATTCTTCCAGCCCATCGGAAGGCGCTCCGTCGATGGGGAAGACGTCCACGTTGACGCCCCACATCTCCCTGCCGGTGAGCTTTTCTACCATCAGGGTGCCTTCCTTCATCACCTTTACGAAGGTCTCGCCTTTCGTCCCGTCCTTGGAGAGGTCGAGCAGGCGGAGCCCTTCGGCGGCGAAGGAGGCTATGAACTTCTCATAGTCGGGCCTCGGCATCATAAGGTCGATGTCGTCGTCCCAGGGGATGTAGCCCTTGTGGCGGACGGCTCCTATGAGAGAACCGTAGGCAAGGGAATAGCGGATGCCGTTTTCCTTGCAGAAACGGTCGATCTCACGGAGTATCCCCATCTGTATGTCCCGGCAACGGTCCGGAGTCAATTCTTTTTTCATCTCTTTACACCTCTCAGGCGGAGGTAGACGCCATATCCGATTTTAGGAAAAAGTAATTTTATGAGGCCCTGCAGCCAGACAAAGGGGACTCTCCAGGGGAAGCACCTTCTGTTGAACAGCAGGGTGTTGTGCATATTGTAGCCTTTCGGTGAATAGAACAGCTTGCACCTTTCGCGGAAGGGCAGGCCCACATAGTCTCTCGTCTTGCCGATGTGGTCGTTTTCGCAGGCGGCGGAGAAGTGTGGCAGCACCAGGACGGGGAAGCCGGCCTTGTGGGCTAGGTAGGTGTAGTCGTGGTCCGAGCCGCCGTGCCTGTACTTGTCGCAGAAAACGCCCATCTTGTCCACGACTTCCTGTGCGACGTAGGTGATGTTGCCGTGGCCGGCCTCGCATTCGGCGAAATGCTCTCCGTCAGGGACGACGAACCTGTCCTTCAGAAGCCATTTGTTGACATAGTCGAAGCCTCCGTAGGTGAGTTTGCCGGTCTCCGAATCCTTTGTGGAGCCGACGTAGATGCCCCTCTTGCCATATTTGCCGAAGCAGAAGGCGTCGGCAGCGACAAGGTCTTCCCAGTAGCCTGGAAGCACTGTGATGTCGTCGTTGATCCACAGGTAGCCGTCGAATCCGCCTTCCTCGATGGCCTTCTTCCAGGAATTGATCATCCCGCCGTTCCAGAAAAGGCTGCCGTCTCCTTCGAGAATATCGACTCTGAAACCCCAGTCGACGGCCTTGACGGCGTCGGCGGTCCCGTCCGTGCAGCCGTCGTCCGTAAGGAATACGGTCGGCACGGCCTCGGGAATCAGCGTGTCGCGGATGGAGCCGAGGCAGCGCAAGGTCTTCTCCCTGCGGTTGTGGCACGTTATGAGGACGGCGATTTTCATCCTTTCTTGAAAATGGAGGATTTGACGAGTTCAACAAGGTAGGTCCTCTCGCTCCGCGTACAGCCGATAAACAGGGACGACAGCCCGACGCAGATCACGCAGGCGAATCCCACTACGAGGAATCTCACCCATCCGTCCGGCATAAGGAAGCAGACGGCAAGCGGGATGACGGCGGAGGACAGCACCACTGCCAGCTCGGGGAGATAGATGCCGGTCATCAGCTCCTTTACAGTCAGCTGAATGGTCTTTTTCAGTATGCCGATGAAGAACACGGTCTTCAGGAGCGAGGCGAGGATTGCGACCACGTAGGCGATCTCCGGCTTCGAGAAAATCTTCATCGCGGCGTAGGCCACAATGAAATTGAGCATCGTGACGCTGCTCATCATTATCTGGAGTCCCCTCACTTTGCCGGATGCGTTCTGGATATAGGTAAGGACCATATAGAGCAGGTCCGCGAGGCTGATGACGAGGGCGAGGCGGATGAAGGCCACGGTGTGCTCCGGAACTTCCGTGAGCCAGACTCCCAGCACGAATTCGGTCTCGAGCAGGAGAGGAAGGGAAATCAGGAACATTATGAAGAAGGAGAACTTCGACCCGCGGAAGGCGAGGGACTTGGTGTAATCCATATCGGAGGACGCGTAGGCCTTGGTGATCTGCGGGGTGAGGGCCATCGTGAAGTTGGTGACGAACATAGAGACGGCGTTGCGCACCGTGTTGGTCACGCCTCTCGCCGCGTTGACGACGGGGCCGAAAAGGACGTTCATAGCGAGGTTGATTCCCTGCTCGCTCATAGTCCCGGCGAAACTGCCCATAAAGTTCCACCCCGCGTAGGCGAACAGTTCCTTGAACAGATTCCTGTCGAATATTTTCCTGAAACGGCATTCGTCGAAACTTACCCTGGCGTAGATGATGGTGAAACTCTGAAGGAGAAGCGTCGCGCCCATCCACAGCGCCGAATACAGGATGAGTTTGTCCATCGTGACGGGCCCGTAGACGAGGAACAGTGCTATTATGAACTTGATGACAGTCTCCACCACGCTTATCGCCGCGAAGATGCCCATCTTCTCGTGTGCTATGATGGACGAATTGAACGGGGAGACCACGATCCCGGACATCACGGTGACGGCTGCTGCCTGGAACGCATACAGCGCTGCGGTCTCCCTGCCCTCCGGGATGGTCATCCTGGCGCTTACGTACCAGACGCCCGCGGTCTCGGCCAGCAGCAGGACGATAAGCGAGAAGCCGATCATCATATTGAGGGACATCGAGAAGACTTTGTTCATCTGCTCCCGGTCGCCTTCGCCGAGCTCATAGGCGAGGAAACGGTTGACCGCGGAGGTCAGCGAGCCGGTGACAAGCCAGAACATAAGCGCAAAGCCGCCGACGGCATTGTAGATGCCGTAGTCGTCCACGCCGAGGGCCTGGAGGACCAGCCTGCTCGTGTAGAGGGAGATGACAAGGGCGAAGAACGACCTCAGGTAGAGATAGACAGTGTTCCTGGCGAGTCTTCTGGTATTTTCACTGTGTCCCGTCATCCCAGGTGGAGTCTTCTTTTTATGCGGTCAAACCTTTCGTCTCCGAGCCATATCCTCAGACGGTGCTTGATCTGGATACGGAGATATTCGCCGAAGGACGCCGCCCTGATGCGGGACGCCCAGACGAAGGAGTCTTTCGAGTAGCTCTCGCTCCGCTCCGGAAGGATCAGCACGGTCGGATCGTTCTCTGCAAGGGGGGTGATAATGGTCTGGTCGTGCCTGTGGGAGGCGAAACCTTCATATTGCGGCTCTCCCGGGGCCGGATCTTCGATCAGGTCGGGCCTTGTCAGCATCACGTCCAGCCACTCGCGCAGAAGGGAATTCTCCTTCCCTTTCATAAACAGGATGCCTCCCATTATCTGGCAGTAGCTTCTGAAACCGTCGCTGCCGAAGCGCTCGATTAGGTAGTCCTGAGTGGCTTTTTTCGTCCAGTGGCGGAGTTCGGCCGAGGAGGCACCCCACTTTGCCCATTCCGGGTGATCGGGGGAATAGCGGAAGCAGATGGTGTCGTGGTCTGCCATCAGGTCCAGGAATTTCTTCCAGTCGGGGGAGGGACGCAGGGTGCATCCGGCGTCGACGTAGACCACCACCGAGCCTTCCTCGAGGCGGTCCAGCGTCTCTTTTATCATTACCGGCTTCCAGAGCCAGTAGCCTGCGCCGCGGGGGCTTTTCATCAGGGGGCTGGCCTTGGCGTAGGCGGGGAGGTCGGCAGGGGTGTAGAGCAGGACTTCGTCAAATATGCCGAGACGGCGCGCCTGACGGCCTATGCGTTTGAGCGAATAAGCCATTGCCTTGTTGGCGTATGAGACGAAGACGGTTTTCATATCTTACAAATATAGCAATAAAAAATATCCGCAGAAAGAGGACCTTTCCGCGGATATTCATACAGGGTGGAAATTATTTCTCAGCTTCGAGGAAACTGACCTCGACGCAACGGTTCTTTTTGTAGGCTTCTTCCGTAGTTCCGCTGTCTAACGGACGGTCTTCGCCATATCCGACATATTCGATCCTGTCGCGCTCGATGCCCTTGGAGGTCAGGTATTCGAGGACTGCAAGGCAGCGCTGTTCGGAGAGCGCCTTGTTGAACCATCTGTTGCCTATCTCATCGGCGTGGCCGGCAAGCATTGCACGGACTTCGGGGTGCTGCTTCATATATTCGACAATGATGTCGAGATTGTTTGAAGATTCGGTCTTGAGATTGGCTGAATTGTATTCGAAATAGGTGTTGCCGAATTCTTCGAACACCTTCTTGTGCTCATTCGCGTCTTTGTCCTCTGCGGGAGCGGCGGCGACAGTGTCCTTGGGCTCCGTGACGGCAGCCACGGTGTCCTTCGGAGGCTCAACCGGCGAGGCCACGGTGTCTTTCGGCTGCTCGGTCGCTGCGGCCGCGGTGTCAGGCGCGGGAGCGGCGGAAGAGGTGGTGTCGGGAGCGGCCAACGTGCCTTCATTGCCGCTGCCTTCATCTCCGCTGCCCTTCTTCGCCTTGTTGTTCTTGCCGCCGAAGCGGAAGGCGAGTCCGAGGGTGACACTGACGTCGTGGTTGAGCTTGGAGGTGCTGTTCTCGAAGACCTTGCCGGACATTCCGGTGTACTTGACGTCGGGAACGATGGTGACGACCTTGCCGAGGTTGACGGGCAGCATCACACCGGCACCGAGACCGAGGGAGCCTTTGTCGATGTGGGCGTAACCTGCGTGGATATAGGGAACGAAGAAACTGACGGGACGGAACAGGAGGTCGGCGTGGCCGTAGTTGAACTTGCTCTTTCCGTAGTTGGTCTTCTCGTCGCTGATCGAGTATCCCTGCCATCCGGCCCTGAAACCGATCCACTCCTTGAAGTATTTTCCGATGTAGACATCGATGGCCGTACCGGCGCCTTCATAGGAGAACGCGCGGTTGGCGTTGTCGTGGTTCTTGCCGTCAAAGCCGATGTTGACACCGCCTCCGGCGCCGATGAACCACTCGGTGTCCCTGGTCTGCTGGGCGGACAGGGAGAATGCGGCTGCAAGAAGTCCTGCAATGATTAGTAAGATTCTTTTCATAGGGTTTTATTTTTTTGCAGGGATGTGGAACAGGAGACCGCCGGCAAACTTGGCCTTGCCGTCCAGAGGGAATCCGGGATAGCCCTTGACGGCATCCTTGTCTTCCTTGTCGGGGAAGATACCGTTGTAGCGGTCGGTAAATCCTTCGGCGCAGATGTCGAGGTAGATGCCGACGACGGGGCTGACCTTGAACTCGAACTGGAAGCCGAGGCGGAGACCGAAGTTGTGGTTCTTCGTGGTGTACTCCTGCCAGGGGTGATTGCCCTCAAAGTCGTTCTTGAACCAGTCGGTGTAGCCGTAGCCAACACCGAAATAGGCCTTCGGCTGGAAGAAGCCGTCGGGATTGCCGGTTATGACGCGGAGGTTGAGCATTGCGTCGGCGAAGACGTCGATACTCTTGAAGTGATAAGGACGGAACATATGATCCGCGGTCTCCTTGATGTTGAAACCGGAATTGTTGTTGCCGAACTGGGCCATAACCCTGATTCCCCAGAACTGCTCGAAATCGTAGCCGATCGAGAGGCCGGTGTGCCAGGTGAAGTTCTTCACGCCTTTGGAGGCGTCGTAGTAGGAGAAGCTGTTCTCGTTGATGGAGATGAGTCCTCCGCCCTGTACTCCGATGTTCCAGCCCTTCTGCGCGTTGGCCGTGATACAGGCAGCGACGAGCGCTATGACAAGAATGAGTTTTTTACACATAGTATTCAATATTTTAGGCTATGATTATTCTTCAGTAACATCGCGTACCAGACGGACGCAGGCGCCGTAGCTGCGGGGATATTCGTGCGGGTTGAAGAGGCTGCCTCCATACAGAAGCAGTTTTCCATATTGCGTATTGTGCTCATCTTCGGTTCCTGACCAATAGGCTCCGACATAATCACCGACATCCTCGTGGCTTGTGGCGACATTTGTTCCAATCCGGACTCCGGCACAAGGCCAGAACACGGCGCCGTTCTCTTCCATTGCCTCCCAAGTGCCGCAAGAACCTGCAGTGGCATCTTCCGCTTTATAGGTGTTCACGCTGAAATTGTACCCGATTTCAGTGACCGGAGTGAAAGAGCATCCTTCCGGTGTAGTCCAGTTGTCCGGCAGGAAAACAAGGCCGCGGATCGGATTGTTTTCGGAACCGACATATACTGTTGCATAAGCAAAGAGGCTCATAGCATTGGTGCGCTCCGTAAACAGATAAACACCTTCATCGGCTGTAATGGTCCTCCAGCCCTTGGCCGCCATACAGTCTGTCCATCCCGTTCCAATACCGATATAATCGGTGGTTTCGACCGCTCCTGAAATCACGGGAATTCCGTGGTCGTTGTTGTTGGAGGAGAATCCGAACAGGTCGATCAATCCTTCGTAGGAGTCGAAATCTTCGTAATTGTACTTACCTACAATGTCATACTGATTTGCGGCTATCATCCAGCCGTTACGGCCTTTGCTCTCGTCGCGTACTCCGTTCTTGATGTAGGCCCAGAGGTTGCCTTTTGCGATATATGCCTTGGCGTTCTCAGATATCGAGAACTGACCGGAAAGCGCATCTTCCGGAAGTATCGGCTCACCCATAGTGAGCGAGACCTTATGACGCACGCCGGCTTTGAACCCTCCTGTCGGGGCGTCTTTTTCGGCATAGAGCACACGGTATCCGTTCTCGTCGAAAGCGGTGAAGGATATTTTTCCGCTCACCTCTCCGGGGATTACAACCGCGTGATACCAGTCTCCTGCAGTGGGGCCGACAGTGATAGCCTGGTCGAATTTCAGGGTAATATAGGAATAATTAAGAATATCCGGATCACTGGGCATAAGACTGTTCCACGCCCTTGCTCCGGAGCCGTCGGCCATAAGCCCGGCTTTGCCGGACAGCGTGGCGCCGCTCTTTGACCTGATGACGATTTTCGATATGGAATATTCCTTGTCGTCATCAGTTGCCATATTGAAGCGTATCATAGACGTCGCCGGCCTGAAATTGTCGAAATTGACAACTCCGGTGTTCAGGATGTCGCCTCTCGTGTAGATGTGGGTGTTGGTGTGTCCGCCGTCGGTCGGAGCGAAATCCGCGTCGTAAAGGATTTGGTGCGATCCGTAATTTGCGTTATCCTGATCTTCACGAACAAAGCACCGCCAGAAATGCTCATTCTGTTCTCCGGTGAAAGGGGCGAAATCGAGTTGATCGTTTTGATTTTCGGGGAAAACGGCAAGGAAACAGTATTCGTCGGAATCATTTCCGGTGGATCCGCCGACAAAATCTTTCCTGTCCATTTGGGTGCGTAATGTCGCCAGGGCCGGATTCGGCCATTTTATGGAAATGCCACACCGGGTTTTACACGCATAATTTTCATCAAAGGACCCAAGGTCGGACAACCAGGCGGCAGGGAAGCTCATTACGGTAACCCACTCGCCCCCGGTCCAGACCAGGGATGTTGACTCATTATCGGCAAATACGGATTTTGTCGAAGACAGGTCCGCATTGAAGGTCATACCGACAACCGGAGAATCCTCTTCCGGCTGATTTTTTTCTTTTGAACAACTGATTCCAAGGACCAGTCCAAGGGAAATCAAAACAAGTATAGATAATTTTTTCATACTACCATTCCTCCTCGGTATAATCTCCTGCATTCCCGGCTGAAGGGTTCAAAAGGGAAGTGAGTTTAAGTGTGAAGTTGTATTTCTTTCCTGCACGGAATCCGTTCGGAGAAGTAATCGTGCCCGCGACCAATGGAATAGAATGCGTGTCAAGGGCGCTAATCTTAATGGTTATGGGCGTGTTGTCCGGATCGGGTAAACCGTCGGCCTCGGGGTTTTCCGCCCAGGAAATACGTTCCGGAGAGGGAATAATCACCACATTGAAGGGAATCTCGTTTGGAGTGGGGCCGATTTCAAAGATGTAACCTTGCGTTCCTCTCGAATACACCCAGATTGTGTTCGAATAACCGTAGCTGTCCGGATTGTAGCCGGGAACGAGCCCGGCGTTCCTGATGTCTCCATATTGGGACAGGAGGCAATCTCCGGAAATGCGATAATCGAATCCGGGATCACCGACAGCCTCTACCATAATTTCTCTTACCTCAAACGGAGTTTCGTCGGTCGAGAGGGTAAAGCTCAGCATAGCGTTTCTCGGCTTGAAGTTGTCGAAGGCAACCGTCCGGCTTCCGGCGATAATCTGATCGCGGCCATATAAATAATTGGGCATCTCTGCCGCTTCTCTGGCGAAATCGTAGCAAATCTGGCCTCTGCCGAAATCATCCAGGTACTGCGTAGACGGAACATTGGCCCTGATCCACATAGAGTTATTGAAGGCACTGCCATAGAAGGATTCATCATCGGCAGTGACCAGTTCCGACGTGAAATTTGTCGCCGGGTAGAACGCGAGGAAGGCAAACTGCCCTGTCTTTGAGTCGTCATCCCCTCCCACCCAGGCTTTCCTGGCCTTGTTGGACCGGAACGTGGCTTCGCGCTTGTTGTTGGTGTTGACTTCGGCAGACATAGATTCCCACGTCTGAGTCAAAATCTTATCGGGGTTGGAGAGTTCGTCTCCATTGCCGTCAAAAGCATAGATCGAGCATACCGCCGCCCTGTCGTCATTGTCCCATTCCAGCACAGAGGTGCTTCCCGGGGCAAAGTGGGAGCGCACGGCCGGCAGGGACGAAGTAAACAACATCCCATTGTCTTCAATGGCCGGCTGCACAGAACCTTTCTGGCAGGAAAGGACTATTGAAGCTATCGCTATAATAGTTGTATAAAGTGCTGTTTTTCTCATATTCCTTCCGCTGCTTAGAGATTAATTTCATCATACTCTCCGGCGTTTCCGGCCGAAGGATCGTTTATCGGTCTCAAGGAGAGGTTGAAACTGTATTTGGTCCCCTCTTCAAGTCCGGTCCATTCATATTCATTGTGTTTGGGGTTGAACATCTGTCCCGAAAGGGCGTATGTGGCCCTGTGGGTGGCTACCCCTGAAATGTCGTACGCAGTGAAGATAAGCCGGGGCTTAAGTTCGGATGTCGGGGTGTAGTTCCTTGTCGGTGCGGTGACAAGGGTGTAGGTGTCGCCCGGAGTGGCGGATATCGATATGGGGCTTTGGAATTTAAGCCTGACGTAGCTCTCGGCATTTTCCATAATACTCCAGCAACTCTGGTCTTCCTTTGTTATGGCGGTAAGATAATAGGGATCGAGGATGGGCGCATCCCACCTGTTCCAAAGGCGTATATCCAGGTCTTCGTCCATTGTCAATGTGAATGGGATTTCTCCGGAGAGAGGGTAGGTGCCGGTAATATACCTGTCTTCGCCAGACATAACGTATCTTTCCGGGGAACTCATCTTGACATCGATATGGTCAATCACGGCAGATTCTCCCTGAGTGGATATGGTGAATTGAAGGAGCGAAGTCAGTATCCTGAAATTGTCGAATTCGGGAAGCCATCCTTCGTTCTGAAGCTGATCGTAGCTTGCTGTGCCGCTGCTCCTTTCGAAGGTGGGGTCTTCTTCGTCGACGATGTTGCCATTGGCGTCCATATCTTCCGTTCCGATGTCGAACAGTATCTGCTTGTCGAACCAGTTGATGCCGTCCTGCTCGGTAGGAATCCTGACCATCATAGTAGGGAAATAGATGGGTAGATAATACCGTGCTGTAAGGCGGGTCCACTCTACAGCCCTGAAATCAAAGTTGACCGATGATGCCGGGTAATGGGCGAAGAACCAGTACGTTTCTTCCCCATTCCTTGCTTCCGGCAGCCAGT
Organism: Bacteroidales bacterium; assembly: GCA_017553405.1. Taxonomy (GTDB): domain Bacteria; phylum Bacteroidota; class Bacteroidia; order Bacteroidales; family UBA932; genus Cryptobacteroides. Next base: position 22,348 of record JAFZME010000015.1, read on the forward strand.
CCTTCAAAAGTTTGTCGGAAGTGAACAATGCCTTGCCGTTCGCGTCGACGGACGAGAGGGTAAGATAGTCCATTGACATCTCGTGGGTGTGGCTTAACAAATAAAGATAAGCAGCCAGGGAAGCATAATCTTCCTTTTGCTGTTCAGTCAGATTCAGATCGGGGTTGCCGGCAAGTATCCCGATATTTTCCTCTATAAGGCCGTAAAACTCTTCCACTACACCAAGCCTGGAGGCAAAGACCGCAATCTGGTCGTTGGCGTCCCACTTGATGTCAAGGCCGTCCATATGTCCTTTGGCGAGGCTCGGGAGAGTGGCTCTTACCGACAGTTTGGCGCCGCCGTCAATTTCTTCCGGCTGCCTGTCCCCCTTGAGAGACTTTGCGCAGGAGACGACGGCAAGTGCCGCGACCGCGCTCAATAAAATATATAGTGCTTTTCTCATCATCGTCCTCCGTTAAAGTTGTTCGAAAGTTCCGCTGCCATCCTGGTAGCTGCCGGGGCCGTCTCCATTGGTGCCGGTGTCAAGGTTGGCAGGATAAAGCGTAACAGATGTCCTGTAGCGGCCGCCGGCGACGAAACCGTTGGCCGGTGCGGTCTTTTCTCCCTTAAGCACAAGCTTGTCATCCGTGTCATAGCCATAGAACACGACTCTTGAGTCGGTGTACTTGTTGCACGGCCAGGCCTGAAGCTCCGTGGCCCGAACTTCAGGGAATCCCGAAGCATAGGACGGCATAACGACGGCCATAACATAGTTTGTGTTTTCGAATGGCGTGACCTGGAGTGTGTTCAGTTTAATATCCACGTAGTTGCAGACGTCATCTTCATCAGCATAGAAAAGTATATCTGCAGTTGCGTGCTGTGAGCATAGATAGCACTCGCCGGTCAGGGCGACGGCGTCTTCCACGATTATCCTTATCCTGTTAAGATTGTAGTATTCCCCGTCTGAGCTCTGTACCGTGAACATAATGATGGAGGTGGCGGGCGTGAAGTGATTGAACACCACTTCTTCTCCGTCAAGTATCTGCTTTTTCGTTATACAGCCGTAAACTCTGTCCGGGTTGTCGAGGTTGAAACCGTGGTCGACGCAGATATGATAGCGGCCTATACCTTCAGTGGCTATTTGCTTGGTGGCAACTTCGCAAGGTATGCCGTAGATGGTTTTGACCTCTTCTTCAACTTCTCCTTCCCAGAACTTTACGAAATTCTTTGCGGTTTTTTCCGCGGATCTGTTGGCGGGATAGATGGCGGAGAAGATGAACAGATCGTCATCTTCGGCTTCGTCGTTGATTGCATTGACGAAATCTCCCCTTGTTCTGTTGGTAATGATCCTGGTTGCGGTAGACTCGCTGCTCGTCAGGGTGCCGTAGGCTCCGACAAGATATTTCTCAAGGGGATCTCCGACATTCAGTCCGCGGGCGTATTGATTGAGCTCTTGCGTGGCGGTGGCTAACGTGCCGACATATCCTCCATACACGGCGATGTCGTCATAGGACGACCAGTACAATGTGGGATTTTCGATGTCCTGGAAGTAGGACTTGCTGCTTCCGAGGTCGGCCTTGAAAGTCATAAGTTCGTCTGCCGCGGAAGGGGTGTCACTCCTTGAGCCCGCTTGTTTCGAGCAGGAGAGAATGGCGAGGGCCGCCAGCAGCGCATATATGTATCTATTTTTCATAACTTCCGTTTTTACCAGGTTATATCTGTATAGAAACCGGCCTCTACCCAGTCATTCGAGGAGGTCTGTAAGAAGGGACTAAACGTGATGGTCGACAGATAGCGTCTTCCTGAGAGGAATCCATAGACGGTTGTTCCGTCAATAGTATAGGAGGGCAGGCTTTTCGTTGTCGAAGCAATGGTTTTGTAGGAACTGTCATACAACTCGATCAGGAGGTAGCTTCCCTCCGGAACTTTGGAAGGGAAGAGGGTGTAGTTGTAATATATTGAAGTCCCTTCAGTATTTATCGTATCCCAAACATAGCCCTGGATATCCTTGTAATGATTGTAAGCGCTGACCGCACTGGTCCCGGCAACTTCGTCATAGGTGGCGGCGTCGATGTAGGAGTAGGGAATCGCCTGATATGAACCGTCGACAATCCCGTTGCCGGGCCACGCCGATGCGCTTGCGTAATTGTCAAGCACCAGAAGACAGTCGCCGGCGATGTCGACGTATTCGTTGTCAGGTTTGATAAGGCTCAATTTTATGGCTTGCGGATAAATATCTCCCTCGGAGCTCTTGAATTTGAAGGAAAGCATAGAGGTGGCGGGGCGGAAGGAGAGGAATGTGATTTTAGGCGCATCGAGCGCTTCTGCCAGGGAAATTTTGCCGGCTGTCCCGCACATAAAGAGACAATTTGCCGAGTTGGAGTTGTTTGAGTCGTACTGCCAATTGGGTATGGATACTTCTATTCCCGAGAAAGTATTTCCATTGCCGGTCAAAATTGCCGGGGAAAAATATGGATCACCGGAGAAGGGATGCACTGCTAAAAGCACGAGTCTTTCCCCCTCTTCTGCCTTGGAAAACAACTCTTCCGTTGTGCATCTGGTGGCGAATGTGGCTATTGTCCGGGAGGTATAACCACCTATTTGGGATGCGCTTGTGCAGTACGCACGACTCCAGTCGAGCGATTCGTTCGCTCCGTCGGAGACGGTCGGAACAGCATAGACCGAGAGAGATTCGCCGCCGCTCCAGTACAGGGACGCGTTGTCATTGGCAAAGTAGGCCTTTGTGTCGGACAGATCCGCCGTGAAGGTGAAGCAGTCGCCGCCCATATCGGGGAGCGTGTCTCCGGCTTGTTTTTTCTGGCAGGAGACAAGTGCAAGGACTGCGATAGAAACAGAAAACAGATATCTTAAGTGTTTCATAATGTCTGAATTTAATCCCAAGGCTCTACGAGATATTGTCCGGCTTCTCCCTCCAGTTGTTGAGGAGGAGTCATTTCGAGGGTGACGGAATAAAGCTCTCCGGGGAAGAAGCCTTCTTTGAGAACTCCGTCCACTTCCCTTGAGGGAGAGGTCTTTGTGACAAGCAGGGCGACATCACTATTGCGATAGCTGATGGCGTTAAAACGAAGCGTAACCTTCTTGTAAGAGGGAAGGATGACGGCATAGAACCAGTCCGTCGGTTCCGGTCCGACGGTCAAATAACTTCTGTCTTTCGAGTCGAATTCAATACAGAAGTCCTTGTTGGTGGAACCATAATAGGATTGCATAGTCTTGAACAAGCCGTCGTGGAGATCGTAATATGCACTGCCGGAGAGTCCGTAATAGTCTTCTCCGCCTTCAAGCAGTTCGCACTCAAGCCTCCTGATGTTGTAGGAGTTTCCGTCGGTGGATTTCATACGGAAACGAATCATAGAGGTGATGGGCTTCATCCCGTGGAACTCGATTTGCTTTGTCCCGTTAAGAATCTCGCTCCTGGTGTAGAAAGTGTTTCCCCAGGTGGAGGTGTCGTCCTTGTCGAAGTTGTTGAGAGTGAATCCGCCATTGTCGACCAGAACCTGGTATTTTCCATAGGAAACACCATCCTGATAGTAAGGGATATTGAACTGGACGCCCTTTATCACCTGTCTGACGGTCTCGCCTCTGTCAGGGTCCCAATAGTCCCTGTAGGGAGAGATGTAGAACGGGAGTGAACCGTCTTTTATCGTGGACGGGTAGTAGGCAAGGAACATATAGCGGTGATTGTCTTCCCCGCTGTCGCCGCCGACCCAGTCCTTGTTTTCATCCGCGGTGTAGAAATCGGCAGTGCCGGGATCGGCGCTGCTTATCGAGATATTGGCCACGCCGCTCTTGATAAGGTTGTTCCTTACCCAATTCGCACGTTCGTCGATATCTACGGGGGCCTGTTCATAATTTTCGATGTAGCTGTCGACATCGAAAGCATACAAGCCCAGGTCGTCATAGGAATCCCAGACGAGGGATCCGTCGTCAGCCGAAGACAGGTGGGATTTTACCGCCGAGGCGGAGGCGGTTACTTTCAGCGGATTGACCGCTTTGGAAGGGCCGGGGGCCGTGACCGAATCTCCTTTCTTGCAGGAAAGGGGCGCGACAAGTAATGTCCCAAGCAAAAATATTATGCTAAACTTTTTCATCTTCACTCCGAATTTATTCCCAGTCGATCATATCATATCCGCCGGCGTCAACGGCACCGGAATGGTTGCCTTGCGGGATAGTAAGCGTGAAATCATACCGTTTGCCGCTTTGGAATCCTCCTGAAGGGAACTTCTTCTTGACGGTACGGATAACATTGTTGCTGTTGTCGAGTATGTCAAAAACAAGATAGGCATTCTGTGCGCCGAATCCGGTCTGGGGAACGACCGAGGCCATAAGCCATCTTTCGGACGGCTCCGAAGTGGCGATTATGCCGGAGTCGTATCCCTTATCACCCCGGATACGCAGATGCAGGTAGTCATAGTAGTTGCTGAACGGATAGAAATGTTGATCGTTGAGCGGATCATCATCGTTGTAGTCGTCCTTGATGATGGCGTAGTCGAAAAGGTCGACTTCGGTCTGCGCGTTTATATAAGGTATGTCGATAATTTTGAAATCACCGTCCTCGTAACCGTCAAAATTGAAGAGGGCGACACCGGTGATTTTCCTGGTGGTGCCTTCGTAGGACATCTTGATACTGTTGAAGTGGAGAGAGAGGTCTCCGTCTTCGACCGCTTCCATCTTTACGCGGAAGCGAAGTATGGAGGTGACGGGTTTGAATTTCTCGAGGGTGACGATATCGTTTTTCACGACATCTTCCAGGTCGACTATCCCGGAAGTGCAGCCGGCGATGTGGATGGCGGAACTGTTCGTCTTCTTGTTGCCGTTTCCGATATAGGTGTCCTGGTCGTCTTCCTGCTCCGGCGAAATGATGACTTTCGGCATATAGCTGGTCAGTCCCTGGCCCGTCCAGGTCAGCTGGCTGAGAAGCCATCCTTCGAAATAGTTGTAGGTCGGTGTCCCTTCACCGTCATAGGTTACGTAGTCGTAATAGTCGATGAAAGAATCGCTGTACATATCGCTGCCGCCCTTGATTGCGCCGATAAACAGGCATTTCCCGGATTCGGATGCGGAGAACCACTCTTCGGCGGTCTTGTTGGTGTTGCCGAACAGCCCCGTGGTTATAACATCGTTGGACTCCAGGCGGATGCGCTGGCTGGAGTATTTGTCATATTCCGGATTGCCTTCCGAATCGATGGGAATGCAGAGGACGTAAAGCAGGCCGTCGTCGAAAACGATCCTTCCCGAGTTGTTCTCGTCGGGGAAGTAGATTCTTCCGGACGAGTCTTTGGTAAGGGTGTCGAAATTCACCAGGAACTTGAGTCCTTTACCCTGGGAAGATGCGTCTTCCCCGACTCCGGACTTGCTGCACCCCTGAACGATCAGGATCAGGGCGGCGAAAAGTATTATATATAATGTCTTTTTCATATTCCGTGTCTGTTACTCCCAATCGATAATTTCATATTCGCCGAGATTGATTGTGGAAAGATTTCCGATCTTCATAGTGCCCGTCTGGTCGAAGTTGACAGTGAAGTCATATCTGTATCCGGACTCGAATCCGTTGGGCAGTTGAAGCATACCTACTTTATATATAGAGGAACCGTTGCCGCTGGAGTCCCGCGTATTGGTCCCTTCGGCAAAGGCCAGTACCGCAAGATACAGGTCTTCTCCCTGTGGAACATCCAATGTGGGGCAGACAACCGCGTAGTAATATTTTTCAGGGGAGTCGCCCGGGGTGAACGGCTCTGACGGAATCAGGTCTATACAGTGTGTGTAGTCTTCATAATGATTGCTGATCCCTGTAAAGCCGCCGTTGGCCCTGTCCATCTCGAGAAGGAACGTTCCTGCAATGGGTATTTCACGATTGAAGGAGTAGAAAGCTCCGTTACTGTAATAAGGGTCGGACCCGAGCCTCAGTTCAATCTCGTTGACCTTGAACTCGACATCTATTTCGCTTTGGATGTTGAATCTGAGCAGCGCCGTAATGGGGCGGAACGTGCCCAGATTGATGGTCTCGTCCGAGAAGTTGACACTTTTCGAATCGGACACAAGAAGCTGAAGCTTGGAGAAGCTGTCCTCTTCGCCGATTGCCTGAGTGTCACTGATGTCGAAGATTATACCGGCCTCTCCCAGCGGATAGTCTGTTTCGATGGTCTGGGCTATACCGTTGCAGGGGTAATAGCTGAAGAATTTCCGCGTCGCGGCCGGATCGTCCGAGTCGAACCACTCCTCTTTCGAGAGAAGGGATTTGAATTTTGCGCCCGACTGGCCGGCGTAGTAGCCGTCGATGTAGGCCACTCCGCTTTTAATGCCGGAAAAAGGCTCCGCTGCGTCAAAGTCGATGGAGTAAACGGCTATGTCGTCGTCATCATCCCAGAGAAGGGTTCCGCTTGTCGGGTCATAAAAATGGGACCGGACGCCTTCTGAATAATTGTAGGCGGAGAAAACGGCTCCGTTTTCCGGAAGCCCCGACCAGGTGTGCTCTTTGCCGGTGCCGGAATCGTTCTTTTTGCAGGAGAAAAGAACTGCCGTTGCAATCAGTGTGGCTGCTATAAAGTATCTTTTCATATCTAGTTGAATTCTATCGGAGTTACTTCGTAGCTTCCGGCGTCAGAGTCGAAGCTTACGCCCTCGCCGAGCGTTATGGTGAAATTGTACCTGTGTCCGGCTTTCAGCTCTTTGACGGGAATGGTCTTCTCGGCGTATAATACCGAGTGGCCCTCGCTGAATGCTTCGAAGACAACGTTCTCAACGACACGCTGGCTTTCCTCTTCCTCGTCCATCGTTGAAAGGAAGTTGAGGAAAGTCGGGTAGGTGACCAGGTAGTACCAGTCCGAAGACGGCTCTGTCGAGACCTGGACAGGCTCCTCGAAGGTTGCCGTAACGTATTGATTCGTTTTCAGCCCCCTGACGTTGAAGCTCCCGAGCGAGGATATAATATCGGAAGTGGGATTGATTGAAATCAATGCTGAGTTCATCATATCCTTGTATTCATTTTCCTTTTCGGGAATTTCTTCCCTGATGATGTCCAGAAGCACATTCTGGAGACCGTTGGAAAAACCAAGGGCATTGACGCCGTCCCCGGAGATGCCGAAATAAGGCATAAAATAGCCGAAGTAGTACTGTTCGAGGTGGCCGCGCCAGATGTCGTCCTGGTAGATGCCGAAATACGCGGTCGCCTCTTCCTGTGACCTGATTGTAATCCGTATCGCATCAATCTGCGAGCAGGTGGATTCTTCCGTTTTCTTGATTTTGAAACGGAGGAGCGTGGTCAGCGGACGGAAGTTGGTAAAGGACAGCGCGTTCTCGGACGAGCTGCCGTTTTTGAGGGTTGCGACGCTGAAAAGGTCGCTTTCGTCAATGTCGAGCGTCGGGAAATGAGTCTTGTCCGTGAGGATCTGGTATTTGTTGTAGCTTTTGCCGTCCTGCTCGCTGGGAAGTTTGAAACTGGGCGCATAGACTCCCTCGATACGGTAGTCCTCGATGTTAAGGTTTTCCGCGAAAAGCTTGAAGGGGTGCTTCCCGTTGGCGGGGTAGTAGGCGAAAAGGCCGTAGAGGCAGTCGTCGTCAGTGTAGCCTTCGGAGGCCCACCAGGTGACGTTTTCTTCAATTGAGGCGAAAAGCGCGTTGCCGCTGAGGTCATTCTTGACAAATGCAGCAAGGCTGACGTGCGCATTGTCGGCCGCAAGGTCAAAACGGTAATCTTCCCTTTCGCGGTCGTAGGGGACGGCGATAACACCGATGGTGTCGGTCTCATCCCACACGAGTCTGGCCGTCGTGCCCTCCGCATCGGGGGCTCCGTCTTCGAAATGGGACCTGGTGCTGAACCCGTTGGCGCTGACGGAGAAGAAGAGACGATTGCCGTCCATATAGACGGGATCGGACCCCTTTGTCTGGGGGGCTTTTGAGCAGGAAAGCGCGGATATCGCGATCAAGAGAGCTCCTGCCAGTTTAAGTATAGTTGTTCTTTCCATCGTTATCAGTCGTTCCAGTCGTCATTGATATAGCCTCCGGCGTAGGTCTGTCCTTCATACCAGAGGGAGAGTTTCGAAACATTCAACGGCAGCTCAAGTCCGGAAATGCGGTGCTTCCTGTTGCCGTAGAACCAGATCCACGGGATTTGATTGTCGCTCAGTTCGTCCGTGATGTCGTAGGCGTGTGCGAGCTTAAGGGACCTGTTGACCCTTTCTCCCGCGCCGTTGATGATGTCAAATCCAATGGTCAGTTTGTAATGCACATATCCACCTCTTGTGAAAATGGTGAATTTGATGGGGTTGTCATTGGTCAGCAGAATTCCGCCGTCGGCGTACTCGGTCTCATTGCTGAAGTCAAGGGTGACGGAATTGGAAGTGTTGCCTTCGCCTTCGAGGTGCTCGTTCCACCAATCTCCGTCGTCATTGTGGTAGTTCAGGAAGAAGGTGCCGCCGATGAGGCCGTCCTCGACATCGTCGGTTGAATAGCTGCTTGAAAGGGTGAAGCTCTTCAGGGGAATGGTGTCTTCACCTTGAGCGCGCACTTCAATCTCGAAAGCGGTGAAGTGAGGCCCTACGGTCAGCTGGACGGTGCCGTCGGCAAGAGGCGCGGCGTGGCTGTCAAGACTGTTCATATAGGCATATTTCATATTCTCAACCCATACCCTGCCGTCTTTGGTCATATCGTCCTCATTGGCCGAGTCGAGAACCATCGGGTAGTAGTAGGGAACCTTTGCGTTCATCTGGCCGTTCTCAACCTCGAACACGAAATTGGGATCGTCATAGTCCACTTCCGGGTAGGTGGCATAGAACTGGTGGACATCGCCGTCGTGCCATTGAAGTCCGTTGGGCTTGACTGACTTGAGCGTGCCCAGGCTGACTACCCTGCCGTCCGAAACGGAAGAGGGAGTTACGGAACCTTCGACTATGGAATAGTCTGCGAGATCGACTCCCAGCCCGCCGTCGACGAACACATAGGCCAGCGTCATCGCGTCGCCGTCCACCCAGTCAAGGCCTTCGTATTTTGTCTCCCCGACGGTGAAGTATTCGCCGTTGTTGTCGTTGTAGACCGTCCTGGTGTCGGAGCCGGTGTTGGAGCGGATTTTAAAAACAATCTCCTCTCCGGGACGGGAACGGAATCCCCAATGGCTTTTCTTGCAGCCGGTAAAAAGAATGGCCGCCAGAGAGAGGAGGACAACTGTGATTGCCGTTGAATATCTTGTCTTCATAGTCATTACTCCCAGTTGTGATTGAACGTTTCTTGTGAAAAGTCGTGCTCGACGACCTCTTGCCCGGTGGACTCGATCGGGGCCAGGTTGTCCACAACCGATGCTAGGAAGCTGTTTTCCGCACAGATGCGGACTTCCTGCAGGATCAGCGGTGATGAAAACTGTTTTTTCTTCATATCGTTACTACCTTCATATTCGCGGTTAAAGGATTGACAATCAGGCTTTTATTGGTCTTTGGCAGGGCGCTGCCCGTCCAAAAAGTCCAAAAATCTAGCAAATGTAGTAATAAATTAAAATTTTTCAAAACGCGCGTGTGTATAAAAGCGCCAAAATCGTCACATATTTTCGCCCCGGTGATAAAAGTTTCAAAAAAATTTGCAGATTTGAAAAATGTCCGTATCTTTGCAGTCCCGTTTGAGAGAACGGTTAGTTCTTGAACGACGGCAGTTCTTTGAAGAAAGCGGATTTTTTTGCAGGCCGGGCGAAGTGAAAGCTCGCTTTCATTTCCGAGGCGCAGCAAAAAATAGCGCGAAAATTCAAAGAATTTTTCGCGGAAATAGCTCAGTTGGTAGAGCACGACCTTGCCAAGGTCGGGGTCGCGAGTTCGAGTCTCGTTTTCCGCTCCAAACAAAAGGGTGACGCAGTCGATGCGCCACCCTTTTTCGTATATCCCTGCTGCTGGATATTCGTAGCACTTTGATGGACTAATCTTTCAGGCACCCTATCGGAACCACATATATGCCATCCTCCCTTCGGTAGGCATACGTTCCCACACCAATGAGTACCATCTTGAACGCGGGCTCTTTCATACGTTCCGTGTCAATCTTCGATGCAAGGGTTTTAAGTGATTTCGCGCCTTCCTCAATCAGGTCGGCGCCGCCCAACTTGATTTCGACGAGTCCATAATTGCCGTTCCTCAAATGGACCACCGCGTCACACTCCAGTTCGTTCTTATCACGGAAATGATACACGTTGCCGTTAAGCGCTTCGGCATACACCCGTAGATCACGCACGCACAGGGTCTCGAACATCAGTCCGAAAGTATTCAGGTCGTTGATCAAGTCGTTCGGTCCGATACCGAGGGCCGCCGTCGCTATGGACGGATCCGTGAAATACCTTGTATCGCTAGTCCTGATAGCCGTCTTGCTCCGCAGATTCGGATTCCAAGCTTCGGCATCTTCCACAACGAATATCTCCTTCAGTGCTTTGATATAAGAGGAAATGGTTTCCTCCGACAACCCGTCAGATTCATTCACTTGAAGGTCGGCCCGGATGGTCCCGCACGATGCCTGGCTCCCCTGATTCCTCGCCAGCGACCTGAGGAGGCGATGCACCCTCACCGGATCCCGTTCCACGCCATCACCCTTCTGTATATCGCGTTTCTCGACGGCTTCTATATAGTCGAAAGCTTGATCCAAAGCAATCTCCCGGTCCATATCGACAGCCAATGGCCATCCGCCCCGACAGGTAACAAAGGCCAGCCGATCCATGTCTTGCCGATTGATTCCCGAAATCTGATCAGGGGCATTGAATAGTTCTGCGAGCGAGACCTCTCCAGTCGACTCCTGCGATTCCCACAAACTCATCGGACGCATCTTAAGCCAACCGATACGTCCCGTTCCGGAATGAACAACCTTGCTCATATCGGCAGGAACAGAAGACCCGGTCAGAACAAACAGCCCCAACGAAGAACTGTGGTCCGCCTCAAACCGGATGCTGTCCCATAACTGCGGTGCAATCTGCCATTCGTCGATGAGCTTCGGGCGGTCACCTTGCAGCAAAAGCGTGGGATTGATGGAAGCCATCCGGATATTCTGATCCATCATGCCCGGCTCAGACATGTATAGAATACTTTTGGCTATCTGCTCAGCCGTGGTCGTCTTACCACACCATTTCGCCCCCTCGATGAGTACGGCGCCTTTTCCGGCAAGCTTGCGCTGAAGCAGCTTGTCCGCAATCCTTGGTTTGTATAACTTGTCCATTCAAGAAACCTGTTTTCTTTTCGGCAAATATACATATTTTTTCGGTCATTCCGGCATTTGGCCATTATTTAATCCGGCATTTGGCCAAAAATCTTTCCGGCGTTTGGCTAAAAGCAGCAGGTTACGCTGTTTTTCATGGCGTTAAATGATACGACATACCCCCTCCGTATCTTTACATGTCTTTGGCACAAACGCCTTGAAAAGTCACGAAAGTTTCACCTTATTTTACACCCAGGCGGAACCTGGACGAGGATATCAGTTTTGTTTGTTTCCGGGTTATTGCTTATCTTTATCCATCATAACATTGAAGAACGATGGGTGTATGAAACGTACGCTTACACTAGTATTTCTGTCTCTTGTCTTTTGCGGCGTGGAGGCCGGGGCCGTCAGTGCCGTTAGTGAGCACATGGCCGCTCTTCCCAGCCAGTGGAACAAAAAGAAAATTATCTATTAAAATAGACTTAATTCCGTGACGGGGCGGACTGATCGCCCACCGTTACGGTTAAAGTTGCCCCTGCGGACGCCCTCTTTATTGAAGCGGACGTTCCATGCGGCGTACAGGTGTTCCGTACAGAGGGAAGAAGAGCAGTAGTCGCCGTCGAGGCCGTTATAAGTGACCCCGGTATCGTACCAGCCACCAGCGGCGGGAAGGAAGATGCTGTTGCCGTTTGTAGCGGTTACCAATCTTCCACTTATTCCGGTTCCATTATAATCGTCTTTCCACTCCAGGGTGCATTGGTCAAGGAGGGCCTCCCATTCTGCATCTGTAGGCAACCTCCACTTTCCGTCGAGTTTTACGTGGGCCACATCGTCAGTCGGATCCAATATCGTCTTGCCATCCTCTGAATTATACTTTGAGAATGGTCCGAAAGAACTTGTCCCAAACTTGTAAGTCGACCAAGAATAATCCCACTTCCACTCGGTCTCTCCCCAGGCGTAGTAATAGCCGTACTCCTCGGGCTTTGAAGCGCCTAAATTGAACGACGCCCATTTAAGATTATACTTGGTCCCGTCTGTCCGCGTTATTTCAATTCCAAGGTCTATAGCTTCCGGAACGGGAATCTTCTTTCTCGGGTCATCCTTCTTGCAAGAAACGACCAACAGCATCATCAAGATCGCCATTGAGAGATAAAAAAGCTTCTTCATTTCCATAGTATTGCGGTTTTGCCGTTGCGTAAAATACGCAATGCAAAGTTTGTTATTATTTTTCTAATAATCAACCCTAAAAAATGGTTTTATTTCCCTTTCTCCCGCAAACTACCTTTGAATTCCTTTTCTAAATAGCGTTCAGGTCTCGTTTTCCGCTCCATTACAAACGCCAGCCCTTCAGGGTTGGCGTTTTTGTTTGTGTTGAACTGAAAGAATCGCTATATTTGCAGTACTATGAAACTGATTCGGAAGAATATGGCTCAGATCGTTGCTTTGTGTGAGAAACACAAGGTCCTGCAACTGTATGTCTTCGGATCGATCCTTACAGACAAATTCAACAAGGAAAGTGATGTGGATTTTACGGTAATCTTTGACCGGGATTCACTGCCGCTCCTTGTTTATGGCGAGAACTATTTTGAGTTCAAGTTTGCTTTGGAAGACCTTCTGAAGCGGGATGTGGACCTGGTGGAATACAATGCCGTCAGGAACCCTTATTTCAAGGAAGAACTTGACGAAACCAAACAGCTCATTTATGGACAGGCATCTTAAGGCTCACTTGTTCGACATCGAGACAGCCATTGACGAAGTTTTTTCCTTCTTTGTGCAGGTTCCGAAGCGCTTTGATGAATATCAGAAGAATTTGATGCTGAGACGAGCTATCGAACGGAATATCGGCATCATTGGTGAAGCCACAAGCAAACTCCTGAAAGAAAAACCGAAGATTGCGATTTCGCACGCCAAGGCCATTATCGCCACAAGAAACCGTGTGATACACGATTATGCGGCAGTGACGGATGACGTAATGTGGAAAATAGTCATCAATGACTTGCCCAAACTTAAAGAAGAAGTCGTTGCACTGCTTTCCGATGGCGAGGAAAAGGGTTGAGTAGAATGCTGCGCCACCCTTATTCTTTTAGCTTATATCAATCACTGGAACAGGCTCAAAGTCTCTTCGTAAATCTTTCTGGCCTTGTAGGCGTGACCGGCCGCATCGGGGTGTGAGCCAACGTAAATCGTAACCTTCCCCGGAACATTCTTCTCGCCGCGGAAATCCACATAGGGGAGATTGTAGTGTTTTGCGATGGTCTCCACCGAGGCGCCGTAATCTCCGGTAACATCCGTGCCGATGATGCAGATAATCTTCGCGGTGGGATAGTTTTTCTGCAATGAGCGGATTACGAAGATATATGCATCGCGGAAACGGCAGTACGTATCCATCTGGTCCAGAGGCTTGTCGTAGTTGAACTCGCCAAGGCCCACCCCGTTTTTGGTGTTAATGTCGTTCGTGCC
>JAFZME010000145.1 GCA_017553405.1 Bacteroidales bacterium
CACGCGGCCGATATAGTTGCCGTCAGTACCCTTGACGGTGTATTTTCCGCCGGATGCCGCCACGGTGAAGCGGAGAGGCATCGTGTAGTCGTCGGCGAGAATCTTGCCGCCGTCGATATCGACCTCCACTCCGTTGCCCGGCTCGTCACGCACGGCGCCGCCGTCGAGGGCGAGGGACTTGTCCTCATTGACAATGAGATATTCTCCCGACCAGTCGTTGAGCGCCTTCGTCACCTTGACGAAATGCGTCAGGCCGACCGGGACGGTGCCGACAGTCCTCGTCGCGCTCCTCATATCGAGGCTGAGGGTGTTGCGGGTATTGGCCGACAAGGTCATATCGAGGTTGGACTTGCCCAATGAATATGTTACGGGCAGGCCCTGCTCATCGACCGTGTTGACAGTGATTGTAAGTGCGGTTATAGTTGTGGGGAAAACGCTGATCCAGAAGTGGATGTCTCCGTCATCACTTACCGGGAGCGGGTTGCCGAGAACGGTCACGGAGGCGCTCGTCTCCCCGGAAACGGGAGTGGCCTCACGGGTGAGCAGATTGAGCTCGTATTTGCCTGTCAGCCGGGCCCCGCTCTGGGCGGTCAGCACGACGGATTTCACCACTTCTCCCTGGGTCAAGCCCGGGAGATACTCAATGGAGATGTCGCAGTGGGCCACAAGGTGCTTCCAACTGACCTGCACCGGCCCTGAAGGGCATTCATTATACTTGTCCGATACGCCGACCATAATGTCGGTCTTGCGGTCGAAACTGAGCGCGGTACTGTTGACGGAATACGAAGGCGTCTGCTCCCAGGGAATGGTGAAGCGGACCTTCGCACGGGCGTCGCCGTCGGTCTGGATGGAATGGTCGAACACCGCAGCGGGATACGCCGTGTAGAATCGGTAAGGCGAACCGGTGCGGACCTCCGTCGGCACGGAGAACTGCGCATCCGCACCTCCGCTCTCAAGCGGGTCCGAGATGAAGAACTTCGGCGAGATGGTCCCGTTCTCATCGGAGACGCCCTGCCAGGCGCCGTCGACGGTGACGCCGAGCCTTATGGCGTCACCAGCGGTCCAGACGGCCTTCGAGCCGTCCCAGCCGGACTTCGTCCCGAGGTCGCCGGTGGAATAATCAACGTCGCCGCCGCTGAGGACGAACGTCACGCTCTTCGCTTCGGCGGGGCCGGCGCCCTGCCCTTCTTCCTTGCCGGTCTTGTCGCACATCACGCACATCAGCGCCGCGGCAAGTATCAAAAAACAGTGTTTCATCATCCGAAAATAATACGTCTTACAAAGGTAATCAATTTTTGATATAGATTTCTCGACTTCGCTCGAAATGACAATTTAGGAGATACGCTCGCATTCGCTCGGTATGACAAAAAGGAGATACGCTCGCATTTGCTCGGTATGACAAAAAGGAGATACGCTCGCATTTGCTCGGTATGACATAAGGAGGAAAAGGTGTAAAGATTGGCGGATTAGTTATAATGTATGCGCGCGGGAAAGGTGACTTTTGTTTAAAATTTTACAAGAAATGAAAGAAATCATATCACGTTCCCCCTACAATCCTCCGGTTTCGAAGGAATTGACGGCATTGCTGGAAAGCAATTTCGTGGCGTCCGAAAGCGCCACGCACGAAAGTTATGAATCCGAAGATCTTTTTGCCTAGCCACATCACGATTATGAAAACGACAAAAATACTTGCACTGATTGCGCTCGCGGCCATTGCCGCTGCTTGCGCCAAGGAAAATGAGGCCCCCGAAAACGAAGCTCCCGAGGAGCAGGCTCCCGTCATTCCCGCCGAACCCGGCGTAATCGTTTTCACCGCCCAGGCCCCGACCAGGACCGCCATCGACTCCAACGACGAGGTCGTCAGCTGGGTCGCCGGCGACGAGGTCAGATTCTCCTGGGAAGGTGGCTACGCCATCGCCACGGCATCTTCCGCCGGAGCCAGCACCACCTTCAGCGTCGAAATCACTGAAGGCGTCGACGAGATTTACGCCATTTATCCCGCCTCTGCCGGCGGTAGCGTCAACGATGGCAAAGTGACCGTCCACTACAGCGGCTCCAGGGCCGACGGCACCTTCGCCGCCAACGACATCAGCGTCGCCAGAGCCGTCAAAACAGGAGACGAGTGGGACACCTCCCTCGCCTTCAAGAACGCAGCCTGCCTCCTTAAGGTCGGCGTGACCAGAAGCGATATAACCAAACTCAGGGTAGAAGCTGTCGGCGGCGAAGAGATTGCCGGTGCATTCGAAGTCAGTATGGACGGAGACGGCAATCCCGTCGCCGGAGACGCCGTCGGCACGCCCGGTTCAATGTCCGCAATGACCGTTTCCGGTCCCGGCAACTATTATATTCCGGTCAAGCCCGGCGTTACACTCTCTAACGGCTTCCGCGTCAGCCGTTTTATAGGAGACGAGCAAACGACTCCGTTCTACTACAACGGCGAGTTCACCACCACCCGAGGCAAGATTATCAAACTCAACGACATCGACGCCCACGCCGGCCACTACTACGTCACCCCTGAAGGCGCCGGCACCAAGAGCGGCCAGAGCTGGAGCAACGCTATGGACGCTGCGACATTCAAAACGTTTATAGAAAACAACGAAGGCAATAACTTCTTTATCATCAACGGCTCCACGTTCCACTTCTCGGCCGAGGAGTTCTCCTTCGGTGACGATTACGTGAAGCCTTCTTTCTCAGGTCATAACGCTGTCGCCTTCACCCTTGAGGGTACGGTTACCGCTACCGACACCACGACCTTCCTCGGACGCACCGCCACTTCCGGTACGACGGCCGGAGTCCTGTGGCCGCAGGCCAGTACTTACGTCACCGTCAAGAACGTCAAGTTCACCGGCACCAACGGCGCTTCCAATGCTTCCGCAATCCGCTTAAACAACAGTGTAAAAGAACTGACGCTGGACCACTGCTATTTCAGGAACAACAAGACCGCCGGCAACGGTGGCTCGATCTCTCTGTTCAACTCCGCCACGGTAACGATTAAGGACTGCTCCTTCTCCGGCAATACCGGGGCCGGCGGAATGATCCACGTAAATAACGCCAGCGCAAAAGTATACATTCAAGACTGCGAAGTCAAAGAGTGCTCCAAGAACGCCATCTATTCGCAGAATTGCAGTACGCTGACTGCAACAAGAGTTACGTTTAAGGACAATGAAGACGCAGGTGAAATCGGAGCTGCCGCATTTGTTGAGGGAAGCGGCAATGTGACTTTCGAAGACTGTGAATTCTCACGAAACCATTCCACTAAATTCGGAGGAGCCATTGCCGTTTATGGAGCGGCGCCTACTGTCAGTTTCAACGATTGTGATTTTATTGACAATTCTGCTGATAAGGGGGGCGGTGCAGCTTACATATATAACGGCAACGCAAGTACTTCCTTCACCGGCGGCAAGTTCCAGGGCAACTACGCTACAGGTGTAAGTAATACAGAGTCCGCAGGCGCTGCTATTTATGCAACGGGATCCGGTGTGGTATTCAACTGTACCGATGTGCTTTTCAAGTCCAACTATAACGCTGTCGGTTCCAATGAATACTCCGGAGGCGTAATCCGAGTAGAACAGGATGGCGGTATCGCCCGCCTGAACGGCTGCGTATTCGACGGCAACTATACATATCGCAGCTCTTCCGCGAATGCAGCCTGCGCTGCAGTTGTCAATTCAAGGACAAAGGAACCCATATACTATTTCAACGCCTGCGAATTCAAGAATAACGCAAGCGGTACTTATGCAGGGACAGGCGCGAAATACGGTATGCTTATGGCGATGTACACTGCCGGTACCATTGCAATGAACAACTGTTCCGTCCACGACAATTACGGCGGTAGAAACACCGACGCTCTGGATTGGATTTACATTGATAATGCTAATTCTAAACTTATCATTACTAATAGCTCCATTATTGGTGAGGCTACTAGAAAAACGGGCGCAAATGCAACCCCTGGCCGTCCGACACCTAGTGGCACATACATTGGCGCAGCAGTCTATCTTTCTAATCCAGGTGAATGCTATTTTATCAATAACATTATGTGCTCTCCGAATACTGACAGTTATTCTATAAAAGCCACTGACCGAACAATCACGAAAGCATATTACAATAAAACATCCCCTGTTCAAGGTACTTGTTCCTGGACAGATGATACCGGCTCCGGCCACGACTACTATGCCAGCAGCAGTTGCTTCGGTTCCTGGAGTGCTCCTTACTCCTGGAACGGCACCCTCACCGGCACCAACAGCAATATGAAGGCCGCCACGGCAGATGTCAACACCGAGATTCAGAACGCCGACGCCGACTTCTACGCCTGGCTCAACAGCATCGGCGCCCTCGGGAAGGACATCGCCGGCAACAGCCGCGGCGCCACCTCCTGGCCCGGTTGCTACCAGAACTAAAAGTTTAATGTTCAAGAAAAAAGTGTTGCCTGCGCAACACTTTTTTTGTACATTTGCGTAGATGAGAAAAGCCGTCATATCGCTTTTGCTTTTGCTGTCCGCAGCGTTTCTCGCGCGGGCGGAGGAGTATGTGGTGTCGAGGGTGGACCAGGGGGACGGGTTGTCGGACAACTCCGTCAATGCGCTGGTCTCAGACAGCAGGGGCTTCCTGTGGGTGGGGACCAACGACGGGCTGGATTTCTACGACGGGAGCAATTTCGTCAAGGTGCCGTTCTCGGACGAGAGCGGAGCCGTGCGGCCCGTGGTGTTCACGCTCGCGGAGGACCCCGCAGGGGTAATCTGGGCGGGTACTTCCGAGGGATTGTTCCGTCTCGGCAAGGACGGCTGCGGGATGCAGCACTTCCACATCCCGGACATCGACAGGAGCAGCATTCGCCAGATGTGCTGCAGCGGCAGCGGCTTCCTCTGGATTGCCTATCGCGGAGGCAGGGTTACACGGGTAGACACCCGTTCCGGAGAGATTGCAAGGCTCTCGAATATATGTCACGCAGTCTGCAGCAGCACAAGCGGAGCCGTCTATGCGGTCTCCGCCGAAGAAGGGCTTCTCGTCTCGCCCGACGGGGCGTCGGACCTGAAAGCCCTCCCTGGAGTCGACGTCCAGGTCAGGGACATCACCCGTGTCGCGCGTGCGGCCCAATATTTATTTCTTGTCGACAGCAGCGGAGCAACCCGCGTTATCGACCTTCGGACCAATGAAATCAAGGCGCTCCCCTACACCAACCGCCTGAGAGACGTTCTCCTCCTTCCTTCCGGAGAGTTCGTTCTCGCGGCCCGGGAGGGTATTCACCTCGCCGACAGCACTCTCGCGCTCACTGCCGTCCTTCGCCCCTTCCACGACAACTCCTTCCGCTGCCTCGCGGAAAGCCGCGGCGGCATCTGGGCCGGCACCCTCTTCGAGGGGCTTGCACACCTCTCGCAGGACGAGCTTCAGTTCCGCCACGTGACCAGCGACGCCGGCGGCAGTTTCAAGGCACGCGATTTCGTGGAGACTTCCGACGGCCGCGTCTGGACAGGCACCGACACCAGGGGCCTGCTCTGCGTCAATTCCACCGACGGGCAGAAGCAGTATTTTGCAGGACGCAATGTCACCGGACTCCTTCCGGAGGGCCTGAAGCTCTGGGTAGGGACCATCGACAACGACCTGCCGGTTGCGCTTCTCGACACCGGGTCGGGCAAGATCACCTATTACCCCGAAGCGGGCAAGTCCGCCTACGCCTTCTGCCGCGCCGGCGACGGCAGGCTATGGGTTGGCGGCAAAGACGGATTCATTGTAGGGAAGGACTCCCCCGACGGACATTTCGAAAAAGAAATATTCATCCCCACGTCGCAGGTGTGCCGCATCCTGCCCGCCTCAGACGGCTCGGTCTGGGTGGCCAGCATCTCAGGCGATGTGCTACGCTACGCCGAATCCGCCTTCTCCACATTCAAAATCCCCGTTTCCAACATCCTAACGGATATCGCCGAAGACGGCTCCGGGCGTATTCTTGCCGCCACCGAAGGCGGCGGCCTGTGGGAATTCAGCAAGGATGGGAACGGCTTCGTCCAGCGTAAAGATGCGGAGCCGCGCATATTCAAAATCACGAAAGGGCCTGAAAGCGATCTGCTCTGGATCACCGGAGCCCACGGGATCCACATCTTCAACCCTGAGGACAGCCGGCCCCTCCCGCTCATCTCCAGGGATGCCCTCGGCATCGACAGGTTCAATTATTCCTCCAACTATATCTCTTCGGACGGCACGCTCTACGCCGGCACCTCCGACGGCTATATATCCTTCCAGACAAGGACGTTGACCGGACGGATCTCCGGTGAGGCTCCGGTTGTGTCTTCTGTCCGCATCCTGTCCTCTTCGGGCAATCCGGACGACAAGCTTTTCCTCTTCCCCTCCTCCATCAACCTCGGCCGCAATTCCCGTTCATTCCAGGTCAATGTCGCCTCGCCGGACTATTCCCTTTTCCCCGCCGAAAAGATATTCTGGAAGATCGACGGCCGCGGCGACTGGACGTCCGTCGAAAACGGCAGTTTCACCGTCTACGACATCCCCTCCGGCAAATGGCAGCTTAAAATCAAGGCACTCTCCCTTTCCGGAGAAGAAAGTCCGGAATCGATATTATCCGTCAAGGTCCAACCGTCCCTGCTTCTCAGCCCCATTGCCTTCATCATCTATCTTGTTGCATTTCTGGTGTTGGTGGCAATGATTGCCGCCGTCTCCAACCGACGGGCAAAAGCGAAGGCCGAACTGGCCCACGAACGGAAGCTCTTCGAGTCCAAGATGGAGTTCCTCACCACCATCGCCCACGAGATCAGGACTCCCCTCTCCCTCGTCCAGATCCCCCTGGAAGCGCTTATCCGCAAGTTCGCCTCGACGCCGGATGCCTCAGTCCAGGAGAACCTCGACATAATGCGGCGCAACTCCCTGAAACTTACCGTCCTTATCAACGAGCTCCTCGACTTCCGCAAGCTCACGGATTCCACCTTCCAGATGCATCCGGAGTTCCTCGACATCCGAAGCATAGTAAAGGACGCCCACAGGCGCTTCCATCCGACCTTCCTGCAGGAAGGCAAGAGCCTGGAAGTCAAGGTCCCCGACGCGCCGGTCTTCTGCGAGACCGATGTCCGTTCCCTCGGCCGCATCTTCGACAACCTACTTTCCAACGCCCTCAAGTACTCGAAGAGCCACACATCTATGTCGCTTTCCATCGACGGCCAGGATGCCGTTATGAGCGTCGAAAACGACGGCGTGGTGCTCCCCGAAGAGGCCCGCGAGAAGATATTCCAGCCCTTCTACAGGTATGAAGACAAGGACACTGCCGGCCTTGAGGGGACCGGTCTCGGACTTTCCACCAGCCGCAAGTTCGCGGCGCTTCTCGGCGGCTCCCTTACGATGGACGACGACCTGAATGTCAACCGTTTCGTCTTCACCGTCCCGATCACGGCGGAAGCTTCCCAGCCCGCCGAGCCGATCAAGGTCAGCACCAAGGACAAGTCCATTATGGTCGTGGAAGACGACAAGGATATGGCCCGCGTAATCGGTGATGTCCTCGGAAATTCCTTCGACATCATCTATGCTTCAAACGGGCGCCAGGCTCTGGAAAAGATAGAAGCCGGAGCGTCGCCGACACTCGTAATATCGGACGTTATTATGCCGGAGATCAACGGCATTGCGCTCACGAAAGCGTTGAAGAGCAACCTCGCCACCAGCCATATCCCTGTTGTACTGCTGTCTGCCGAAGTTCCGGACGTATTTATGCAGGAAAGCCTCGAAGGCGGCGCCGACGCCTATCTGGAGAAGCCGTTCTCGCCGAAGCAGCTTCGCAGCACGGTGGACAACCTCATCGAAAACAGGCGCAGAATCTACGAATTCTACGTCTCTTCCCTCCCTTCGGACGGGGAGCTGCCGACCGGCCGCGTGAGCGCTCAGGAGCAAAAGTTCCTCCGCAGCATCCAGGAGTACGTCTCGGCCAATCTCCACCGCAACATCTCCCTCGACGACCTCGCCGAGGTGGTCTGCCTCTCCCCTTCCACCTTATATAAAAAGATGAAGGACTACGCCGGCATATCCCCTATGGAATACGTGATGAAAGTCCGCCTCCACAGGGCCGTGGAGCTGCTCAAAGACGACTCCGTGTCGGTTCAGGAGGTCGCTCAAGCCGTCGGCTTCAACACCCATTCCTTCTTCTCCGAATGTTTCAAGAGAGAATTCGGTATGACGCCGCGCCAGTGGCGCCTCCGCACAATAGCCAAATGACTAAAAACTAAAAGATATGATTCGCAGAGACTTCCTCAAATCCTTGGGCGCCATCACCGCCGGCGCGGCCATCGGCGTTCCTTCCCTCGGCAAGCCCGTCCTCGGAGAATCCGGGCTCTTTCCCGACGATGAGAAGGGCGTCGCCTCCCTCAACGACCTGGACCTTCCCATTCGTCCTCTCAAGCCCATCGTCGACAAGCCGGTGACCGTTGTCGTAATCGGCGCGGGCAGCCGCGGAAAGACGTATGCCCGCTACGCAAAGAAGTTTCCCGAAGGGATGAAAGTCGTCGGCGTGTCCGATATACTGGATTTCCGGTGCAACAGGCTGGCCGACCAGCACGAAGTCGCCCCCGAACACCGTTTCGGCGACTGGAGCGAGGTTTTCAAGGTCCCCAAATTCGCCGATGCGGTCCTCATCTGCACCCCCGACGACACCCATTACGCCCCGTGTATGAAGGCAATCGAAGCGGGCTATCACGTACTGCTGGAAAAGCCCGTGGCTCCGACCGTGAAGGAGTGCAAGGCAATCGTCGCCCAGGCCCACAAGTTCAACCGCATAGTGGCGGTCTGCCACGTGCTGCGCTATGCGCCGTATTTCATCGCCCTGCGTGAAATAATGCGCAGCGGAGCAATCGGAGAGCCGGTGAGCATCCAGCATATGGAGCCCATCCAGTATGCCCATATGGCCCATTCCTACGTGAGGGGCAACTGGAGAAACTCCAAACTGTCGACTCCGATCATTATGGCCAAGTCCTGCCACGATATGGATATGCTCCTCTGGCTTTTCGGCAAGCACTGCAAGAGCATAGCGGCCGACGGCTCGCTCCATCTCTTCAGGAGCGAAAACGCACCGAAGGATGCACCGCTGAGGTGTACGGACGGCTGCCCCCACGAGAGCAACTGTCCCTATTCCGCACTTGAGATCTACACCCGCAAGAAAAAGCACCTCAACGTGTTCGACCTCAACGGCAACAAAGACGCCGACTTTATCCTTCAGCGTCTCCACACGCCGCCGTACGACAGCTACGCCCGCTGCGTCTACCACTGCGACAACGACCAGCCCGACCACTATGTCTGCGAGATGGTGTTCGAGGAAGGCAAGACCGCGACCTTCTCTATGGAAGCATTCTCGCCGTACGGCGGACGCCGCGACAGGGTAATGGGCACGACAGGCTACATCGAAGGCGACGGCAAGTCCTTCACTCTCTGGGACTTCCACACGATGGAGCCCAAGGTCTGGGACCGCAAGGTCGAAGAGATTGCGGAATACAAAGGTTCCGGCCACGGCGGAGGCGACCTGGCACTTGTCCGCGACTTCGTCGAGGCGGTCTCGCGAGGAGATTCGAAGAATCTTTCCAGCGTCATCGACGTCTCCGTCGAGAGCCACGTGATGGCGGTTGCCGCCGAGCGTTCCCGCAAGAGCGGCCGTAAAGAGAAAATTGTCCTTTAACGATGAAAAAAAGGGGGCTTATAATCCTGGGCTGTATCGCCCTGGCGGCAGGCTGCTCCGGGCAGACTGAAGGAGGGGTTCCCTCCCCTGTCTTCGATGCAAAGCCGGAGTATGTAGAACTGTACAATGTGGCCTGGGAGCAGGCGAAAGCCCATATAAAATACCAGCCCGGCCTTGTGCAGCCGCGCTATATGGACGAGGGCTTCCGGGACGAGGCCATCTGGATATGGGATTCGGAGTTTATGGTGATGTTCTGCAAATACGCCCCGAAGCGCTACCCCGGCATCGAGACTCTCGACAATTTCTACTACACACTCCACGAAAATGCCGGCTCGCCGCTCAGCGTGTGGCACCCGGACAATCCCCCTTTCTTCGCCTGGGTGGAGAACGACTATTATAAATTCACCGGGGACAAGGCCCACATAACGGAACTGATAAAGGACAAGCGCTTCCTGCAGAAGCATTTCGAGCTTTTCAACACGATGAAGCCGGGCACGGAGTTTCCCTTCCCCTTCTGCGAGAACGGCATCCGCATCGAGTACAAAGGCATCGGCTACAACTGGCAAAGCTGGCAAAGCGGTATGGACAACACGCCCAGGAAGCGCGAGATGCCGCTTTTCTGGATAGATGCCATATCCCAGCAGGCGCTCTCCGCCCTCTACATTACCAGGCTGGCGAAAATCGCCGGTGACTCCGATACGGAGAAAGAATTCGCCGAGAAATACGAGGAACTGAAAGAAAAGATCAACAAATACTATTGGGACGAGGAGGACGGTTGCTACTACGACATACGCGAGGACGACCTCTCCAAGACTCACATTCTCACCCCGGCCTCCTTCTGGCCTATGCTGGCGGAGATTCCTTCTCCGGAGCAGGCGGAAAGGATGGTCCGTTTTGCCCTTCGCGACGACAAACTCGGTGGCGCCGTCCCCTGGACTTCCGTCTCGCGCGACGACGAGCAGTTCGATCCCGACGGCGACTACTGGAGAGGCTCTATGTGGCTCCCGACGGCCTATATGAGCATAAAGGCCCTTGAAAAATACGGCTTCTTCGAGGAGGCCGACCGGACGGCCGAGGCCGTGCTGGAGCATCAATGGCAAACCTTCTCCCGGTATGAACCCCACACCATCTGGGAGTGCTACAGCCCGACAAAGCCCGAGCCCTCCAGCAAGAACAGCGGCACCAAGAGGGTAAAGAGCGTAAAGGCCGACTTTTGCGGCTGGTCGGCGCTGGGGCCCATTTCTCTGTTCATCGAAAACGTACTCGGATTCTACGATGTCGACGGTCCCAATGCCACAGTACGGTGGAATCTCC
The DNA here is from genome assembly GCA_017553405.1 of Bacteroidales bacterium. Lineage (GTDB taxonomy): Bacteria > Bacteroidota > Bacteroidia > Bacteroidales > UBA932 > Cryptobacteroides. The sequence continues at coordinate 10,967 of JAFZME010000145.1, forward strand.
ACCAGGCCTGCCGCCACGGTATCAAGGATCTGACTTTCGGGAAAATCAAGACCGACATCCTCTATGACGACGGCAAGGTGACGGTGCGGACCAATAAGCCCTACACCTTATTTATCAATGGCGAAGAGTACCCCATCCACCGGGGCAGGAATATTATATATCCGGAGAAATGAACGGCAAAAGACTGCTTTCCATAGACGCCCTGCGAGGCTTCGATATGATGTTCATAATGGGCCTCAGCACCTTCATTGCGCTCACCTGCAAGCTCTTCCCCGGCGGCGAGGACAGCTGGCTCTACGCCCAGATGTTCCACGCCAAGTGGGACGGCCTCTTCCACCACGACACTATATTCCCGCTGTTCCTTTTCATCTCGGGAATGACTTTCCCATTCTCCACTGCGAAGCGCCTGGAGGCCGGAGCGTCGCGGAAGAAGATTTTCCTCCATACGATTCAGAGGGCACTTATCCTCATATTGCTTGGACTGATATGCAACGGACTTTTCAAGTTTGAATGGTCACATCTCCGATTCCCCAGCGTGCTGGGACGCATCGGTCTGGCCTGGATGTTCGCAGCCTGGCTCTTCCTTGTTGCCGGCTGGAAACTGCGTGCCGCGATTGCCGCAATCATCCTTGTCGGCTACTCCTGTCTGCTGATGATTCCCGCTCCGGATGCCCCCTGGGCTGGCAGTCTGAGCATCCTTGGCAATTTCCCGGCCTATGTGGACCGGCTTCTGATGCCCCACCACATCTATAAACCGGGATTCTACGATCCCGAAGGCCTGTTCAGCACCCTGCCGGCCATAGTCACTGCTATGCTCGGCCAGTTCACCGGCGAGTTCGTCAGCAAGGCGAAGAGGACGCATAAGACCGTATGGATGCTCGGTGCTGCGGCTATCCTTCTAGGAGCCGGTCTTCTCTGGAGCCTGTGGATTCCCATCAACAAGGCCCTTTGGAGCCCCTCCTTCGTCCTTGTGGTCGGGGCCTATTCGCTCGCGTTGTTCGCCCTCTTCTACTGGATTATCGACGTCAAGGGCTGGACCAAGTGGACGCCGTTTTTCACGGTCGTCGGAATGAATTCCATCACGATATTTATGGTGCAGAGGATCATCACTTTCAAAACTGCAAGCGAGTTCTTCCTCGGCGGAGCGGCCAGGCTGATGGGCGGTGTCTGGGGAGAATGGCTTCTTGCCCTCGGCTACTTCGCGATGTGCTGGCTCTTCCTCTTCTTCCTGTATAAGAAGAAAGTATTTCTCAAGATATAAAGAATACTTGCAATTCTAGGAATTATCAGCGTAGCGCTTTTTCGTCCGGCCGGATTATTTTTGTAAAAAATGATAAACCGGTTTTTATGCAAAGAATATTTCTGTCTTTCCTTTTCGGCCTCCTGACCATCAGCGGGTTCGCACAGGATCTGACCGTCACCGGCGTCGTCAAAGACGCCATTTCAGGTGAGACGGTAATCGGTGCGGGCGTTGTGGTCAGCGGGACCAACAACGGCACAGTGACCGATATGGACGGAGCCTTCTCGCTCAAGGCGGAAAAGGGCAAGGAAGTCGTAGTCTCGTCCCTGGGATATGAGAACTACACCTTTACCGTCACCGGCCCCGGGCCTTACGAGGTCGCCCTCTCCACTTCGAGCGAGTTCCTCGACGACGTGGTCGTGGTGGGCTACGGCAGCGTCAAGCGCGCCAACCTGACCGGCGCCGTGGACCAGGTCTCCTCCGAGGTCTTCGCGGGCCGTCCGTCCTCCAACACCACTCAGATGCTGGTCGGTGCCATCCCGAACCTCAACATCTCACTGTCCGACGGTAAGCCGAGCCGCTCCGCGGAGTACAACATCCGCGGTACGACCTCCATCGGCGGCGGCGGCAGCGCCCTCGTCCTCATCGACGGTGTGGAAGGCGACCCCGCCCTGCTCAACCCGGACGACATCGAGAGCGTCTCGGTCCTGAAGGACGCGGCGTCGGCCTCCATCTACGGATCGAGGGCGACCTTCGGCGTCGTGCTCATCACGACCAAGGAAGCCGCGAAGGAAGCCGGCAAGTTCAATTTCAACTACAACGGCAACTTCTCCTTCCTTCAGCCGACCAACCTCCCGAATATCGTAGATGACGGCTACGTGTATGCCAGCCTTTTCCACGAGGCCTACTACAACTATATGGGCACTGAACCCTCCGGCATAAATACCAGCCAGGAATTCTCCCAGGCCTGGATGAGCGAATTCCTGCGCCGCAAGCAGAAAGGCATCACGGAGGAAGTCGCGCTAGACGAGAGCGGCCGCTACGTCTATTACGGCAACACCAACTACTACAAGGTCATCTACAAGCCCTACACCTTCGCCCAGACTCACAACTTGTCCGCCAGCGGCACGACCGGCAAACTAGACTACTACCTCTCCGGCCGTATATACAAGTACGACGGTATCCTCAACTTCAATCCGGACACATATTTCACGACATCGCTTCGCGCGAAGATCACCGCCCGCCCTACACAGTGGCTGACCATACGTGAAAACATCTCCTTCAACTACGACAAGAATCACATCCCCGCTTCCCACAACCAGAACAACAGGGGCCTCTTTCTCCGCGCGATCCAGGACGAGGGCCACGTGAGCGTCCCCGTCTGGAACCCGGACGGCACGCTCACCAAAAGCGCCGCGATGGCCATCGGCGGTCTCGTGACCGGCAAGAACTACACTGACCAGCTGCGCAACGAGCTCAACACCACGACAGGTCTCAGGGCTGAATTCTTCAAGCACACCCTGCGCCTCAACGCCGACTTCACTTTCAAGGCAGCCTGGTACAACAACACCAAGAAGAACTCGATGGTCTCCTACAGCGAGGCCCCCGGGCAGACTTCCTGGATCGGCACCCCCGGAGTCAACGACTTCATCCAGGACACCTGGAACCGCAGCAACTACATTGCGACCAACGAGTACGCCGAATACGCCAACCTCTGGAACGGCAAGCACGATTTCAAGGCCCTCGCCGGTTTCAACTGGGAACGCTCCCTGAGCAAGATCGGCCAGATGCTCCGCTACGGACTGATTTCCGAGGATGCGAAGAACATCCAGCTCGCCCTCGGCGACAACATCACCACCTATTCCTATGAAACCCGCTGGCGCACTGCAGGCCTTTTCTTCCGTCTCAACTATGCCTACGACGAGCGCTACCTCGTCGAATTCAACGGCCGCTACGACGGATCGTCAAAGTTCCCGCCGAATCAGCAGTGGGGCTTCTTCCCCTCCGTCTCCGCGGCCTGGCGCCTCTCGCAGGAGCACTGGTTCAAGGTGGACCCGAAGTATGTCTCCAACGCCAAGTTCCGCTTCTCCTGGGGCGAACTCGGCAACGGTAATATGGACGCCTACTCCTATATGGAAAGGTTCGGTTTCGGCAACCTCTCCTACATAATCGACGGCAAGAGCAAGCACAGGACCACTTCCATCCCGAGCCAGATTCCTGACGGACTTACCTGGGAGACCTCCCGCACCATCGACGGCGGTATCGACCTCGGTTTCTACAACGGCAAGATCAACATCACCGCCGACTACTACGTCCGCAACACGCTGAATATGTACACGGTAGGCCCGAGCTTGCCGGACACCTACGGCGCCAGCGCGCCGAAGGGCAACTACGCCGACCTCGTCACCCGCGGATTCGAGCTCTCGCTCAGCTACAACGACGCCTTCCGTGTGGGCGGCCACGACCTCAACGTAGGCTTCAAGGCCACCCTGGCCGACAACCGTACCTTCGTCACCCGATATAATAACCCCACGAAGTCGCTCAGCGACTACTACGAGGGCCAGGAGATCGGCGAAATCTGGGGCTTCCAGTTCGGAGGATTCTTCGACGACCAGCAGCAGATTGACAATTTCTACGGAGAAGGCTCTCCCTATGTCAACGACCTTATTCAGCTTCACAAAGGCTACCTGACAAAGCCCGGCGACGTCATCCTCCTCGACCGCAACGGCAACCAAAAGATCGACAAAGGCAACCTGACAGTGGACGATCCCGGTGATATGGTGATTGTCGGCAACAAGCATCCGCGCTATATGTACTCCCTGAGTTTCAACATAGAGTGGAACGGCATCTATGCTTCCGCAATGTTCCAGGGCATCGGAAAGCAGGGCTGGTACCCAAGCGGCGAATCCATCATCTGGGGCCAGTATCACCGCCCCTACGGCAACGCCCTCGCCTGGACGGTCAACAATTCCTGGACGCCGGAACACAAGGATGCCTTCCTTCCCAAGTACACAGGCTACTACAGCATCTTCTTCTCCGGACAGCACAAGGTCGACCGCTATGTGTTCGACGCCTCGTATCTCCGCCTGCAGAATCTGCAGATCGGCTGGAACTTGCCGCAGAAATGGGTCAAGAAGATGAGACTCAACGGCCTCGGGATCTATTTCTCCGGCGAAAACCTCTATACCTGGGCTCCTATCTACAAGCTCACGACCGACGTGGACATCGCCACGGCGACCAAGGGCTCCGACCAGGACCTCGGCAACGGGACCGACAACTTCGGCGACGGCAACTCCCTGCCGACTATGCGTACGTTCTCCATCGGTTTAACCATTAAAATCTGACGGCGATGAAAAAATATATGACAATATTAGCACTTGCAGTCGCGGCCCTGCAGGCCTGTTCCCTTGAAGAAGAAATGGTCTCCTCGGGAAGCCGTGAGCTTGTCTTCGGCTCTTCTTCCGGCCTGGAGGCGTATTCGCTGTCCTTCTACAACCAGCTTCCCTCCCTCAGCGATCTGACCTCGGCCGAAGGGACTTCCGCCGACTACATAGTCGCCAAGAGCATCAACTCCTTCTATACGGAAGGCTACAGCGCGGAATCCAACACTTCCTGGGGCTGGGGCAACCTCAGAAACATCAACTTCCTCATCGACGGCATCCACAGCGACGACTGCACCGTGCCCCAGGAGGATAAAGACCATTACGAGGGCATCGCCCGCTGGTTCAGGGCCCGTTTCTACCTGGGCAAACTCCAGACCTACGGCGGAGTGCCGTGGTTCGACCACTGCCTTAACAGCACCGAACTTGACGAGATGTACAAGAACAGGGACTCCCGCGACGTCATCATCTCCCACATAATCGAGGACCTCGACTTCGCCGCTGAGCACATCACGACCACTTCTTCCACCGGCAACACCCGCATCTCGAAGAATGCGGCCTACGCCCTCAAGAGTCGCGCCTGTCTCTTCGAGGCATCCTGGAGGAAGTACCACAACGAGGAAACGACAGAATGGACGGCGACAAAACTGTTCCGCGAGGCTGCGGACGCCGCATCCAGGGTAATGGCGGACAACTCCGTAAATCTTAACAGCCGCAGATGCGACGACGCCTATCTTGACGACAATCCGTCCCTGGGCGCCTACAGGAGCCTTTTCTATTCCAAGAAGATGATGACCGACGAGGTGATTCTCGGTGTACAGGCCTCACTCGACGAGCTTGTGACCGGAAGCGCCAACTGGTACTACAATTCGGCCACCTATGGCGACTGCCTCTGCCTTTCAAGGGCCCTTATCTTTACTTACCTCTGCAAGGACGGCACACGTTTTACCGACAAGTCCAGATACCAGGCGATAAGCTTCATCAACGAGTTCACCGACAGGGACGAGCGTCTTGCCCAGACGGTGAAAGGCCCGCACTATCAAATCAACGGCGGAAACTGGAAAGACCGCCGGCCCGACATCGTTAACGGGACTGCCGTCACCGGCTACCAGCCCATCAAGTTCGTCGAAGACGACGTTTCAAAGAACGGAACCAATAAAAACGAAAACAGCCAGCCCATAATCCGCTACGCGGAGGTCCTTCTCAACTACGCTGAAGCGAAAGCCGAGCTGGGTGAACTCTCCGACGCCGACTGGAGCAACACCATCGGAGCGCTGAGGCGGCGCGCCGGCATTCAGGAAAAGCCGGGCGTAACCTCTTCCAAACCGACCACGGTGGACAATTACCTTCAGCAGACGTTCTACCCGGACATCAACGATCCCGTCATTCTTGAAATCCGCCGCGAAAGGACGCTCGAACTTGTCCTGGAGGGATTCAGGGTGGACGACCTCAACCGCTGGAAGGAAGGTGAATGTTTCGAGAGGGTTCCGATGACCGGTCTCCACGTCCCCTCCCTCAACGCCCAGTTCAGCGTCAACGACGACGACACCAAGGACTTCTACGTCACCTACGACGACTACGCCGATGTTCCGAGCTATGCCCAGAACAAGTACGTCCACGTCCTGCCGGAAGACTCTCCCGAACAAGGGCTCCGCGTGGACGAGAATCCGGACGGCGGATATGATCTCCGCTACGTGCTCGCAATCCCGCGCAAGTGGCACGATGACGACAGGCAGTACCTGCATCCTATCCCGCCGCTCGTAGTGCGTGAGTACGCGAGCCGTGGCTATAAGCTGGACCAGAACCCCGGATGGTAAAATTAAACCACAAAGCGATGAAAACACTGAAATATACTGCACTGATCCTTTCCCTGATTCTGCTCCTCCCCTCCTGCTATAAAAGGGAGCAGCTGGACTACAGCCGCTGGTATACCCGCGACGAAGGAGACGAACCGGACCCCGAAACGATTGAAGGTCTCTATATTATGTCTTCCAACGTCCGTTACTATTCCGCCCGCAGCAAGCAGGATGATCCCGATGTGGGAGAAAGGGACTGGGAGGTCCGCAAGACCGGCTATTTCGAGATGGTCAACACGATGCAGCCGCAGATCATCGGTCTTCAGGAAGCCGAGATGATACAGGTCAACGACATCCTCGCCAACTGCAAGGGTTATTCCTACAAAGGAGTCGGGCGCAAAAACGGTGCGCAGGACGGAGAATCAACGTCGATTCTGTATAAGACCAATGAGATTCAGGTGGATGACTGGGGAACTGTCTGGCTGTCGGATACCCCGGACCAGGTTGCAAGCCATTTCCCCGAGATGACGGACAATCAGTGCCGCACTGCGACCTGGGCCATCATCACCGTAAAAGAGAACGGACGCAGATTCTTCCTTCTGAACACCCACACCAGCCTTTATGAGGCGTCACAGCCTAAGGAAATTGCCTGCATCCTGAATACTGTGACAGCCAAAAACACTGACAACCTGCCGGTTGTCCTCACCGCCGACTGGAACCTTGAGGAAAACGATCCCATTATGGCTCCTGTTCTCGAGTCCTATTCCAGCGCGAGGCAGACTGCGCCCCTTACGGACAACATCGAGACCTTCCACTGGTGGGGCAGCAAAAGCACCATTGCCAAGCATCAGCATCTTGACCATATCTTCTACGACGGCTTCGACAGCTGCCTCCGCTTCCGCACACTTAATATGAAGTGGAAGAACCTGTGGATATCGGACCACCACCCGGTCTATGCCATATTCAAATTCAAGGGCGGCGGCGAGGACCATCCTGCTCCGGTGGCAGACTTCGAGATACCGGCCAACCCCACGATGGACGAGACCATCAAGTTCATCGACAAGTCCACATCGGCCGAAGGCATCGAGTCCTGGAGCTGGAACATCGGCGGCATCCTGTCTTCCGAGCAGAACCCTGAAGTGGTGTTCAACACCTTCGGCGACGATATTCCCGTCAGCCTTACCGTTACCGATACTTATGGAATAAAAGGATCTGTCACCAAGACTTTCTCCGTGGCACGTTCAGACGGGCACAACGTAAATATAGCCTGGAGCAAGCCTTACGATGAGACTTCAGATGCCTGGGTCAACTGGACTTCCCCGGCACTCAACGCAGCCGGTGACAGGATTTATGTTACTTCTTCCGGCAATCATCTCGTCTGTTTCAACGCAGATGGCGAGCAGATCGGCAGTTATGACGTCGGAGAGTTCTCTCCCGCCCAGGGTGATGTGACAGCGGTCCGCACTACGCCGTCCGTGGACAGCGACGGAAACGTCTATCTCCCTGTCCAGTACGGCTGGGATGATTCGGACTCAAGCAAAGGAGGGCTGTTCTCCATCAAGCCGGACTGCGCAGGCAAGAACTGGTATTGCTTCACCGGCCCCCGGGCGCAGTATGAGTTCGCCATATCGGCGATTATGAGCGACTATGTTACCGTCCAGATGCGCGGCAACGGCGGAGATATAAGCGGGAACTTTGCTCTCATCAAAAAGAGTGACGGCAGTGAATATATGTCCATGACCTGCGACGGCGGTTCTTACGGAGGTGTCGCCGTAGGACAGAACAACCGTTTAGTCTATTCCGCCATTACGATTGCCAGTACGGGTCTGGGAACCGGATTTAAGGTTGCCATTCCGAACGGCGCTTCCTGGGAGACCACTGCAAACAGTAATGACGGACGACGCAAAAACCTGCTCAGCGGCGACGGTATTGCCACCAAGGGCTGCCAGCCCGCCATTTCAAAGAACGACGGCACGGTTTATCTGTGTTCCAGCCTGTCAGATGGCGAAAAGTTCACCTGCGCCCGTTATGACCTTAACAGTTATTCCCTGACAACGACGCCGACAGCTATCTGGAGGGTAGAGTTCGAGGCGACAAATCTGCCTAACCATAGCTCAAAGCACGGCATCGGCTACGGATGTGCGCTGGACGAGCAGGGCAACGCCTACTATATGGCAGGCAACAAAGTATTCAGGCTCAACAGGGACAACGGCGAGAAAGCCTGGGAGCACACCTTTGAAAAAGGAAGCGTCGGCGTTCCGGCCATCGATGCCCTGGGCTACCTGTACTTCCTCGATGTCAAGGCCCATAAACTCGTCAAACTCTCCACGGCGGACGGAAAGGTCATCACCGAAGTGCCGCTCGGGGACGACGTTTCGCCGAAGTCTTCGCCGACCATCGGTCCGGACGGAAGCATCTACTTCAATGCGAACGTCAGCGAAGTGCCCACGCTGTATAAAGTCACCTGCCCGAAGACCACAGGCCCCGGCGCCAACTGGTCGCAGCTCGGCGGCAACTGGCGTAAGACCTGCAACGTTGCTGATTTATAGCGGGGGGCGCATTATGAAGAAAAGAACATACACTCCCCCGGAGACCGTCCGGGAATGCGCGATAGAATGGGAAGCACCCCTGTGCGAAAGTACAGGGGCACTCCCCCCTCTTGAAGAAAGCGATGAAATGGAAAACCTCGGCTGGAATTAAAAGGTGAATGTTATGAGAAAAACGATATTGTTTGCAGCCGCCGTTATCGCGATGCTTTCCTGCTCGAAGCAGCTTAAGGAAAGAGAAGAATTCTCCGAACCCGGAGAAGGCGGGATTCACGTTCTCGAGGCCGTCATTATGCCTGTCAAAACCTATCTCGGAGATAAAACGGGCTCCTCTTACCCGAATTACTGGGGTGCAGGAGATGCAGTCTCGGTCAACGGCCTTGTCTCCGACGCTTTGGCGGAGGACTCTGAATATGCAGGGACGGACAAAGCCACATTTACGGTCGAGGGCGTCCTGAACGCTCCCTACCGCTATGCCTATCCGGCTTCGGCCGTCTCCTCCTACAGCAACGGAAGTGCGACCATCACGCTCCCGAAGGTCCAGCAATGGTCTTCGACGAGCTACGACCCGGCCGCATTCATTATGGTGGGCAGCAGCACGTCGCTTCCGCTATCCTTCTCGCCGCAGATGTCGGTCGTCAAGCTCACGATGCCCGGCTCCTACGACGCGAAGATTGCCTCTGTGATGTTCGAAAGCCTGGGCACCGAAAAGGTCAGCGGTGCGTTCACGACTGATTTTTCCGGCCTCACCGCGGCAAGCGGAGCCTCCTCCCACGTCAATCTCTTCGCTCCGCAGGAAGGCGTCAACTTCGGCAGCAGCGTTTTCGTGCTGATTCCGGCGCAGACCTACGCGAGCGGGATGCGCTTCACCATACGCGCGACAGACGGCACCTCGATGCCCTACTCCACCACTTCTTCCTTCACGGCCCGGGCCGGGACGGTCTACACGCTTACGGCAAAGAACTATGCGCCGGTGGCAGATCCGGAGCCGGACGGCCTGATGGTTATGTCCTCCAACGTCCGCTTCGCTTCCGCGCGTGACAAGACGAGCAATCCGGACACCGGCGACCGCGACTGGACCAACCGCAAGAGCGCTTACTATGCGATGGTCAACAATTATCGTCCGGCCGTTATCGGTCTCCAGGAGGCCGAGAAAGAGCAGGTGAAGGACATCCTTGCAGGCTGCAGCGGCTACAGCCATTATGGACTTGGACGAAAGAACGGCAACGACATCGTATCTGACGGTTCCTTTTTGGGCTTGATAGGTGGAACGCAGAGCGGCGAGGAATCCCAGACCATCCTTTACAGGACGGATCTCATCACCCTGGGCGATCACGGCACTGTCTGGCACTCCAACACTCCCAACTCGGCTGGCAGTTATTTCCCCGAGATGACGGATAAGGTGCCGCAGACATCGACCTGGGCCATCCTGACCTACAAGCCCACGAATACCCAGTTCTTCTATATGAACGTCCACCTGAGCCTGTATGACTCGCGGCCCAAGGAGATAACTCTCATTATGAACACGGTCAGCAGCAAAAACACCGGCAACCTTCCCGTCATTATGACCGGCGACTGGAATCTTATGGAAGGCGACTCCTGGCTGGGTCCTCTCGAGAACGCGTATTCCAATGCGCGTCACACGGCCCAAAGGACGGATTACTTCGAGACCTACCACTGGTGGGGCACCAAGAGCAAGATAATCGACCATATATATTATGGCGGCATCGGCAACTGCTATCTCTACCGCACCGACAAGCGGAAATGGAACAACAAGTATGTCTCCGACCACTATCCGGTCTATGCAGTCTTTGACCTTGGCAGCACAGTCCATTCCCTGCCGACAGCAGATTTCGACCTTCCTGCCAATCCGGTTCTTGGCGAGCCGGTCACGTTTACCGACCGTTCCGTCTCCGATGCCGGAATAGCCACGTGGTCGTGGGATATAAACGGTATCCGTTCGACGGCGCAGAATCCGCAGGTAACCATAAGCACCGTTATGACCAATGCCACGGTCACGCTGACTGTCGTCGACAACGAAGGGCGGAAGGCTTCCGCCTCCAAACTGTTCACCATCAACCAGATGGCAGGCGGCTCCTCTCACGAGGATTATGAAGCGTATGAATTATTCGACTGATATGGACAAAAGAATTATCATAGCCACCCTGGCACTTACATATAGCCTGGTTCCCTGCAAGGGACAGGAACAAGTACAGCCGAACATCACTTCAGTGGAAGTGAGCGTCGCAGTGGATCCCTCCGACATTCTCGGGCCGCTCAAGCCCTTCAATGCCGTCAACAACGGCCCGGAGCCGGGCGATCAGTTGCAGATGAACGACTTCAAGGTCCTGCATATCCCCTACAGCCGCACCCACGATGCCAACGAAGGCTACTACGGAAAGCGCCTGGTGGATATCAGCGCGGTCTTCCCGGATTTCTGCAAGGATCCGGACAAGCCGTCGTCGTATGATTTCAGGGAGACCGACCTGTATATAAAAACCCTCATAGACTCGGGCAGCGAGCCCTTCTACCGGCTCGGCCAGACCATTGAGAACCAGACCGGTGCGAAGTACGACATATTCCCGCCGAAGGACTATAAGAAGTGGGCGAAGATCTGCGAGCACGTCATCCGACACTACAACGAAGGCTGGGCTGACGGATTCCACTATAACATCCGCTACTGGGAGATTTGGAACGAGGCCGACCTCGACCAGAGCTCAGACCGCTGGAAGACCGATCCCCGCACCTGGGCCGGCCCGATAGAGGAATTCCACAAGATGTATGCGGTCGCTGCTAAGCACCTGAAGGAATGCTTCCCCGACCTGAAGATAGGCGGTCCCTCCTACTGCCGCATCCAGGGAGTCAAGACCTACTTCCCGGAATTCTTCGAGTATATGAGGGCCAACAAAGTCCCCATCGACTTCATTTCCTGGCATAAATACGGCGCCGAGCCGTCGGTCTACCTGATGGAGGCCGACCTGATAAGGGGCTGGATGAAGCAATATGGATATGAAGACGCGGAACTTATTCTGAATGAATGGAACTACCGCAGGTTCCGTTCGGGCAGCGGCACTACTTACGAGCGCTACAACAACGAGAACCGCCGCTCGATGAAAGGCGCCGCCTTCGCGGCCGCTACGATGACGGCTCTCCACGCGGCTCCGGTCGATATGATGATGTATTACGACTTCCGTCCTTGCACATCCTACTGCGGATTCTATGACTACCAGACAAGGCGGCATATGCCCCTGTACTATGCGTTCTACGCCTGGAGCAAGCTCCGCGGCAGCGCCTGCGCAAGCAAGGTCTCCGGCTCGGACGACGTCTATGCCGTCGCCGCGGCGGATGATGGCCGGACAGTCCTTATGCTTACACGCTACGACGGCGACAACAACGCCTGCAACATCGCCAACGTCACCGTCTCCCTTGCCGGTAAGAAGCCGGGCAAGGTGACCTGCCATCTGACCGACGACGAGCACATCTACACGGAGGTTCCCCTCTTCCCCTCGGAAGACGGGACGGTCACAGTTGAAATGTTGAACAATTCCATTGCTCTGCTGGAGATAGAATAGATGAAAAGACTGATTTACCTGGCTATTGCCTTAGCTGTCGCCGGATGCGGCACTTCCCTGCCGGAATTTCCGGAGGTCGGCGAAGCCTACGCCGTCACCAGCGGCCCGCTGGACCATCTTCTTGCCAATTACTTCGGCATAGACGCCTGGAGTCCGGACGGACGCTATCTGGCTGTTCTCGAGACCTATATCAACGGACGTCTCGTCGCCGAAGACGAAGCGGCGACAATCGCCCTCGTAGACCTTCAGGACGGCAACAAACTCATTCCCATAGGCAAAACCCTGTGCTGGAACTTCCAGGAAGCCGCGATGTTCCACTGGCTCCCCTGGGAGGACGGCGCCTGCATATTCAACGACCGCCGCGACGGGAAATTCGTCTCCGTCATCCTCAACTGGAAGACCGGAGAGGAGCGCATAATCCCCTACCCGGTCAGCGCAGTGTCGAAAGACGGGCTGACGGCCGTTTCGCTCAACTATGCAAGGCTGCGGCTTTGCAGGCCGGATTACGGATATGCCGGAAACGGGCAGGATCCCCTTCGCGATGAAATCTGGCCCTCCGAGGACGGCCTCTGGGTGGTGGACCTGCGCAGCGGCGAAGGCAAGCTGATCCTTTCCGTGAAGGATGCGCAGGAG